>JBDKUX010000166.1:0-4623 GCA_039679455.1 Smithella sp. | reverse complement strand
TGATCGTATTAGTGTTGGCTACGGTACTGCAGCCGCTCAGCTTTTGGGATTTTAGTTGGGGCGCACTCCAAACTTCACTGGGATTGGGGATAGGAGTCATTTTCGTACTGCTTGGCGGAGATGTCAGCTTTCGCGGGGGAATGGGCGCTAAAATAGAAATGCCCGAATATATGGGTAATCCCGGAGGTATCTCCTTTGGCCCGGTGGTCATTGGTGGTCATGGCTTCTCAGATTGGTCGCACGAATTTGGGCATACCTGGCAGAGCCGGGTGCTCGGGCCGCTTTATCTATTGATTGTGGGAATACCCAGTCTGATCAGCGCTGCTACAAGCAGTTATGCGGAGCATAACAAATTCTTCAGCGAAGAATGGGCAAACTCATGGGCAACTTAGAATTTTAAATAATTGGAATGACCACTATAAATTCAAGTATATAGATCTTAATTTTCGGGAGGCGCAATATGGCAAAGCAAATCGAAGATAAAAAAGAAAACCTCGTTTTCGGACGGGTGGTTGACAGGCGCAACCGGCCATTGGCCAATCTTCTCGTGCAGGCATACGACAGGGACATGCGCAGCGAGGAGCTATTGGGTGAATGCTCCACCAACCGGGATGGAAAATACGAAATCGAATGGTCTTCCAGCCAGCTCAGCGGAAAGGAAAGAGGAACTGCGGATATTGCCGTCAAGGTCCTTACGCGCGAAAAGAAAACCCCGCTCTTTGCCTCCGATATGGATGCGGTGCGGTTTAATGCCTCGCCCCGGGAAGAGATCAATATAACTATTGAAACGGCTATTCAGCCGGAAGTGGTGGAGTATGATTATATATTGAAACAGGTGACTTATCTGGCCGACAGGGTAGCTGTTGCCGAGCTGCAGGAAGGCAAAGAAAACAGAGATATTACCTTTCTCTCCAGGGAGACGGAAATACCGGCGGAAAAAATAGAACACCTGGTGGTGGCTCATCGTTTACAAGCCGAATCAAAAATAGACGTCGCCTTTTTCTATGCCCTGCTGCGCAAAAATACTATTCTGAAAAATGATTTTATTCAATCCTTGCATGCGCGCCTGGTTATCGACATCAACGCCGACATTCAAACTCTGCTGTACGATGCGTCATTAACAGATGTAAAAATCATACAGCGCGATGTGCAGGCTGCGGTAAAAGAAATGATCATATCGGCTCAAGTAGCAAAGGAATGGAAGCGGAATGTGGAATTACTGCAGCAATACAGAACGAAGGCGGAAGAATATTACAAAAATGAGCATCGCCGGAAAGTGCTGAACATCGTAAGCCGCTTTGTGCTGGAAAACAAGATAAATGAGATGGGGAAGATTTTCGAAGAGAATAAAAACGACCCGAACGCCTTTCTCAAAATAATCACCGATGAATCTTTTTTCCAGAGCGACGTGAAGGCGGCCCAGGCCAAAACAAGCTTTGCCCTGGGCGAATTGCTGGGATTTGACGACCATATCATCGGCCAAATCAGCGAATCGCAAAAGATCAAAAAACCGGATGACATCAAAAAGTTGGCCAAACTGAATAAAGCGGCATGGAAAAAGGAATTAACCGGGGCGGCAAATAAAATCGACCTTGCCGGGAAACCACTGAACAAAAAACTGATTGACCTTCATGCCTCATCCATTGTCAGAAAAATGGAGAAGGCCTATCCAACCATGGCCTTTACCGCGCAATTGGAAAGGGAGAAGAAACCCGTTCTGGAAAACCAGAAGGAGATTACCGCCTTTTTATCCAAACATGAAGATTTTGACCTGCGGCGCCATAATATATCCGCTTACCTGAAGGATAAAAAACTACCTTCAAAAGAAAGCGAAGCCATCAGGGAAGAATTAAAGTCCGTGCAGCGTATTTTTAAATTAGTGCCGCACTACGGCAAAACTCTTGGACTGCGCAAACAGAATATTTCTTCATCATATGGCATTGCCGCCGCAGGCGAAACCCGGTTTGTCCAGGAAATAGCGCCCAAGGCGGGAATCGCCCCCAAAGAAGCCGGGGAGATTTTCAAAAGAGCCGAACGGACCACAACGGCGGCCATGCTCATAGCCGGTGAACTTCAAGACACCCTCCGGGCAATACATATGCCCGCAATAGAAATGAAGACATTGTCGTTAAAATTGGAAGCCGTAAGCGAAGATTTTCCCAACCTGAAATCTCTTTTCCAACTCACCGATACCTGTTCCTGCGAGCATTGCCGTTCGGTTTATAGTCCGGCGGCATACCTCGTAGAAATTCTGCAGTATTTGGATAAAAGAAGTGTGACGGATCTTACCACAATGCCGGCCACAACCGGACACCTGGCCAAAGATGTTTTGTTTGAACGCAGACCCGATTTGGGTGACATTGATTTAGGTTGTGAAAATGCCGAGACCCCGGTGCCGTATATAGATTTAGTATGTGAATTGCTGGAAGAGGCCATAAGCCCCGATGCAGGCGTGAATTTTACCGGAGTGCTTTCCGACGGAGCAGATCCATCGCAAGGAAAAATCTCCAATGGACTGCTGACTGCACTGGAAGCGGCGGGGTTGCCTGTAACTGATTCGGCGTTGATTTTTGAGACCGAAACAACCACCGGCACAGCGGCAACACTGCCCCATTATTTGCGGGACAAGCAAGTCGTTTGCAAAATTATCAACACGGGGGGCAACAATTACAAGGTATTCCGGTTGAGACAAACACTGTCACCCGCAGAAGAGTTGGCGGCTGCGCCCGAATATGTGAATACGGCTGTCTACAATACTTTAAAAGGGGCCAATTACGCTTTTAAGCTGCCTTTCGATTTATACCATACCGAAGCCAAAGCCTATTTCACCCGCTTTGATATTTCGCGAGCAACACTCATGGAAGATTTTCAATCGGCGGGAACCCCTGCTGATGAAGCCATTGCAGCAGAGAAGCTGGGATTAACCGCTGCGGAAAGAAACTTGATCGTAACTCCCAAAGCCAATTTGATTGACCAGCAATCCTGCTGGAATGCTCCCGCCCAGTGGGATACGCCCCCCGTTATGGGTAATGTCCTGGATTATATGAAGAGGATTGATCATTTTCTGGATAAAACCGGTCTTACCTACAAGGATTTGGATTTACTGCTTGCTTTAGGTTTTATTGACCCTGCAGACAATCTCTTCATTCAGCATCTTGACCTTAGCTGTGACACCGCCAAAAAAGAAATAGCCAATCTAAATGTGGCGGCATTGGATCGAATACACCGGTTTCTGCGTTGGCAAAAGAAAACGGGATGGAAACTGGAAGTACTGGATGAAATTATTTCGCAAACGAAATTGGGCAATGGAACATTAAACGATGCCTGCCTGGTGAAAGCAGCCGATTTATTAAAGCTGTCCGAACAAACAGGAATTGAAATAGACGAGTTGACAGGCTTTTACGGAGAAATTCCGCACACGGTTTTGACTGACGATGCCCCCAAACCCATTTACCATCAAATATTTTTGAACAAGGCAAAGAATGGTTTTATTGATGAGGGATTGCTGCCGGAAAAAATCGACGGCACTTCATTTATGAGCAATTTTATAACCAGCATCTCGGTTTGCCTGCAAATCAAAGAGCAGGATTTGAACAAGTTGCTGCCGCTGCTGCCTGACGGCAACCTCACCTTCTCCAACCTGAGCAGCCTGTTTGCTGCTTCCAGGTTAATGAGGAAAATGAAGCTCAAAGTCGATGATTACGTTATGCTCACCGACCTGACCGGGCTGGATGCATCCAATTCGCCGGCAGACACATTGGATTTTGTGGAAGCAGTTAACAGCCTGAACAAATCCCCGCTGAAACTTGCAGATGTCAAATTTCTGCTCCGGCATGAAGCAGGCAACCTTGCCGACAGAGAAATCAAAGACGATAAGATTAAGCAAATACTGGAAAAACTACAGAAGGACTATCAAAGTAATTTTTCCGCCAACAAATCTCTCTTTAATGCCAACATATCGGCTTCGGAGCAGCAAGAGATCCTGCAAAATGCCCTGGCCAAACTGAGCGGCGTGAGTGAAGAAGATGTAAAGACCTTTATTAAATTTATTGAAAGAGACTGGACTTCGGCAAATGATGCCAAGACTTTCACCGACGGTAAATTAAACGGCTTATTTGATACCACTGCAATTAAGGCAAACATTGATGCCCTGGCGGTAGCGCCCGGACCCGATATCAGCAGTGAGCAGAAGAATTTAGTTCAAGCGTTTCTGGATGCCATCGCCGGCTATCAGCTTCAGGCAGGCAAGCAAACCATTCTTGAGCAAACACTTGCCGCCACTTTCAAAGCAGATTTGGAACTGGTAAAGATTGTTTTAAAATATGCCCTGTTAAAACAACCGGCCCCGGGCACCAGCTTCTTATCCGGTATTCTAAGCGCTGATGCACTTATTGACGTTGATATTACACATACAATACCTGTATTACCGGCTGTTACCGCCGTTGCGTTCCCCGACCAGTATCGAGCGCTTCGGCTGGTGCATAAGTTATTCCCTCTGGTGAATTCTTTTAAACTGGAAAACTCGGACGTGGAATGGTTTTTCCAAAACAATAAAGCCCTGGGTTGGTTGGAATGGGACGGTATTCCCTATCAGGCGGGGCAGACGGCGATTAACTATGCCGG
>JBDKUX010000165.1:0-9577 GCA_039679455.1 Smithella sp. | reverse complement strand
CAACCCCTTTGATATCATCGATTGCTCCAAAGCGGCGCATGGGAATAGAAGACAGAGTTGCTTCGTATTGTTCTTTATACGCCGGTTTTTCAATGTAGGCCATCATATTCGTGCGGAAGAAACCGGGAGCAATGGCATTGACCCGGATATTATAAGGAGCAAGTTTTGTGGCCAGATTCATGGTGAGTGAGTTAACGGCTGCTTTGGTGGGATTATAAGGAATCGTCGGTTGCAATTCATCAGGAAAGCCGCGAAAACCCATAATGGAAGAAATATTGATGATATTGCCGCCGCCCTGATTTTTCATAATGCGGGCAACTTTTTGGGTAATTATCCAGAGTCCGCGAACATTTACATCAAAGAGTTGATCCCATTTTTCCTGCGGGAATTCCAGCGTGGGTGCGCCCCAGGTTACCCCGGCATTATTGACCAGAATATCAATATGCCCGAATTGCTTTTGTGCTTCCTCCAGCATGGGTTCAATGGTATCTTCCTTGCTCAGGTCGCAGGTAACGGCAAAAGCCCGTATTTTATAATTTCCTTCCAACTCCCGGGCTGTGTCTTCCAGGTTTTTTATTTTTCGGGATGCTAAAATTAAATCGGCGCCGGCCTCCGCCAGCCCCGTCGCTATAAATTTACCGAGACCACGGCCACCGCCCGTAACCAGGGCAACTTTCCCTTTTAACGAAAATAATTCCGCCAAATTCACGAAACGCCTCCTGACTTAAAATTGGAATTAATTAACATCAAACCGGCAAGCACCGGTTGCATAGATATGTTTTAATTATAACACGAAATCGTATACGTTAATATTTAATTTTGTTAAATATTTTATGAAGGCCGTTCTGACGGGGCTGCGGTGTGGAAAAATGGAACAGCATTGAATTGGAAATAGAAAAAGAAGAAGGCAGAGACATTGATCCCTGCCTTCTCTCTTGATTCCTTGATTTAATGCTGAAGCTTTTTCCTGATTCCTGCCAATCCCATCAGTCCAAAGCCAAGAAGCAGCATGGTGGGTGGTATGGGAACTTGTCCTCCTCCGGTGACTGTGATAGACCCGCCATCGAGAGTAGGACTGCCATACGGTATGTTATTGTAGCCTTTGATGTCATTTCCCGCCTGCCCATAGTTAATGAAACTGAGCGGGCTCGTACCGATGTTGTCGCCGCTGAAGTACAGGGTTGCCAGGGTAATTGGTCCGGCGCCCTGGAGGATAGCAAGATCCGCATCCGACAACAATGAAACTTCCCACAGATCGACCACGCCCGATGTTCCAATAGCACCCTGAAGGGAATTAGCCGACCCACCCAGCATCGATCCGAAAGAAAGCGCTGTTGCCGTCACGATCGAAGGATCATAAGCTATGTCCAGATCGTAAGCAGCAACTATCTCCCTGACGCCAAGCGTCGCGATGATATCGACAGACGCTGTGCCGTACTGGCTGATGGTCTGCGAACTCGGCGCGAAACTAAGCTGCATTGCAAAGGCATGGGCACTCGAAAAGAGACCAATCACGCTAAATGCAAATAAAACAAGCAATGTTTTTTTCATCTTTTTACCTCCTCAATTTTGCCATCTAGGGCGCACAGTTAGTATTCGTGCACTGCAGCACGCAGCCTCGCGCGTCGTTAACCGTAATCCAGCCATCCCCATCAATGTCGCGAACATCACCGGGTTTATGAAGCCCCCGTCCTGAGAGGATGATGTTGATGTCCGTACGATCGATTTTGAAATCGCCGTTCAGATCACATTTCGGAATGACTGTAGCATTCAGGATGTTAACATACCAGGGTGTGGCCAGAACAGCTCCCCAGTAAGAGTAACCTGTCCAGGAACCATTGGCATTTTGGCTATGAACCAGGTATTCGCAGTAATCTTCCCACCAGTTCCAGGTATGGCCCGGATCCAGCGGACCAGGTGCATGTAAATTTGTAATTTCCGTGGTGTTGTCAGTACCGATGGTCAGTTGCAGACCTTTGTATATGCCCCACATGGCATAGGGATGGCCGAAATTTCCAAACCATGTGCCGCTTGGTCCATTTTGCCAATTGGTATCCAGGTAGTTCAAAGCCTCCTGTTTGCCCAGAGTGTCTCCCGTTTTATAGCCATCATATCCGGCAAATACCATCTCCAGAAGCAGACCGCCGGTCTTTGACTCGTTGGTATAGGTAGTTGGTGAGTCATAACCGGAACCCCCATTGACGTATTGAATATAATCAATCCAGATCTTTAATTCATTTTTGACAAACGCAGGGATCGTAATACCGGGAACGGTTTGGGCATAGAGCATGCCGACAATAGGCCATTGTGTCGTGGAGTTATCTGCGTCGCCGGAATTGGCATAATAACGCCATGCTCCCCTTGCATATCCAACTTCATTCTGGCCCCAGGCAAAATAGTCCACCGTATCCTGGATGACCTCCTTATAGGTTCTGCCGGCTTGCGAGCCAACAGTAATCACGTCATTCAGGTTGCCCCGCTTAACTAAGGCGGGAAGCACCAGGCCGGTGACATAGGTATCCCTGCCGTTAGCTGCGCCGGGCACGAACTTTACCCCGATGCCATTGCCATTGGTGTCGGGATTTCCGTATGTCTGAGGTCCAATGGTAACAGATTGGGCATGATTTAAGAGAAACGCATACCCCTTATTAACAACCGTGGTATAGTCCACGCCGAACCAGCCTCCGGTTTTGTCCTTCTGTTCCATAAATGCCAGCAGAGCTGCGCCGGTCGCCGCAATATCCCCTCCATCAGGTTCACCGTAGTTCCATCGGCCGTCAGCCTGCTGATTAGCAGCCATCCATGCCAAGGCTTTTTCAATAGCAGCCTGTTTTTCCGCCTCCGTGGCTGCACTAACTACTGTCGCCTGGAAGATAGCGAAAACCATAAACATAATAAGCCAAAGACAGGTTTTTTTCATCTCTATTCCCCCTTTCATTAACACACCACAAGACAAATTTCCTGATTCACTTTACGGACAGCATGGTACTAATAGTTTATGTGATTACAATTTTGAACGGTGCCGGAAAAAATTTATCACCTCCTCCCTTTCATTTGCCACAGGATATCTAGTTAAACAATTGAACACCAAAGAAACTGCTTCGAAATAAAAAACAAACGCTTACTGCGACAACTCAATTGCCGGCTTTGCGATCAATGGAGGGATACTGATTTTGCAGTGGGGAGAGATAAACACCGATTCACACCGATTATCTGCAAGCTTTTTCTGAAAGAGGGTTGTCTTCCCCAAGTTGTGCCTTTACATATATTTACAATTGCAAAAAAATACCATATGTCGAAAAGTATATTTTACTATGTCTATATAGTATAGAGCAGGCAATGGGGTGAAATCGTGAAATAACAAATTCTTTGCTGGGGTGTACCTTATTCTTTTGAAGAGGAGCCTGTAATACAGGCGGATGTTTACTGATGGTACTATCTGCGGCGTCCACCCAGCAGAGATCCCAGAACACCCCGGACGATTTCCCGTCCGACGGAAGAGCCGATGGTGCGCGCTACACTTTCGGCTGCCGCCTGGACTAGACCTTCTGTCTTGCCTCCCCGGGGGCCGGTGCGTCCAAACAGGATTTCGCTGAGACTTCCACTTCCTGAACATCACCGGGATCTCTGGATAATGTCATATTCCAGTAATTGCTTCCGGGGATAACCATTTCCGCAATTCCAAACAAGAAATTGATCAAGGAATGTAACTTGATTAAATTTCGAAGTACCGAATATCATTGCCATATGGAATTAGCCCTGGATATAATCGGCGGAAAATGGAAGTCACTGATAATGTGGCATTTAGGAGACAATACTTTGCGATTTAGTGAGCTGAAAAGAACTATGCCCGGTATTACCCAGAAAATGTTTTCCCATCTTCAGAGAGTATGGCGCTTCCGGAAATTAACGAATACTGATTTTGTTGCTATATATCCGGATTAACCATTCTACGGAGCATTTCTTCTTCGCATTTGCCGTGGAATTTAGAAAATGACTCCCGGTTTATGGGACGTGTTTTTTCCTGCTGCAAAATTTAAAGCCCCATCATTTGGCAATAACGTAAGCCTTGCTTATACCAATCAAGAAGTTCCTTATCCTTTTTCAGTTTGCGGCGTAATGCGGCTGCCTGTCGCGGCGATAATTTTTCATCGAGAGAATAATCATTGTCGACTTTCATCAAGTCACGCATTAAATTAACTACGAAGGCCACTTTTGATTGTGGATCTCCGGTAAGTTCACTGATCACTTCAATTTTTATTTCGCCGTTAGTCATATTAATGCCTCTTAATGCCTCAAAAGTAGGATGGTATTTTTTATTAGCAACAAAGCCGGGTATTATCAATAAAAATGTTGATAAAAAGATAGGCAGGAAGATGAATTTGCTTTTTATTGACAATTCAACCGTACTTCACGTAATGTTGCCTCTCCATCAATCAGGGGACAAAGAACAAAGCAGCCTATGGATAACAGCCAGCCGTTGATAACAGCCACGAATCTAAAGAAATCCTTTGGCGATTTTATCGCCGTTCGAGAGATTTCCTTT
The DNA here is from genome assembly GCA_039679455.1 of Smithella sp. Taxonomy (GTDB): domain Bacteria; phylum Desulfobacterota; class Syntrophia; order Syntrophales; family Smithellaceae; genus MVRV01. The sequence continues at coordinate 5,031 of JBDKUX010000165.1, read as the reverse complement.
ACCGTGGAAAAAGGCGTATGCTTTGGCCTTCTCGGCCCCAACGGCGCCGGTAAGACATCAACCATCAAAATGATTTACGGCGCATCGCCGGTCACTGCCGGTGATCTTTCCGTCTTTGGCCTTGATATCAAGACAAAGGCGCGTGCCATCAAATCGCGGATCGGTGTCTGTCAGCAGGAAAACACTCTTGATCCCGATCTTAATGTGCTGCAGAATTTTGAAATATTTGCGAGCTATTTTAATATCGATAAAAAAACGGCTCAGGCCAGGACAATGGAATTATTGCATTTTTTCGCCTTGGAGCAGCGGCGAAATTTCCGTGTGGCCGAGCTTTCGGGGGGGATGGTGCGCCGGTTGATTATCGCCCGCGCTTTAATCAACCAGCCGGAGCTCTTGATTCTGGATGAGCCGACCATAGGCCTTGATCCCCAGTCCCGGCATCAGGTCTGGGATAAACTGGAAGCCCTGAAAGAGCAGGGCTTGACTATTTTACTCACAACCCACTATATGGATGAGGCATCGCGTCTTTGCGACGAGTTGGTGATCATGGATAATGGAACTATTCTGGCCCAGGGATCGCCCCAATCATTGATCAGCAAATATACCGGTCATCACATTATCGAAGTGACCGAGCCGGGGACGGATCTCATAAAATACATCCAGGGAAAAGACGTCTGGCAGGAAAATCTTGGACATCGCCTGATTATTTATGCCGCCGGGGAGCATGATCTTTACCGCGATATCTGCAGCCGTTTTGAAAACAAAGATTGTGTACTGCGTTCCGCCTCCCTGGAAGATGTTTTCCTGATCCTGACGGGACGGGAGCTGAGAGAATGAAAATAGATATTTCATTGCGGTTTTTTCGTGTCTGGCAGAGAAATCTGGCCGTCTACCGCACAAGCTGGAAGATCAATTTTCTGCCTCCGTTTTTGGAACCGTTATTTTATCTGATTGCGTTTGGTGTCGGTTTCAGTGGTTTGATCGGCAATATTCGCTATGAAACAACCCAGGTATCCTACGTAAGCTTTATCGCCCCGGCGCTGGTCGCCATCAATATTATGAATAATTCTTTTTTTGAGAGCACCTATGGTTCTTTTGTCCGGATGTATTATCAGAAAACTTTTGAAGCCATGATGGCCACGCCGCTTAACGCCGAAGAAATCATCACCGGCGAAATCGTCTGGGGGGCAACAAAATCGGTAATCGGGACGGCCATCATGATGGTTGTCATCAGCTTTTTCGGTCTGGTAAGCTATCCGGTGGCGTTATTAATTCTTCCTGTTGCCTTTCTGGGCGGCATTGCCTTCGGCGCCGTCGGCATGTGCTTTACCGCCGTGGTGAAAACCATTGATCTCTTCAATCTGCCGGTATTTTTGTTTGTAACGCCGATGTTTCTTTTCGGGGGAACTTTTTTCCCCTTGAGCGGTCTGCCTGTTTGGGCGCAGCAGGTTGCGCTGGCTCTGCCGCTGACGCATCTGGTTAATGTTGTGCGCGCCTTGAATTACGGCATATTCAATCAGGATGTTCTGATTGGTATTTGTTATCTGATTGTATTTAGCCTGCTTACCATACCTTATGCTTTGTTTAAGATGCAGCGCCGACTAATTAAATAATTTATTACTTCCTTTTCAATATTTCCTCGCACAGACTCAAAAAATCTTCCGCGCCATGACTTTTCGGTGCGTATTCAAAAATCGTCTGGCCGAAGCTCGGAGCTTCCGCCACGACGATATTTTCACGAATTACTGTAGAAAACACTTTGTCTCCGAAGCGTTCATTGATGCTGTCCATAATAGCATTATTGAGTTTTTTGCGGGAATCAAAGCGGGTGGCAATAATTCCGGATACTTTCAGGTTCTTGTTGAAAACTTTATGCACTTCTTCAATGCTGTTCATCAAGCGGCCCATTCCTTTCAACGCCAGAAATTCCATCTGCAGGGGAATGTAAATTTCCCGGCTGCAGGCCAGGGCGTTGACGGTAAGGAATCCGGCGGACGGCGGACAGTCGATAATGATGAAGTCCTTGTTCCGAATACCCGTCAGTTTATTTTTTAAGGTAAATTCGCCGTCCGGAAGGGTGGATTTTTCGTTTTCCATATCCGCCAGGTCAAGATTGGCCGGAAGTACGCTCATTCCCGCATGCTCCAGCAGCGCTTCTTCCAGAGGCACCGAACCTTTGATTACCGAATAAACGGTCTTTTGAAGATCGTGCGCAACAATGCCCAGAGAATAGGTCAAATGCGCCTGAGGATCAAAATCAACAAGCAGCACCTTCTTACCTAACAGCGTCAGGCCGGCAGCAATATTTAAAGCACAGGTGGTTTTGCCTACCCCGCCTTTTTGATTACATATGGCAATTATATCCGGCTTCATCATTTTCTCCTTTTTCTTAGAAAACAAAAACGGCGGCGGCAATTACGGTGGTGAATTTGTCATTTTTACATATTGTTGATTGAGTTACATTGAGTGTGCGGACTATCTTGCCGCTGATTTTAAATATTTCCTTTTTCTCATCCCAGCTTTCATCAACATTGAAATCAATACCCAAAGTAGAGGCCAGCATGGCCGCCGCGAGATCTTCCGCATAGTCACCGGCCTGCTTTTCCGTCTGCCCGTAGGCATGATGTTCACTGATATAACCATATGACGACTTATCCGCAGGAATGGCGCAACCGACGGATGACGCCAGCAGCCGCTTTGGTTCGTTACTGCAGCAACGACTCATGACACAATATGTAATGGCGCCCGGAACCAGTGTCTTCAGTCCCAGCGGTTTGGAAATCATTTTACAATGCGGCGGAAAGATGCTGGAAACCTGAACCAGATTGCATTTCTCGATGCCGGCGTCGCGCAGCGCCCTCTCGAAGGAATGCAGCTCGTCCTTATGTGTTCCAACTCCTTTGGTAAAAAAAATCTTTTTAGGTACAAACAAACTAGACACTTTCCATCTCCTTTTAAAGCCATTAAGGCAATTATTTGTTTAATATTAGGCTGTAACAGACCCGCTTCTTTCGCCTACCAAAATTATTCGGGTGTGGGTCAATCTGCTGGCTATTGTTTTCGACACAGCCCGCATAATTTTAAATCCTATGGTGTCGTCTTCATTTATAAGCTTACGCAAGCCAACTGCATCAATAACGATGGTTCCCGTGTCATCAATACAAAGGGCGCTGAGCGTATATAAATAAGGTTCCACTACGGCGGACCAGCCCATTGCCTCTCCGCCGATGATCATATCCACTGTAACCTGCATCGGTGGTTTGTTTGGCCCCATGTAATTATCTATGTACAAAACAATTTTACCTTTTTTTATCAAGTAAAGAGCTTTGGCGGGATCACCATTTTGATACATGTGCGTGCCGGCCAGGTACTTTTCTTCACTCGCCAGGATAGATAATTTGTTTAACTCACCATCATCAAATCCTTTGAAAAAAGTACATTCTTTTAACATGCCGACGGGAACCACGAATTATCTCCTTCATCTTAGATTTAAACAACTTGTGCCTTATACCAGCCTTCAATCTCTTATGCCATAAATTATTTTACGCACCAAGTTAAAATTAGTCATTTGATCTTGCCCAAATACCCAAAAAAGACTATAAAACTTCTTTAATTGAAATTATCACCAAAAAGGCAGTCCACATTTGATTAAAGGATTTTTCATAAGATCAAGTTTTTTTATTTTACTTCTGGCTGTTCTTTCATTAACCGCCTGTCTTAAAGTACCGGAAAACATTAAAGATGTAAGTGATTTAGAACAGAATCATCTGGCCTATTTGCAGGATCAGACCAAAAGCAGAGATCTGATCGCTTTGGAAGACCAGAATCGCCTGGCTGAAGACTACAATAACATCTATTTTTCGGTCTGGCACCAGCAGGAACCTTTCTACGCTTTGCCCGCCGCTGTTGATGTTGATTCCAAAAGATTTGCCGCAAATTTTGGCTACGGTGAAAATAAAAGAAAACACACCAGAGACTGGTACAACAAGCTTCTGCAAAATGCAGCTCTGCGTAACTACCCCAACGCCCTTTATCCCGCCATTACTGTCCGCAATTCCAGCCTGCGGGCCTTGCCGACTGAGCGCCCTCATTTTAACAAACCGGGCGGAGACAGCGACGGCTGGCCTTTTGATAATCTGCAGCGCTCGTCGGTGGCGGCCAACACGCCGATTTTTGTCTGTCATTTAAGCGCTGATAAAACCTGGGCGCTTGTGGAAACCTCTTTCACTTTCGGCTGGATGCCGGTGGAAGATTTTGGCCGCGTAGATAATAACTTTATCAAGGAATGGGAGGCGGGGCGCTATGCCGTAATTACCAGAGACCAGACCAGAATCTTCTATAAAAACGGACAATTCGCTTTAAAGTCATCGCTGGGATATCGCTTTCCCCTGGTCGGGGAAACACCGGAAAAACTGGAAATTCTTGTTGCGGCAACAAATGCTTCCTGCGACTATGCCGTGATAAAAAAGGGCTATATTACCCGGGATACGGCGGCAATCGCGCCTTTACGGTTAACCTCTCTCAATGTAGTCAAAATAGCCAATGAACTGATTGGCGAGCCGTACGGCTGGGGCGGACTTTACGGCAACCGTGACTGTTCATCCATGACCAGAGATTTTTTCTCCGTTTTTGGAATATGGCTGCCGCGCCATTCTGAAGATCAAGTCAAGGAAGCAGGCAGTTATATCAGTTTTAACGGCATGACAGCTGAACAAAAAGAAAAAGTAATTATGGAAAAAGCCATTCCCTACTTAACCCTGCTTTGGCGCAAAGGTCATGTCATGCTTTATATCGGTGTGAAAAACGGTCAACCTCTCATCTTTCATAATGTCTGGGGAGTAAGAACCAAAGATTTAAGAGGATGCGAAGGAAGAAAAATCATTGGACAGGCCGTAATCACAACACTGCATCCGGGCCGTGAATTAAGAAACTTTGATGCCGAAGCCGGTGATTTGCTGACCCACGTTGCAGGGATGAGTATTTTGGCACCTCAACAATAATGCTCTCACAGGACAAAACATTCATGGCGCA
>JBDKUX010000164.1:0-13722 GCA_039679455.1 Smithella sp. | reverse complement strand
CGGCAGATGAATGATATTTTCAGCGATCTTGCCGGCGCTGCATCCGGCGGCGACGGCTGATTTCTTTTTGCATGACTCTTTTTAGTATTGTCGCCAGTTCGTTGTCGGCAAGTAATGCCGTGCATTCGGCAATCATCTTTCTGTCCCTGTCTTTTAAATAGGTTCTTTTGGTGACTGCAATTTCTTCTTCCAGCGTGGGTTTGGTTTTTTTGATTTCGTGACCGATTGTAAAGCGGATTTCTTTGACGACTGTCTTGCCGGCCAGTTCATTCAGCTTTTCGCGGATTTCCTCCTTCATAAAATGCAGTTGCTGCACCCAGACCGAGGAGATGGTCTTTACAAAAAGTGTTTTGTTCCGTAAACAGTCAGGCTGGGTTTGCAGGGCAATTTTTTCTCCTACAGCCTTTGGCCAGAATTTCAAGACGGAATTTTCTTCAAGTTTTGCCGCCATGCCTCTTCTTTTGAAAGCGGTAAACAAAATTTCACCTATCGGCTGCAGGCGGGCATGGTTAGTTCTTCGGCGCATAATTTTAAGCGGTCTAATTTAAGGTTAAAGCAATTTTTTGAACTCTGAAGAGAAAACATCATAGCTGCGCTGATCAAACAAAACGTGGCGAATCAGGCTGATTCCGGTGTTTTCTTTGGCAAATTCAATACATGTCTGCAGCGCCAGCCGGGCCGCTTCGTTTATAGGGTAACCGTAAATGCCGGTGCTGATAGCCGGAAAAGAAATGCTTTGCAATTTTTTCCTCAAGGCCAGTTTCAGACTTTCCCGATAAGCGCTTTGCAGCAGTTTTGCTTCATTTCTCGTTCCGCCGCGGTAAATGGGACCGACGGTATGAATAACATATTTGGCTTTGAGGTTGCCGCCGGTCGTGATGACAGCCTGGCCCGTCGGACAGCCGCCGAGTTTGCGGCATTCTTCCATAATGGCCGGTCCGCCGGCGCTGTGAATGGCGCCGTCGACACCCGCGCCGCCGGCCAGTCGTTCATTGGCGGCGTTCACTATGGCGTCCGTTGTTTCCTCTGTAATGTCACCACGATCCAGAACAATTTTGGTTTGATTTATTATTGTTTCCATATGCCCATCACCTTTGTACTTTTGTTCCTTCACCGTAAATAAGCATCCGGTAGGTTTTTTCAATTCTGTCCCAGTTTTCCTCCCGGTCCATGGACCAGTAGCGGCCGATTACCGAGACAACCTGTCCTGTTTTTAGTGATAAAGTTTTTTCCTCGATTTTTTTTATATACTCAGGGCCGCTTTCCGGCATTTCCCCGCGCCGTCCCAGCATGGAATGAATGAAAAGCTTTTCAATTCCCTGGGCTGCGGCCATTTCCATCAGGGCAAAAAGGTGATTGATGGAGCCGTGGGAGCTGAAAAAGGAAACTATTCCCATTAGATGCAGCACCCTGCCTGTTTCTTGAGCTTTTCGCATCACGTTTAGAAAAGCATTGTTGGTGTGAAAAGTTTTGTCGGCGACGGCGAGATCGATTTTGAACCGGTCGGAGTAAATTTTGCGTCCGGCGCCGATATGCAAATGTCCGGCTTCGGAATTTCCCACGGTGCCCGGCGGCAAACCGACAGCTTCTCCTGAGGCGGCAAGCCGTGCTATGTTATGGCTGCTCATGAGCTTATCCATGACCGGTGTCTGGGCCAGAGCGATAAGATTGCCTCTGGTGCTCTCATTTAGCCCCCAACCATCCAGAACGACTAATAATAATCTTTGCGCAATGTCGCCTACGGCAAGCTTTTGTTCGATCAGCGAGGAACCGGTCATGGCGGGAGCAGGCGGCAAGCCAAGAATATTTAAGACAGTTGGGGCAATATCGGTAAGCCCGCCTTCCCGGCGCAAAGTCAGGTTTTTGTTCTGATGAAGGAGAATAAAGGGCACCTTGCTGTCTGTGTGGCCGGTGTCCACCGCCCCGTCGGGGTACAGCCATTTTTCCACGGTTCCATGGTCGGCGGTAATAATAACGGGGATGCCTTTTTTCTGCGCATTTTCTATGAGGATGCCCGCATGTTTGTCCACGGCTTCCACGGCGCGTAAAATGGCGGCTTCGTTTTCAATATGACCGACAACGTCAACATTCGGAAAATTGACAACGATGAAATTGCAATTATCATCGTCAATTTTATCCAGCGCTGCTTTTGTTATCCTGTCGATGGACATTTCCGGCGCTTCATCAAACAGGGCGACATCTTTCCGGGTGGGAACAACGATTCTTTCTTCTCCGCAAAGCAGCTCCTGCTTTTTGCCGTTAAAGAAAAATCCCACATGCACTGCTTTTTCCGCTTCGGTGATTTTGGCCTGCTTCAGATTATGACGGGAAATGATGTCGCTTAAAGTATCCTGCAAAGTTCCTTCCGGAGGGAAAGCAACCTGGACATTGAGCCCTTTTTGATATTCAATCATGGTGGCAAAATTCAAATTAAGATCAGGGATAACAGGAAACTGGACAAAATTGTCTTCCGTTAAGCTGCGGGTCAATTCTATTTCCCGCTCTCCGCGGATGTTGTAGAAAATAACGGAATCACCTTTGCCAATCCGTCCGACAGGATTGCCCTGCGGGTTGGCGAAAATCAAAGGCAGGAGAGTTTCGTCTTCCTGTCCTTCTTTGTATGCTTGGCGAATGGCTTCCGACATGGGGAAGTTAAAATCCGGACTCATCGTGACTCCTGAGAAAAAATAGTTCTGAGATATTTAGCGAAATAAGGTAAAAGTGTAAAGATAAACTTTTATTCCGGTTTGTCCGGAAATCCTTTTGAGTTGAAAATTGAGCTGTTAAATGATAAAAACCGCCTGTTGAAAGAGGAGCAGGCAATTATGCAGCCGTCGCAATTCAAAAAAGAAGAAAGCGTAGATATATTACGCGAGGAATTTTTACAGGAACGCGCGGCGGTGCTGGGTCGCGCCGGAATGGCTGTAGAAGACGTCATTGCCGAACTGGCCAAACTGGATCAGGAAATTCAGATAAAAAAAGAGCATCTGCAATCGTTAAAGCTCGATGAAGAAAGTCCGCTTGCTGCCGGCGAGCAGCAGTTACTCATTGAAGAAATTAATATAGACATAGAACAATTCAATGTTGTTATCGAAAAGGCTAGGCTTAAATATTATTATCTAATTGTCACCCGGGAAGCCATGGGGTTGAGGCGGCACAGAATGGTACAGGAAATGTACGTAATTCCTGAAAAAAAGAAAAAGATGCAGGTTTATTAATGGATAGATATCGAAAACAGCGGGCGCGAATGGTGGAAACGCAGATAAAAGCGAGAGGCATAACCGATGCCCGGGTTCTCGCGGCTATGGAAAAGGTGCCCCGCCATCTTTTTGTCGATGAAGGTCTGATTAACCAGGCTTACAGCGATAATCCGCTGCCGATTGGTGAGAGGCAGACTATTTCCCAGCCTTATATTGTTGCTCTCATGACGCAGGAGCTGGAATTGAAAAGCACGGACAGGGTGCTGGAAATCGGAACCGGTTCCGGTTATCAGGCGGCAGTTCTGGCAGAACTGGCCGATTACGTTTTTTCCATCGAACGCATCGCCACGCTCGCTTCCCGCGCCCGCAGGATTCTTGATCAACTCAATTATTATAACGTCGCCATCAGAGTAGGCGATGGTTCTTACGGCTGGAAAGAAGAGTCTCCGTTCGATGCGATCATCACCACAGCCGCCGCCCCGGCGGTACCTAGACATTTGATCGGGCAGCTTGCAGTTGGAGGCAGGCTGATTGCTCCCGTCGGCGAGAGAGATCTGCAAACTTTATATAAGGTGACGCGCCTTTCCGACGATGTAAATGACATCAAAAAGGAATACCTGTGTGACTGCCGTTTTGTCAGTCTAATCGGGGAGAGCGGATGGAAGGAATGAAAGAAAAATTAACATCAGTTCTATTAATTCTTTTTGCCCTTGCTTTTATTCTTTCCTGTTCGGCGCCATCGTCCTATGTTCCCAAAGAACCGGCAAAGGGTGTCTATCATCGGGTAAAAAAAGGTGAAACCTTTTGGAGTATCGCCCGTGCCTATAATGTCCGGATGCAGGATTTAGCCGAAGCCAATAATGTCAATAATCCTGATGCGATTGAGGAAGGCTCTATAGTATTTATTCCCGCCGCCGGTCAGGTTATTGATGACGTTTTAACTGTCGTCAAAAAGATGGATGCGGAAAACAAAGCTGTGGCCAGGTCCGACAGCGGGGCGGAAGTTAAAGCACCAAAGGGAAAAACCACTGGAAAAAGTGTTCCGAGTGATGCCGCTTCCAGCAAAGAAGCTAAAGTAAAACCACGGGAAAATGCACCGGCAACAGGTCCGGCTCTGGGGCAAAAATCGGGGAACGCAAAAACAGATGATAATTCTAAAACTAAAACTAAATCAACCACGGAAGAAAAAGAAAACCTACAATTTGAAAAGAAGCGCTTTATCTGGCCGGTGGAACAACACACGGTGAAAACACGCTTCGGCATTCAACCTAATAAAATTTATCATAATTGGATCAAAATTGTTTCCGTCGACGGAGCTCCGGTAAAAGCCGCCGACGATGGAATAGTCATATTTTCCTCACCCTTAAAAGATTATGGCAATACAATTATTTTACGCCACAAAAACAGCTATGCGACGGTTTACACGCATTTGAAGAAGATATCCGTTAAAACTGATAAAAAGATCAAAAAAGGAGATATTATCGCCCTCCTTGGAGAGAGAGATGAAGCCGGCGATGCCTACATGAATTTTGAAGTTCGCCTGAACGGTAAAGCGCGCAACCCCCTTTTTTTCCTGCCTTAAAAATTTGATGGACTCATAAAAAATCATAAACGCGGCAATTTACGGCGCCGTCGGAAATTCAGTGGATGAAATTCTTTGGTGTGTTCTGTAAGTAATCGAAAATAATAACTTATTTGTCGATCCATCGAATTGGACGGGTTAATGAAAATATCATGCCATTTTCTTTTTAAATAGTATTAATTATTGACAAAATGTTAAAATGATGGTAGTCTGTCGCGTTCTTAAGGAAAGGCAGGTATGTGTAAAATGTTTAAAGTAGGTGATTTGGCGGTATATCCCGCGCAGGGTGTGGGTGTCATTGAAGCCATTGAAAACAGAGAAGTTATGGGGAAGAAACAGCCCTTTTATATTATGAAGATCATGGGTAACGGCATGAAGATAATGATCCCTACCACCAGTGCCAAGTCTGTAGGTTTGCGGGAAGTCATTATGGAAAAGGAAATACCAAGAGTGTATGAAATTCTTCGCAATAAGGATGTTACAATAGACAAGCAGACTTGGAATAAGCGCTACAGGGAATACCTCGAAAAAATTAAAACTGGTTCAGTTTTTGAAATAGCAAGTGTTTTGCGAGATCTCTTTATATTGAAAAGCGATAAGAATCTTTCCTTTGGTGAACGGAAGATGATGGATACAGCGAAAAATCTGCTGGTTAAAGAAATATCCGTAGCGACTAATAAACGTGAAGATAAAGTTGAGCAGGATTTACAGACTATTTTTACCGTTCAATAGGATTTATTCTTTGGCAGTCTTGCAATAAACGATCTTTGAAAATTAAAAACGAGTAAATCATCTTTCCCTGATAATTTAAAGGAAACCGTATACATACCTCTGTTTTAAAACAACGTGGTATTTCTCAACTGAAACCGGAATTAATAAATATAATACATTTCTGAGTAAAGGAGGTGAAACGGTTGGTCATTAGAATTCTCTTGGTTTTGGCTTGCTCGATAAGTGGTTCCGCTATTGCCTATTATACGGCAGATCCGAATTCATCATATTTGATTGTTCAATTAATTGCCGGCTTAATTATCGGATCATTTGTTGCCTTCCTGGTGATAATGCTGGAAAAAGACCTGCGCAAAATTTCGCTGAAAATTATTCTGGGCGGGGTTATCGGTATGATCATTGGCCTGCTCATTGCGTTAATTCTGGGTTTTGGTCTGAATATGGTCAGTAAAATCAGAGAAAATCAGCAAATTGTTCCGTGGATTTACCTGCTTTTAACTGGAATCCTTGGTTATCTGGGTCTTGTCCTGGGATCAAAAAAAATCGAGGAATTTAACTTTCGCGGATCCGCCGTAAAAACGGATACCGAACAAAGGATTCTGGACACAAGCGTTATTATTGATGGAAGAATAGCCGATATTTGCGACAGCGGGTTTATGGAGGGCGAAATAATTGTTCCCCGCTTTGTACTCAATGAACTGCAATTGGTTGCCGATTCTGCCGACTCCATAAAACGATCGCGGGGTAGACGGGGACTGGATATTTTGAACCGCATGCAAAAAAGTTCAAATATCAACATTAAAATTATCGACCAGGATTTTCCCAAAGTCAAAGGTGTGGATGCAAAACTGGTGGCCTTGGCGCAGAAGATCAATGCCAAACTTCTAACCAATGATTTCAATCTGAACAAAGTGGCGGAGTTGCAGGGTGTCCGGGTTCTGAATATCAATGAGCTGGCGAATTCGATGAAGCCGGTTGTATTGCCCGGCGAACAAATGAGCGTTAAGATCATTCGGGAAGGTAAAGAATCTGGACAAGGCGTAGGTTATTTGGATGACGGTACGATGATTATTGTAGACGGTGCCCAGAAATTGCTCAACGTGAATGTGGACGTAATAGTTACCAGTGTATTGCAGACAACCGCCGGTCGCATGATTTTTTCAGAATTAAAGGAAACAGCGGAAAAGAAAAATATTCAAAGCTAAGAAAACTTATATTTTATTAAAATTAATATTGATAATACTAAATAATTTAAGGCCTACATACGATCAAAAAAGTCAGTAAACACGGCATTATAATTTGGAATTAGATAAGTAAGAAGGACGGGAAGCAGTTCCTTTGGTTATAAGCCCGGGAAAAACATTTTCCGGGCTTTTGCTTTTTTAAAGGTCAATTATGAAAACGGTGGCAATCATCCCCGCCGGCGGCGCAGGACGGCGGTTTAACTCCGGGACGGCAAAACAGTATTTGAATCTCCAGGAATTGCCGGTTTTGGTGCATTCACTGAAAGTATTTGAACAGGCGGAAAATATTGATGAAATCATTCTTGTTGCACCGGCTGGTGATATAAAATTCGTCAGGGAAAAATTAGTAGCCACAAACAACTTGGAAAAAGTGGCAAAGATTGTTGCCGGTGGTGCCGAACGGCAGGATTCGGTGAGAAATGGCATTGCGGCTATTGAGGGCCAGTGCGATATCGTTGTTGTTCACGATGGGGTAAGGCCTTTTGTTACCTCGGAAATGATCAAACGGGTTGTTGAAGCCGCCCGGGAGTTCCAGGCGGCTGTGATTGGCGTTCCGGCGAAAGACACCATCAAGGAAACCGGGGGCGATGATTTGGTAGTAAAAACAGTGCCGCGGCAGAATTTATGGATTACCCAGACTCCGCAGGCTTTTCGGTTTAATGTCCTGCAAAAGGCTTATGAGACGGCCTGCAGCGACAATTATAGCGGCACCGACGATGCATCTCTGGTTGAACGCATCGGCGTAAAAGTAAAAATGATCGCTGGGTCTTATGATAATATTAAAATTACAACACCGGAAGATTTGATTATCGCGGAGGCCCTGCTGAAAAGCCGGGCGGGAGGAAAAGTGCAGATTCGCACCGGTTTTGGTTATGACAGCCATCGTTTTGTCGAGGGAAGAAAACTTATTCTGGGCGGTGTGGAAATTCCTTGCGAGAAGGGGCTGCAGGGTCATTCTGATGCTGATGCTTTGCTGCACGCTGTTTGTGATGCACTTCTGGGAGCGGCGGGCGCTGGTGACATCGGGCGGCACTTTCCCGATACAGACCAGGCCTATAAAGACATTTCCAGCATGGTACTGCTGGAACGTGTGGGAGAAATCATTGCCGCGAAAGGATTTTTTGTCGTCAATATTGATATTTCCATGATTATGGAAAAGCCGAAGCTGGCCCCCTTTGCCGGTGAGATTACCGCTAATATAGCGGAAGTATTAAGTATGCCTGTTGCCAATGTGAATCTTAAAGCCAAAACAAACGAGGGTATGGGGTTTGTGGGCAGGAACGAGGGCATTGCGGTATTTGCCGTCGCCACTCTGACGACCTCTTAAAATACCCTAAAGGGCACGCGAGTCCATATGCTGTTTATCACCTTCAGGTGACGTTGCGCTGTATCCCAAGTCGTTGTGAAGTCGTCGAAAATTGATAGTAAAAGAAAGGAAGAATAATGGCTGATAAGCCCAGAGTAAGATTTGCACCGTCTCCCACGGGAGAATTGCACGTTGGCAATGCGCGCACCGCCCTGTTTAACTGGATGTTTGCCCGCCATCACGGCGGTGATTTTATTCTGCGCATCGAAGATACCGATGAATCGCGCAGCGCCCTTTCTTATCAATTAAACCTTCTCGAAGATTTGACCTGGCTGGGAATTGATTGGGACGAAGGCCCGCAAAAAGGCGGTGCTTACGGGCCATACAAACAAAGTGAACGGCTTGATATCTACGCCGCACATTTGCAGAAGCTGGTGGCGGCTGATTTGGTTTATCCCTGTTATTGCACGGAGGAAGAGCTTGACGAAGAACGCCAGACGTTGATCTTAAGCAAGCGTATGCCCCGCTATATGGGGAAATGCCGTAATCTTACGCCGGAGCAGAGAAAGCAAAAAGAAAAAGAAGGCAGAAAACCGTCCTTCCGATTTAAAGTTCCGGATACGACGATTCAGTTTAACGATTTAATCCGCGGGGCGATGAAGTTCGAGGGGGCGGCCATCGGCGATTTTATCATTGTCCGTTCCAACGGCATGCCCGCTTATAATTTTGCGGTGGTAATTGACGATCATTTAATGGGAATTAGCCATGTTATCCGCGGCGAAGATCATTTGTCCAACACAGCACTGCAGATCATGCTTTACAAGGCTTTCGGTTTTACACCGCCGACTTTCGCCCATCATTGCCTGATTCTGGGTCACGATCGCGCCAAACTAAGCAAACGCCACGGTTCGGTTTCCGTCGGCGAATTCCGCAGACAGGGAATCTTACCGGAAGCGCTGACAAATTATCTGGGGCTTTTGGGAAGCTCTTTTAGCGAAGGCCGGGAAGTGTTGTCCCGTGAGGAAATGATCGCCGGTTTTGCGCTGGAGCGCGCTTCTAAAAGCGGAGCAATATTTGATGAAGAGAAACTACACTGGCTCAACGCTATTTATATTCGCAGTTGCCCGACAGAAAAATTAACTGAACGTTTGAGGTCTTTTTTGGAAGAGGCGGGTTATCAAATTGATTCCCTTGACCCGGTGTGGTTCACTGCGGTTGTGGATTTAATTAAAAATGATCTGATAATGCTTGCCGATGTTGGAAAACATATCGATATTTTCTTCGACGATAAATATACTCTTTCCGGGGAAGCAAAACAGGTGATGGAGAAAGAAGGTGCCGGTCTTGTGGTGCGGACCTTTGTCGAATATCTCCAAACAAACGTCAAAAACGCTGCGGACATTTATCCTGCAGCTATAAAATACGTTAAAGAAAAAACCGGTGCCAAGGGCAGGCAATTATTCATGCCCATTCGCGCCGCCCTCACCGGCCGAGTTCACGGCCCGGAACTCGACCGCGTCTTTGCAGTATTGGGAACAGAAACTGCTTTAAACAGACTGAAGCCTTTTGCAGACCGTTAATGACCGGACATCCCGCCGGTGACCGCCAGTATGCCGGCGGTGTTGCCTCAATGTCTTTCTCCCGGTTGTATCATGTTGATTATTTAATCTTTTTAAATGTTTGATATCAATGTCCCCGGGTTTTGTCTTCCTGCAATAGAGATGGTTTTTTTGTTTTGATTTTGATAGGACATGGTGTATTTTAAGCGTCTGAAAATTGTTGGTTTCATGACTCTTTGCGAGTCCATCAATGTTAAAAAAGGAACATTTTAATGGAAGATAAAATAAACAAAGTTGCGCAAATGATCGCCGCCGCCAAAAAGGTTGTAATTTTTACCGGCGCCGGTGTGAGTACGGAATCCGGTATTCCTGATTTCCGCAGCCCGGGTGGGCTCTGGACGAGATTTGATCCCGATGATTTTACAATAGATAAATATCTGCGATCCGGAGAGACGCGCAGGAAGATGTGGAAGATTCTTCTGGAAGGCGGCTTGATGGCCAATGCCCGGCCCAATCCAGCTCATCTGGCCATTGCCGAGCTGGAAAAGATGGGAAAACTGAGTTCGGTAATAACACAGAATATCGATAACCTGCACCAGAAAGCGGGCAATGATCCGGATTTTGTCTATGAATTGCACGGCAATATGGAATGGATGGTTTGCCTGGAGTGCGGGAAAAGGTATCCGGTGGATTCACTGATAGAGCAGATAAAATCTGAAGATCACATTCCGGATTGTGAAAATTGCGGCGGCATATTAAAACCGGATGTCATTTTTTTCGGCGAGAGTCTACCTCAAAGAACATTAATGTATGCGACTCGTGAGGCGCAGGAGTGTGATTTATTCATAATCATTGGTTCTTCTCTGGTTGTTTATCCTGCAGCCTACATGCCTGTTTATGCGAAGCAAGCCCACGCCAAAGTTGTCATAATTAATCTTGGACCTACTGCGCAGGATAATCTCGCCGACGTGATTATTGACCACTCCGCCGGGGAAACTATGACGAGAATTATGCAAAAACTTAAGGCGTGAAGCATATCTCATCTGTTTATCCACTGCGGGAAATAAGAAGTAAAATAGAGGTTTAACATGTGTTTAATTCTCTTTGCCTATAAAACTCATCCGACATACCCTTTGGTTCTGGCCGCCAATAGAGATGAGTTTTACGATCGGCCGTCGGCGCCACTCGAATTCTGGGAAGAGGCGCCGCACATCCTCGCCGGCCGCGATTTGGAAGAAGGAGGCACCTGGCTGGGGATAACGCAGGAAGGGAAGTTTGCCGCTATAACCAATTACCGTGATCCTTCCGCTTACAAAACCGGCGCTCCTACCCGTGGCAATCTGATTAAAAATTATTTGCTTGGTTCTCAAAGCGCGGCAGATTACGTAAAAAAAATTTCCAGACGGGCCGGCAAATACAATGGATTCAATTTGCTTTGCGGAGACGGAACAGATCTGTTTGTTTACTCCAACCGCGGAGATCTGCAGAAGCTCAAGGCCGGAGTTTACGGTTTGAGTAATCGTCTTCTGGATACCCCCTGGCAGAAAGTGACGCGGGGCAAAAAGGTGTTGTCGGCGGCTATGGATAAAAAAGGCGCTGATTTGGAATCGGCGCTCTTCACGCTTTTGGCCGATCGCAAACTTTCACCGGACAATAAGCTTCCATCTACCGGCATTGGTCTGGAATGGGAAAAACTGTTATCGTCGATTTTTGTTAAAAGTCCCGGCTACGGCACCCGTTCCTCGGCAATTTTATTGATTGGAAAAAACAGGTGGGTAAAATTCATAGAAAGAGTCTTCAATGAAGAGCGCGACCCCTGGATTGAAAGCCGGTTTTCCTTCAGGCTGAGTAAAGGTAGACAATAGGTGGAGCAGGAACTCAACAAAATTTATCCACTGGTGCCCCGCATTGGTGTCGGGGGGATTATAATTCATGAAGGCCGGATATTACTCGTCAAACGCGGAGTGGCCCCCAATCGCGGCCAATGGGCTATTCCCGGTGGAACACTGCAGTTAGGTGAGACATTAGAAGAGAGTGTCGCCCGGGAAATTCTGGAAGAGACTGGCGTAACTATAAAAGTCGGTGGCTGCGTTTATGTTTTTGACTATCTGGAGCGCGATGCAGCGGGAAAAGTCAAATATCACTTTGTCGTCGTTGATTATAGCGGTGAGTACATATCAGGTGAACCAAAAGGCGGCGATGACGCCGAAGAGGCCGGTTGGTTTAAACCTGAAGATTTGCATAAAATGACGGTGGCAAAAAATTCCATTGCAGCATTAAGGGAAATCAGGTTTTTGAAGGATAAAGGTTAAAGGGTAAAGGCGAAAGGATAAAGGCTGGGGGGCAAGTTGAAAATGATTAAATTTTATCGATCAATTAGTCTTCAGTCTATGTGCCTTTAGCCTATTTTGAAAGGAGGCTTGTATGAAGGTCGTTTATTCTGAAGAATACAAACAGGTTTATTCTTCCGATCCCGCGTCCGCTCCCGGAAGAATCGAAGCTATAGAAATCGCCCTGCGCGGTAGAGTAGAATTTATTGAACCGGTGCCCGCTTCGGAAGAAGATATCCTCAAAGTGCACACTCCTCACCATGTAAGAGACGTTGAACGCGAAGGTGTTTATGATATTGCCGCTCTGGCTGCCGGTGGTGCAATTCTGGCTGCTGAAACGGCCCTCACCGAGCCGTGCTTTGCCGTTATTCGTCCTCCGGGACATCATGCCTCGGCGGGAAGCGCCTGGGGATTCTGTTTTTTTAACAATATGTCCATTGCTTTGAAAAAACTTCATCGGGAAGGGAAAATAAACAAAGCTTTTATTCTTGATTTTGATTTGCATTACGGCGACGGCAATGTAAATATTCTGGGTAATGAGGAATATGTAACGATTCTAAATCCTGCAGGATCGAATCGCAACGAATATTTAAAGAGCGTGGAAGCGAAGCTTTCGCAAACCGATGCGGATATGATCGCCGTTTCCGCCGGTTTCGACAATCACGAACAGGATTGGGGAGGCCTGCTGAAAACGGAAGACTATAAATTTATGGCGCAACTGGTACGGGAAGCGGCACGTCGCAATAATGGCGGCTGTTTCGGCATTTTGGAAGGCGGCTACAATCACAAAGTTTTAGGTAAAAACGTTTTGGCGTTTATCGAAGGGATGGAAAAGTAGTTACATTTCCAATTCAAAATGAAGAAACAGGAAGCTCTGAAAAAATACTTCGGTTATGAAACATTTTATCCGCTGCAGGCGGAAATAATCGATCATGTGCTGGCAGGTAAAGATGCACTGGTTCTAATGCCGACGGGTGGGGGAAAATCCATCTGTTTTCAAATTCCAGCACTACTCGGAGAAGGCACAACTGTTGTCATATCGCCGTTGATTGCTTTAATGAAAGACCAGGTGGATGCCCTTAAGGCAAACGGCATTGCCGCCGCGTTTCTGAACAGCACCCAAACGGAAGAGAAAAGCGCCGGGATTATCGGGCTTTGTCTTCAAGGCGGTATTAAACTGCTTTATATTTCGCCTGAGCGGCTGTCGGCCGCTTCCACAATCGGATTCCTGCAGAAGTTGCGCATTTCTCTTTTTGCCGTAGACGAGGCGCATTGTATTTCTTCCTGGGGGCACGATTTCCGGCCCGATTACATGAAACTGCATGTTCTGAGAAAAAAGTTTCCGGATATTCCACTAATCGCACTTACCGCTACGGCGGACCGTGCGATTCGCAATGATATTCTGCGGCAGTTGGAGATACCGGAAGAATACCAGTTCATAGCTTCCTTTGACCGGCCCAACATAAGTCTGGCTGTCTATTCGGGGCGCAAACGGCTGGAGCAGATTCTACGTTTTTTATCCCGCAGAAAAAGTCAGCCGGGAATAATTTACTGCCTCAGCCGCAGGATGACGGAAAACATCGCCGCCAAGCTTTGTGATCGGGGCTATCGGGCGGCTTATTACCATGCCGGCATGGGCAATGCAGATCGCAGCAAAATCCAGGATGCGTTCATCCGTGACAAAATTCAAATTATCTGTGCAACCATTGCTTTCGGGCTGGGCATAGATAAATCAAATATCCGCTGGATTATTCATTACAGCCTGCCGAAAA
>JBDKUX010000163.1:0-34932 GCA_039679455.1 Smithella sp. | reverse complement strand
ATTCTGTTTCCATAAGGGCATTATCATTTGCATGCCAACTTTCTTCATTACTCTTTCGATCCAGACATAATGTTCTTCCAGATCAATATCGCCGAATATGCCTCCCGTGAAACCCCTGTCTTTCAGTCTCAACAATTCGGCTGTCCATCTTTGCTCATAATCATGGAAGCCTGCGTAGCCGAAGTTGACTTCCAGATTCATCGCCTTTGCCTGGGCATCGAGAATTTTTTCACTTAGAAAATGACCGTATGTTTTGTTATTTGATTCATCGATCATTGTCAGCAATGAGATCGTTGCGGTCGAATCTTCCGTTAAAAATTTATCGAGCGCTGCACAACAATCTTTTCCACCACTCCATGAACAAAAAATTGAATCAGGCATGATTTACTCCATTAATTTTTGGGCTAAGAGAGACGTATTGCCGCGATTATCAATTATTCCTAATTCTTTTACAAATCATTTATCCCTTCCATCATTGCTTCTAATCTTTCTTTATACCTCGCTACATGTATCCCATCCACAAAGGCATGATTTACCTGTACTGAATATGGTAATAATACTTTCTCCCCGTCTTCAAAGTATTTGCCCCATGATATTCTCGGTATTGCATCATCTTTATTGAGGTTGATTGTATGTGACAGGTGGGTAAATGATATCCAGGGAATTGATGTATAAAATATCAAATCATCTCTTCCCGATAATTCTTCCAAGCCCAAAAACGTTTCCTGCTTTCTTGATTTTTGTCCTGCTTCTTCTACAAACTCTTTCAGGCCATCTTTCATGTCCACAGTAACAAATTTGAAATAATCGCTTTTGCCGTCAAGATAAGTAAATGATGGATGAAGCATCTTATGAAGTATTACTTTCGAATTTCGAATTCGGTATCGAAACTCTTCTACCTCGTTTGCGCTTAATGTTGACAGATACATTATTGTGTAGTTAAAAGGCAGCCTCTTGTGCTTTATACTTTTTGAGAGCCCGGTAATATCCAAATTGAAACAGATATTATACTGAGGATAATCCATCCTATGGAAGAATAAAAAGTGTTCTTTTCTTTTCCAGACATCGATATCTATTTCGATCATTGAATTCTCCGCTTTTTTGTATGTGTACCCGTTTGAAGTCACTCGGCCACAATATATTAGTTTTTCTGATTTTTTATTGGTATGTTCCCATTAGTATGAAACCGCCGCGCTTCTCTTCGTCTGATCGATCTTCTCATTAGAGCATCCTTTGCATCCACACTATATCGAATTCCTGGCCCTTTTTCTTCACAACTTTTTTGAACCGGCCACATTCTATGAACCCGTTCTTCCGGTGGAACTTAATACTGTTCGGGTTGAGCGATGATATGCCGGCCAGGATATTCGTAATGCCTTTTTCAACAGCGCCTTTTTCAAGATAATCGAACAGCATCCTCCCCAGTCCTTTTCCGGTATGATCCGGATGTATAAAATATGTTGCTTCGGCAGTCTGTGAGAATGCCGGCATCGGGTTATGTGTGCGTAGCATTCCAAAACCGACAATTTTGCCGTCTTGATCTTTTATGGTTCCTGTCGGGAAACCATTGGACATTTGCAGAAACATATCAAATGCCTGATATGGGAGCTTATTTTCCGGGTATGCCGCAAACGAGTTTTCTACGTAATAGTTGAATATATCTATTATCGATTCACGATCTTCTACTGATATTGGACTGATTGAATATTTCATAAGGTTTATTTTCTTATCCTAATAATTGAGGTAACCCGCCTGCGTAGCGGTTAATTTCTCTATTAATCAGCCTGAAATATCAGAATGATCCCTATTCCCCCATGCTCTTGTCCCGCAGCAATGGAACGTAGCATGGAATTGCAACCCGATTTAATGCACTTGCTGGGTGCCTGTATTACCGGTGGATACGTAACTTTCCCATTTGAAAGTGGACTCTTTGGCGTCGCCGGAGCGATAAATATTCATCAAGTTGGTCAATGAGTCATCATCACAATCATCATTATAATCTTTTCCAATCTTTCTAAGCAGAAAAGTTACATCGTGGTATGCCGCAAAACGAACAGGAATATTTGAGGGAGGTTTAATATAATCGGGTGAAAAATCTTCCGCCATTTCGATCCAGTCACTTTTTGACGTATTAATTGCTATCCACTTTGAAGTAATTTTAACCAATACAAACTGATGACCGTTAATTGTAACTTTACGGTCCATTTTTTCCAGAGCTTGATTATAATTATCCGCTTTACTTGAGATTATGTAGCGAAGGTCTTCGGGCTTATCGATCAAACCAAGAGCTTTAACGACTGCGATGAAAGACCTTGCATAATGGGTACAGCCAAAAGCGGCCTTTGTTTTGATGATTTCATCGGCAGACGGTGCAAAAAAAACATCGGCGGGATTTTCCTGCATAAATTTTGAGTGCCAGGACTCTAAGACTTTTTTCTGTTCCGATGTAAGGTTGAACGTAACAAGAAATCCAAGTTTTAATTTTTCCAACTTGTCATAAATAATGTAATTGCCGGGTGTAAGTCCATTTGTATGGACTCCTATTTGAGGATCGATTAATACTTCGGATACTTTCAGCAGTAATGATAATTTGTCCTGTTTCGCATATGAATCAAGGACAGGTTTAACCGTATTTAATGCGTAATCTCTTATGTCCGGCGTTACCTTGATGAGCGACACATCTTCTTTGGAAAAGGCTTGTGTTGGAGGAAAAACACAAAGACTCACACATATTAATAGAGAAACATATTTTAAAAACACTATGGTCGTCTCCTTATTTCATTTTCTTGCTTTCCTTCGGTTTTTCTTTTCCTATATGCTTTTTTCGTTCGTCGGTAAATGACCACCAGGGAAGTGGCTTTCCTCCTTCCATGAAATGAACCGCTGATATAAACACATCGATAACACAGGGATCATGCATTTTACCCGATATTGTGCATAGCTCCCGATATAGGCAAAAAGGATCTTTGCCGATCAGTTTTCTTGGATGATCAATGCCAATCAACTGGAGATCGTTCGCTATTGTTTTCCCAATATTTGGAAGATCAACAAGCCGGAATACTGTTGCTCTATCTGGATTCTTCATTTGACATTTTCATTGAGGCTATTTCCCCTCTAGTTTTTTAAGTTTGTTTGACTTTCAAAGGAATCGTAAAAAGCGGTTACCCCATTGGAATGTTCTTATCACACCAGTGCTTTCCCGGTGTGTCCGGATATATAAAATATGTTGCTTTGGCAGTACGTGAAAATGTCGGCATCGGATTATGTGTGCGCATCAGTTAAATTAACTATAAATCAACCTGTGATGTCAATATTAAAGATTTGACCCCAATTCTTCCCCAATAAGGCGCGTTAGCCAACTAGAAATGTGCTATACCCCCTTTCTTGAACACATAAATCGCCCACCCCAGCGTTTCTCGTCCCCACCTCAGATACGCTGTCTTACTCTCACGCACTCGCTTCAGCACGGTCTCCACATCAGGATCATCCCGATGATCACTCGCCCAGGTTTCCGCATCATACCACTGTAACCCTTCATATCTATCCCAGTCATCCTGGCTGCTTACGAGTGTGTAGACCGCCTCCAATCCTTGCTCTCGCCCGGCCTCTACATTCTGATAATGTGTTCCGAAGTCGCTCCGTGTCATTCCGATCGCTTCTAAATACTCTCTTTCCGGTTCATGACGCCAGTACGGTTCTCCCACAACGATCCAACTTTCCGGGACTGCCATCTTCTGCAGCGCGCTCAGCGTCCCTCGATGCCCGCCATAAATCCAACTCGCACCGATGCAGGCTGCCAGATCAAAGCTTTCCAAGGTCTCTGGAACATACTTGGCCCCGTCCATCTCCAGGAAATGGAGTTGGGCATCCGGAACACGTTCTTGATGCTTCTTGCGGACATCGGCAATGTAGTAGGGAGAGAAATCAACTCCTGTCCCTGTGATTTTTCGGTACCGCTCTGCAAGCCTGATGAGAAACTCGCCCTTTCCAGTGGCGATATCAAGCACGCACGCCCCAGGCTTCAGAGGCAGAAGCGTGATAAGCTGTTCAAGTTTCTCAAGACTCATCGGATTGCAGAGAATGTGCTCCCGATGCGTGATGTCAAAGAACTTCCACATGTCCATGCGTATACCTCCTTTATCAATGCCAGCCGAACGAAATAAATCAGCCGGAGCGTAGCAATCGGCTGGATTGCTTTTGTTGGGCTGTTAATTTTGTTGAACTGGCGGCCTCTGCATGTAACTTTATACCCAGAGCGCCAATTACTTTAAGAATAGTATCAAATCCCGGACTCCTTTCACCGGATAGAGCTTTATACAAGCTCTCACGTGACAACCCAGCATCTCGTGCTACTTGAGACATACCTTTAGCTTTTGCAATGTCTCCCAATGCCTTTGCAATAAACGCAGCATCACCGTTTGATTCCTCAATGCACATTTCCAGATAAGCCGCCATTTCTTGAGGTGTGCGCAGGTGCTCAGATACATCATATTTTGTGGTAACTGTTCTTGCCATAATTAACTCCTACAAATTTCTTGCTAAGCAAATTGCAGTTTTAATGTCTTTTGTCTGTGTACTTTTTCTCCACCAGCCAGTAGGATGATCATTGTGCGCTCACGCTTAATATAATAAACCCGATAGCCGGGACCATGATCAATACGCATTTCCGAAACTCCTTCACCTACAGGCTTAACATCTCCAGGATTTCCCATAGCCAATCTCTCGATTCTTGCCTGAATACGCGCACGCCCACTAATATCTTGCAGACCATTAATCCACTTGGCGAATATTTCGGTTTTTCGAATTTCAATCATAAATGCAATGTAGCCCACTGGATACACTTTGTCAATAGATTATTAGATTATTTATGATGCCCAACGACGAAATCAGCAGGGTGCGTAGCGAGTCCGCTGTATTGATTTTGTTAAATGGTTCCTATTCGCTGATATCGATCTCCTAGGAATAGATAATCGTCGAGTTTGTCCCCTTTCAGCTTTATTTCCCATACTCTCATGATAGCTTGTCTTACTATATCTCGGAGGGCTTCCACATCCTTCCATTCGACTACCCTGTTACCATCCCCGTGTGCGATTTTACTTCTCTTTTTGTACCAATACTTTATCGACTTGTTCAGGTCTCTACGACCTTCAGCTGTTGCTTCGAGTAAGCACGCAGCACGCATTGCTATTTTATATACAACAGCTTCAGGACTTCCGAAAATGTTTTCCAAAGAGATCATCAAATCCATAAATGCATCATCAGGTTCAAAACCTTCAGCAAAGATATCTCTCGTATAGCTGTTCATGTATCTTGAAACTGCCAAATGTATTGGACGCCAATCTTGTCGCCAAAGCGATTTAAAATGTTGCCCAATATCGGAAATATTGTCATTTGCTATAAAGAAGACCTCCGGGTCAGCTGGATGCGCACCTATGTCCTTTGGAAATGAAACAACATCATCATTGGTGAAGGTTTTATTGGACAATGGCCTAATGGCATGAATACGACCGCCAAAGGGTGTAGGTGAGTACAACTGAAGAACAGTTAACAATTCACTCAGTATTTTTGTAGCAGTAGCTTCTGTTACAAAGAATTCAACGGGGAACCGGTCGTCTCTTTTCATAACTGAAAAGGGAAACTCAATGAAGACATACCACTTCGGATATGTGGGATCCCAATGAGCCGGTTCTTCTTCGCCTCCAAGGTGGTAGGCTAATGCCACTTTGTCAGGGTATTCATTAAAGATGAATTGATTTAAAGAAAAGGGCAATTCGATGTCAATTGTGAGTACATTGTAGATTACGGCACGTGCTACGAAATTTACTTTTGTGTTTGATGTTGCCATGTTTCCTTACTCTGGTTGTGTATGTGGTGAGAGTTCCCGCATATAACGAAAAGCGGAGCCGGAGCAGCCCAGCGGGCTGAGATCGGCTCTAGCGGCTGGTTCAAGTAAGCCGCTCCGCGGCAGTTTTCCACTCCTGAAAAATTCTTCTTTCCTTACAACTTTTCGACCACGATGTCTATTCGGTATGGTTCCTTTCAGATCTCCGGATGTTCCCGGAGAAATCACTTTTGAAAAGGAGCTATATTATGATGACAAACTGGTCCGAAAGGATGAACCAAACCCTCCAGCTTAACGGCAAGAGCGAAAGAACGCGGGACGCTTACATCCGCACCGTGAGGATGCTCACCGACTTCTACGGTAAAACACCCGATACCATTTCCGAAGAAGAACTTCGCGTCTATTTTCTCAATAGAACAAATGTCAACCATTGGTCCCCAAAAACCATGCGCATCTGCTACTGCGGCATTCGCTTCTTCTTTACCAATGTCTTGCAACACAACTGGCACATCTTCAATATCCTGCGCGCACAGACTGAACATCGTCTACCAGCCGTACTCAGTCAGGAAGAAGTACGACAACTCCTGGCCTGCGTCAACACTCCCCACAATCACGCTTATCTGACTGCCGTCTACTCCTGCGGACTCCGTCTCCACGAAGCGATCCACTTGGAGGTCTCGGATATTGACAGCAAGAGACACATGCTTCATGTCCATCGCGGTAAAGGGGCAAAGGACCGTTACGTCCCCCTACCGGAATCAACAATCCATATCCTGAGACACCATTGGAAAACCCATCGACACCCAACGCTGATCTTTCCCGCAATAGGCAGAGGCCACAAAACGGCATCGTCCACGGCGTTGCCCATGGCCAGAAGTAGTGTGCAAGGCGCTTTCCGTCGCGCAAAGGAAATGGCCGGAATTACAAAAAAGGGCGTCAGTATTCACACCCTCAGGCATTCTTATGCCACACATCTACTGGAAGCCGGTGTCAACCTGCGCAGCATTCAGCAATTTCTCGGGCATACCCAACTGGAAACAACAATGGTGTATCTCCATCTGACCAACAAAGGTCAGCTCGACGCCTGGGATAAAATCAACGAGCTCATGAAGGTGTTGTAATATGCAGACAATTACCGACATCTTCCGCACTTACGGCCCCGAATATATCGAACGCTACGGCGTTGATATGCCCTCCGTCCATCACAAAACCATTCAGGCCATGATCCAGTGCCGCACGTCTGTTTACGGGATGACCATCTATGAATGCCCCGATTGCGGGCAGGTCCACCACATCTTTCGCTCCTGCGGTAACCGTCATTGTCCGCAATGTCAACATCACAAAACAAGGGCTTGGCTCGAAAAACAAATGGCCCGTCAACTCCCGTGCCCCCACTTTCTGATCACGTTCACAGTTCCAGAGGCTCTGCGGCTTTTCATTCGATCCCATCAGAAAGCATGCTATGAAGCCCTTTTTCTTGCGTCTTCCGAGGCCCTGAAGGTCATGGCCACAAACGTCCGATTCCTGGGAACTAATCTTCCCGGTTTTACCGGTATTCTCCACACCTGGGGCCGACAGCTTCAGTTTCATCCTCATATCCATTACATCGTGGCAGGGGGCGGACTTTCGAAGGATCGTTCCGAATGGCTGCCCTCAAGTTCCGGGTTCTATGTCCCTGTCAAGGCGCTCTCTCTGATTTTCCGGGCAAAGTTCAAGGAGCAAATGGATAAAGCCGAGCTCCTGGGACAAATCGATTCCAGGGTCTGGAAATCCGGCTGGGTGGTCAATAGTCAAGCTGTCGGAAATGGGACCGCTTCGCTTAAATACCTTGCGCCGTATGTCTTTAAAGTGGCTATCTCCAACAGCAGGATTATCAACGTGGTAAACCGCATCGTCACTTTCAAGTATCGCAAACATGGAAGCAATCGTTACCGCTCCATGGCACTGGATGTTCTGGAGTTCATCCGGCGCTTTCTCCAGCATGTCCTCCCCTCCGGGTTCATGAAGGTCAGGCACTTTGGATTCATGAGTTCAAGCGCCTCCATCAGCGTCAATACGATACATTCATTGATTCTGAAACAAAACGGTATGCCACCGGAACCGGAGGAAAAGCCCAAGCTCCCCGTCGGCCCGCATTGTCCGGATTGTGGAGCGGCGCTGGTTTTTCTTAAAAGCATTATCCCTTTACGCCGGTCTCTCTGCGATTCAGGATAGTCGGCAGTCTTGATGATCCGGAACATAGACCATTTTCACAATCCGTATCTCGGACGGCAACGGATTTCCGCATCTTGTTTTCAAGTTCGCAGGCCTTTTGTTCATCTTTCAGGAATGCCTACGATCAAATTACAGGACTAAATGGCCTGTATGGAACCTGACAACGGTAGAAAGCTTCCAAATCACCACCCGCAATGGGCAAATCATCTTCATCCTTCATTCCAATCCATACCACCTGTGAAGCATTACCCTTATAACCCGGCTTACTTGAACCCAGGATTAAAACGACGCGCTGCGCCGTCTCAATCCTTATTTGTTGTGCATTAATTAGGGAGCGGCACACCGGCTACCACAAGCTCTTTCTCCCATGCGCTGACAGCTTCACTACAAGCTGTGTTAAATTCAGCCAAGACGTTGCCCGCTTGGTCCACGATAGTACCAGAAAGTTGGATCTTTGCAGACCCTCCCCCGGATGATTTTACGTTCATTTGACCAGTTCTAGGGTCCATGAAGTATATCACAGCCGAGTTCGGCTCAGTGCCGGTACTTAGTGACAAAGCCTTGCTTAAGTTAATCAACTTTGGAACTTGTCCAGAACGAGACTGGGATCTCAGCTCCGCGTGTTTATCCACATTCCAAAGATCGTGTATTAGCGCCACCGATCTGTTGCTGTTAATCAAGCTTTCCCCATTGAATGGAATGTTCTTGGATTTACACCAAACCTTGAGGTGGTCCTTTAATGAAGCAATGTTTGCGATAAGTAACGATGCCATATTTGCAAGTTGAATGGGATCACTGCACGCGTTGAAGTCGATACTTACATACATGCATCTATCTGTTATTTCGACTCTCGGCTTTACAGACAACACGTCATCAGACGAGAGCGCCTCAAGGGCGGCATGCATTTGTCGAATTTTTCTGTCTAAAACATCGAGCATTTTAACACCCTATAGTGTGCACAAGCGTAGTAAGAGTTTTTACGACGCGAAGCCGGCGTAAAAACTTAGTTGAACAAACCCCTACGCGGTGGGGTCTTGCACTACTTTGGAAATTTAATCGTTTTACAGGTTGATTCGAGACGTACTATGAGGAAATATTTCATTGAAATCAAGCAATAAATGGAGGTGTTTTTTCATAATGCGGTCATGTCGGACATAAATTTCACTGGGAATAAGTGACTGCAATCGTATGTAATAGTCATAATACGTTATTCGGGCTTACGAAGGCGCTGACGGAAAATGCATTATTGCGCATACCGTTGAATCGGATAATCCCTGTTGCCGATCGTGAGTGTAAATAAAAAACATAAGAATCATGGCTGCCCTCTTCATCGTCGGGGAAGGACCATGATCGGGATCAAATAACCTTTTTTACAAAACGGGCACTGAAAAGAGTATGCGGCTGGAAATAAATTAATAAAAACAAAAAAAGCAGCACCGATCTCCCGATACTGCTTCTATAAGTTACCGCGTGAGCGGTTTAGTTCAACATATTATACGGCATAGGCATTTTCCTTCTTTTTCCCTTCTTTTTCGTTGACACATGGGCAACCTTCCCTTATAAGCTGTGGACAAAATATCGAAGGGTAAAAGGAGACATTACATGAAAAAATCAGTTGTATTTATTATTCTTTTGGTGATTCTCTCTTTGGTTATATGCGGCTGCAGCAAGGAAGATTCTTCCCAGATCAAGATCGGCGTCATTGCCGAACTGACGGGCGACATTCCGGCAGTTGGTGCTTCCTGTAAAAAAGCGGCGGAAATGGCCGTGGCCGAAGTCAACGATGCCGGCGGCATTCAGTTGGGCGATAAAAAATATAAAATCAAATTAATTATCGAGGACAATGCCGGGAAGGCCGACCAGTCGGCATCCGCTGCGCAAAAGCTCATCACACAGCAGAATGTCACCGCGATTGTCGGCCCCAACGCCAGCCGTTATGCATTACCTGCGGCGGAAATAGCTGAATCGGGCAAGGTTGTCTTGATCACCCCGTGGTCGACGGCGCCAAAAGCGACGCTCGACTCTAAGACCAACGCTTCCAAAAAATATGTTTTTCGCGCCTGCTTTATCGATCCTTTCCAGGGACGTGTAGTAGCCAAATTCGCGCTGGATAACCTCCAGTTAAAAAAAGCGGCGGTTCTTTACGATGTTGCTTCCGAATACAATAAGGGAATTGCTGAAATCTTCAAGCAGGTCTACGAACAAAACGGCGGAAAAGTAGTCGCCTTTGAGACCTACACCACCAACGACAAGGATTTTTCATCCCAGTTGACTAAAATCAAACAGGCTGCCCCGGAAGTTATTTTCCTGCCCAACTATTACAGTGAAGTGCCGCTGCAAATTCAACAGGCCAAACGTCTGGGCATCACCGTACCATTCATCGGCGCCGATGCGTGGGGCTCCGAAGAACTTGTGAAACTCTGCGGGAAAGACTGCAACGATTATTATTTCAGCACCCATTACGCCGCCGATGCTGCAACGGACACAACCAAGAAATTCATCGCGGGCTTCAAAGCAAGATACGGCACCACACCGGACGACGTCGCCGCTCTGACCTATGATTCTTTCGGGCTTTTGCTGCAGGCGCTCAGAACAGCCGGAAAGAATGACCGCCAGGCAGTACGTGATGCACTGGCTAAAATCCCGCAGTACGAAGGTGTGACGGGCAATATGCAATTTAAGGAAGGCTCCGGCGATCCGGTGAAAAGCGCCGTCATTCTAAAGATAAAAGATGGGAAGTTTACCTGGTTTGCCAACGCCAAACCATGATGATTTAGTAAAATCCCCCTTAATCCCCCTTTAAGAAAGGGGGAGTGGATTTGTGGTATTTCCCATTAAAAAAAGGGGGAAATTCTCCATTTTAGAAATAAAGGGGGACCTTATTCATGATAGTCCCCCCTCTTTAGAAAAGTTGGGGAAATATAAGGAAGTTATTTTCTCTATTTTATGACCTATATTTTTCAGCAAGCTCTCAATGCCCTGCAGTTGGGCAGCATTTATGCCCTGATCGCCCTGGGCTATACAATGGTTTACGGCATTCTGACCATGATCAACTTCGCCCACGGCGATTTATTTATGGTCGGGGCTTTTTTCTGTTTTCTCATTGCCGCCTTTCTTAAACTATCCTTTGTTCCGACATTGCTTTTATCCATGGCGGGAGTTGCCTTTCTGGGCGTGCTCATTGAGCGCCTCGCTTACAGGCCGCTGCGCAATGCCCCGCGTGTCTCCGCCATCATCACCGCTCTGGGCGTAGGTCTTTTCCTGGAAAATTTCACACTGGCACTTTCCCCCTACCCCCAACACATTCCGCAACTGCTGACCAACATCACCTGGACATTCGGCTCTCTCTCCTTTTCCTCACTGCAGATTCTGGTGATTGTCCTTTCACTCGTCCTGATGCTGATTCTGGATTTTATAGTTCAGCACACAAAAGCAGGCATGGCCATGCGCGCCATTTCCTGGGACAAGACAATAGTCCCGCTGATGGGCGTTCCGGTAAATAAAATCATTTCTTTTACTTTTGCCATTGGTACAGGCCTCGGTGGAGCGGCAGGCGTTATGTACGGACTTGCCTATCCGGTGATCGATCCTTACATGGGCATCATTGTCGGCTGGAAAGCCTTTATCTGCGCCGTTGTCGGCGGCATCGGCAATATCCGCGGCGCAATGATCGGCGGCTTTATTCTTGGCGGGGTGGAAATTATGGTAGCCGCGTATTTCCCATCCACATACCGTGATTTTGTGGCCTTTACGCTTCTTTTGATCCTGTTAATTGTCAGACCATACGGCATCCTGGGCAAGCCCCAACCGCAGAAGGTATAGTCATTATGTCCAAATCTGTCTTTATCCAAAAACTGATTAATACCTGTCATACAATTGCCGGCCACAAATATTTCTGGCCGGTCTTGCTTATCGCCGGCCTTGCCTTTTGTACAACCGCTTCTGTCTTTGAATTCCTGGATTTATATCTGCAGCTTATTTTAATTTACGTGGGCATCAACATCATCCTAACGGTCAGTCTGAATCTGATCAACGGTTACATGGGCGAATTCTCCGTCGGTCATGCAGGTTTCATGGCCGTGGGCGCCTACATTGCCTCCCTTTTAACAGTCCATGTATTTCCGCCGGGCATGGTAAAAATTCTTTTTCCGCTGGCAATCCTGGCGGGCGGTGTCGGCGCCGCACTGGTGGGTTTTATCGTGGCAATCCCCTCTTTTAAAACACGCGGCGATTACCTGGCCATCGTCACGCTGGCCTTCTGCATGATTGTAAAATCAGTTCTGGAAAACATCGACGCCGTCGGCGGACCGCGCGGCCTGCTGGGAATGGAAAAGCTCACCACCCTGCCATGGGTCTTTTTCTGGACGGCACTTTCCGTCTGGGTGATCCGCAACCTGATCTACTCTAACTTCGGGCGCGGCGTTTTGTCCGTCCGCGAGGATGAAACTGCCAGTGATTTAATGAGCGTCAATACGCGTCAGGTCAAAATCATTGCCTTCGTCGTTTCATCTTTTTTTGCCGGCATTGCCGGGGGCCTGTTTGCCCACGCGCTACAGTTTATCAATCCACGTATGTTCGACATTATTAAATCCACCGACATTCTGATCATGGTTTACCTGGGTGGCATCGCGTCCATCTGCGGATCAATCATCGGTGCGGTTATTTACACAGTCCTGCTGGAAATCCTGCGCCCCCTGGGCATCTGGCGGATGGTGCTCATGCCGCTGATGCTGGTGTTGCTGATGATCTACCGCCCGCACGGCATCATGGGGATGAGAGAAGCCCTTCCTTTTACTTCGATTCGCGACCGTTTAACGCAAATACTCTGGCGCAGGAAGAAGGAGGCGTCCGATGCAGCTCCTTGAAATTTCCCGACTCACTCATCGCTTTGCGGGCCTTTGCGCGGTATCCGATTTCAATTTCAGCATTGAGCCGCAGGAACTCGTCGGCATCATAGGCCCCAACGGCGCAGGTAAGACAACCATCTTCAACCTGATAACCGGTGTCTATCGCGCCTCCGAAGGAAGCATAAAACTGGACGGCCATGAACTGGTGGGCCTTACACCAAATGCGATCACCCGTTTGGGCATCGCCCGCACCTTCCAGAATATCCGTCTTTTTAAGGAACTGAGCGTGCTGGATAACGTTCGTATCGCCTACTATGGCCAGATTGCCTACACACCTGCCGAAGCGCTTCTGCACATCGGCCGTTTCCGCGCCGAGGAAAAGCGCATCACCAGCCTGGCGCTCGATTTACTGGCTGTTTTTAAGCTTGATGAGTCGGCCAATGAAAAGGCCAAAAACCTGCCCTACGGTTTGCAGCGCCGCCTGGAGATTGCCCGGGCGCTCGCCACGAATCCCAAGCTGCTGTTGCTCGATGAACCGGCAGCCGGAATGAACCCCAACGAGATTATCCAAATGATGGAATTCATCAGCTGGATTCGCCGTACGTTTTCCGTAACAATTATTTTGATCGAACACCAGATGCGTCTAGTGATGGGCATTTGCGAACGCCTGGCTGTATTGGATTTCGGTGCGACCATAGCGGCGGGACTGCCTGCCGAAATCCAATCAAACCCCAAAGTGCTGGAAGCTTATCTCGGCGAGGAGGTTGTCTTATGAACGATGCAGACCGGCTGCTGTCCGTCACCGGGTTAAGCGTTTTCTACGACAGTATTAAGGCAGTGGACAATATTTCCTTTGATGTGGCGCGCGGAGAAATCGTCACCCTCATCGGCGCCAACGGCGCGGGAAAATCTACCATCCTGCGCGCCATCTCCGGCATGGTTCCCTGCCAGGGCAGCATCTCCTTCGCCGGGAAAGATTTAAAAAATGTTCCACCCGATCAGATTGTCGCTGCGGGTATCGCCCATGTACCGGAAGGCCGGGGCATCTTCGGCAATCTCACCGTCCTGGAAAATCTCAAGCTTGCCACCTGGCAGCGCAGGGATAAGGCAAAAATCGAAGCCGACCTGGAACACGTATTTGAAATGTTTCCCCGCCTGCGCGAACGAAGGAAGCAATTAGGCGGCATGCTCTCCGGTGGCGAACAGCAGATGCTGGCCGTGGGCCGCGCGCACATGACTGATGCGAAGATGCTGCTGCTGGACGAGCCTTCCATGGGACTTTCGCCTGTTCTCGTACGGGAAATTTTCCGGATCATCCAGGAAATCAATAAGGCAGGCAAAACGATCCTGCTCGTCGAACAAAACGCCAACATGTCGCTGCATATAGCCTCACGCGGCTACGTACTGGAAACCGGCCGCATCGTCCTTTCCGGTACGGGGAAGGAACTGACGGGAAATCCACGGGTAAACGAAGCATATCTCGGAGGCTGAGCCGTTTTAGCGCACAAGCTGTTTTCTTGAGTCAAAGATGTTATACTTTCCAATAGATGCGAACAATATGCGGACAAAATTCTCTTGACACATCAACCCCCGCCTTCTATACTTCATTCATAAAACACAGTTTTTATCATTTATCACCAATTCAAACACGTTATCCGGAGAATTGGCAAATAAGGTTTAGCGGTTCTAATCGACGTCGTCATACAAAAGCTATTTTATAAAGATCTCGAAGTTTTAATGATCCGGCAGGGCGTATTCAAAATCAGGGAGGATGCAACCATGAAAGGCACTTTTGTAAAGCACTTCGCAGAAAGCAGAAAAATATCAGGAATGAGTAAAACCAGTCAAAAGAGGCTTACAGATCAAATGCTCCATCCCTCGAACGGATTGCGGAAGTTTTCTGCCGGCTGGCTCTTTTTGACATTATTTGCTTTGCTCCTGATTTCTCCCCTGCCGGCCTTCGCCAATTCACCAACTGATGTGCAATTGACTTACCTGGACAAAGAGCAGTCACTTCAAGTGACAATCACGCATAAATCCTTTGTACCGAACTCTCACTATATTGCAAAGGTGGAAATTCAGAAGAATTCTGAAAAACCTCTTGTCTATGAATATAAGTTACAGCCTGATAAAGAGACCTTTACCTATACTTACAAACTGCCTTTGAATAAAGGTGACCGTGTTGAAGTCAAGGCTATTTGTAACCTTTTTGGGTCCAGATCAGGCTCTCTGATTTATGCCGGACCGGCAACCAGATAAGCAATAAAGAATAGATCGTCATGAACTTTTTTTACTTTCATGTCGGATTCATGTTGGCGGCAACGGGATTACTATTGGCCGGCATAACTGTAGCCATGGTTTTGCGGCGTAAACGCTGGTGGTTGAAAGCGCATCGACGTACGGTACTGACAGGAGTTGCAATCATGGCCGCCGGTTTCCTATCCGCCATCCTGCTTGTCTCTACCTCCGGCCAACCGCATTTCGGACATCCTCATACCTGGCTGGGAGGGGTAACCCTCACAGGCATAGTTTTGACTCCGACATTAGGATTCTCACAATTTCGTTTTCCAGCCCATGTCCAGGCAATAAGGCGGGTCCATCGATGGTCAGGACGCCTGACTATAATCATAGCCCTGGTTACCATTATTTTCGGATTGATGCTTACCGGTATTCTTTGAGAGTAAATCAAAAGCCATGAAATGACTAACATTTGGTTTTAGATCTTTTCTTGGAGATAAGACATCAAACTGGAATAAATACTATCGATCTCTTCCGTTGACGGCAGCGTATCCTTTATCTTTTGAAGATAACCCCGTTCATAAATCATCCGCAAAGTGGGCGGATAATTGATATCATAAATCCACCCCATTTGAAGCAGTTTGAAATCATTCACTGACCTTAAATGTTGTATGCCAACCATACTGCCCTGCCGGAGGCTGTGTAATACTTTTTCAGATATTTCAGGTACATCCGGCAAATCCAATTCTACGGCAGAGCTTTTCTCTGAACTATCAAGGTAATAATAGGTTGAAAACAGATCAAAGATATCAAGCTTGTCGGCGTCTCTGAGCAATCTGCTGAAGTATATACAGATAGGGCTTTCATCTTCCGGAATTAGCAGACGGTTATGATACAAAATGGCCTTCAGTATCAGTTCCCGGGTGTCTTCTTCTAAAGCCGCCAGCACCTTTTGTTGTTGTAGAATTTTTACACCCAGTTCTCCATGGTTTTCAGATTTTTTGTCGACAAAGGTCCGATAATGAATAAATTGCTCAAAACGGCCAATATCATGGAAGAGCGCCATGACCTCGGCAATCATCAGGTTGTTTTGACTTAAATCAAGCTTCCTGCCTATATTCAGAATTTCTTTGCAGACCTTTAGAGTGTGTTCCTGCTTCAGTACAAGGGCCTTTTGAATGATTGTATCGGAACAATAGAATGATTTTACATATTGGGAAAACCACTCCCGGAGATCATGCAAATCGGATTTTTTTAAATAATACTGCTTATGCATAGATCAATTTAATGTTGAGCCAGGACTGTCAAATTGCCGACAATTACTCATGGACAAGTGGATTACCAAGTCCGGTTAAAGCTTCCAGAAGCGCAGTTACTGAAGGAAATCTATTAGTTCAACTTCAAAAATCAATGTCGCCTTTGGTGGAATTGATCCTGCTCCTCGATCGCCATAGGCCAGTTCCGGAGGTATGATAAGAATCCGTTTTTCTCCCTTTTTCATGGAAAGAAAAGCTTCATCCCATCCGCTGATGACATAACCTTTTCCTACTACAAAATGGAAGGGTTGCCGTCGATCCACGGAACTGTCAAATTTAGTTCCGTCAATTAACCTGCCTGTATAATGAGCCTCTACCAGTGCTCCCCTGGCCGGTATTGGACCATTCCCCTCTTTTAAAACAATATACATCAGTCCGGATGACGTTTTAATTGCATTGGGATATTTTTTCTTGATTATCTCCGCTTCCTGGACCTGTAGCCCCGGTTCGGTGGTCAGCGGATTATCTGAGCCGGGCATTCTGCCGGCGGATATGGACTTCCCGGCAAAAGGGAAACTAAACAACATAATGAGTAATATGCATGTAAACAAGTTAAGCAGCTTCATAAACCCCATCCTTAAAATGTGCTATAATTTATATTGAATCAGCCCTTCATACAGAATCATTTCTAATTTATCAACTAATGAAGACATAAAATATTCTTTTTTCTTTTTTGCTGCGCATTAACTCTATATCCCATTGGATTAATTACCTTGACAGATGTAATTATTTTTAATACTTTTTTATTCAATGAAAAAAATAATCCATCAAAAATCTTTCAAAGAAGCATCACTAAAAACGATCCTATGCTGGTTGATCTTATTATCTGCGTTTTTTACTGCATCAGCCACGGCAGCAGACGAGGTTATCGGTTATGTAAAAACCATTAAGGGAAATGCTTTAATTGTAAGAGAAAACAAGGTTATGACTGCACATATCAATAGCAGCATATTAAGAAACGACATTCTTAAAACAGGTGCGAACAGTTCCCTCGGCATAAGCCTCAAGGATGATACTTTGATTGCCCTGGGATCAAACACGGAATTAGTTGTCAGCAAATTTAATTTTTCTCCCGCCGAAGGCAAGCTGGCGATATTTCTGAAGATGCTGAGAGGATCAGTTGTTTATCTGTCGGGTATCATTTCCAAGCTCTCACCGGAAACATCCCGTTTTTCAACTCCCGTCGGTGACATATGTCTTCGAGGCACGCATTTTGCCGTCCGCGTCGAGGGGGGATAATTGATTCATTCCGGCCTCAACGCACCTTCATATTGATATTGAGAAGAATCAGAGGAATCTTAAATGCTTAAACATGGCCGAATTTTCGCGTTAATTTATATCATCATGCTGTTGACCGCCTGCTGCGCAAAAAAGAACCTCGTCGTCCTGCTGCCCGATCCGGATGGAAAAACAGGTAGAATTGAAGTTATTAATCAGGGAGGTTCGCAGACGCTGAATGAGCCCAATAAGGCTGTGGCGGTTAAATCTTCACAAACCGCTCCGGAACCACCCGTTCAATTGCGGGAAGATCAGGTAAAAAAACTCTTTGGTGAGACGTTGAACGCCTTACCCCCGTTTGTGGCACATTATATTCTTTACTATAAAAAAGACTCAACAGACTTGACGGAAGGATCGGAACGGATTCTGGACGATATCCTGGGATTAGTACCCAAAATCAACCCTGCAGAAATTTCTATTATCGGTCATACCGACAGAGTGGGGACAATAGAAAGCAACTTTCGTCTTGGTCTGGACAGGGCTTCTCAAATGAAGCATCTCCTTGTAAGCAAAGGAATTAATGAAAATATAATTGACGTCTCATCACACGGGGAGAATAACCCGCTTGTTCGAACAGCAGACGAAGTTGATGAACCTAAAAATCGAAGGGTTGAAATTGTAATACGATAAACCTGAACCGCATAATGTTTTTCAATAAAGTTCCACAAGAAGACCATACAGCAACAGGCGTGGATGAAGTCAGCTGCATTTAGTTCGAATTTTAAAAAATACATTCGCAACAACTATCGACTAGTCATGTATGGACTAGTCGTAACGGTTTTTTTTATTCTATTCTATATCTCTCAAACCCCTTTCTCCCGATTCCTCGAATTGCGTTTCTACGACACAATACTCCGCGAATACCCGCTGAAGAAGCCGGCACCGGAAATCGTCATTGTCGACATTGATGAAAAAAGCCTGAAGGAGTATGGACAGTGGCCCTGGCCCCGCCATCTTGTGGCGCGCCTGTTAAAAAATATTCATGAATCCGGTGCATCAGTCATCGGAGTTGATATGCTGTTTGGCGAAGCAGACAGAACATCTCTTAGTACCATACTGAAAGATTTTAAAGAGTACTATGGATATTCTTTCCCAACGACGGAGATACCATCGAAAATTATAGATAATGACGGCATACTCGCGGAAACACTCGAATCAGGTCCTTTTGTGCTGGCCAGAAAATTCCTGTTCAATAGAGAAAACACAAATTCTTCCGGATGCGCTTTTCATCCGCTTAAACTCATCTTCATAGGCGCAGATATCTCCAAACCTTTAGATGTCCCCGTACACAGGGCCAGCGGGGTCCTATGCAACCTGCGTACCTTTGAAACTGCCGTCCACGACAATGGGTTTATCAATGTTTCCTTTGACACTGACGGCATTTTACGCCGTGTGCCGTTGATCATTCGATATGATCGCGGCAATCAAAGCCAGGATTATTACCCGAGCTTTGCACTGGCAACCATTATGAAGCATATGAATCTGAAACAGGTATCCGTCAGGATGGATTACGGTAAACCATCGGATATTCTCCTGGGAAATATCACCATTCCTGTTGATGATACAGGCAGTATGCTTATCCATTATGGGGAAAAGGAGAAGGAGTTCACATATTTTTCCGCTATGGATATAATTGCCGGCAAAATAAACAAGAATTTTCTTAAGGAAAAGATCGTTTTCGTAGGAACCTCCGCCACAGGTATGGGTGAAAGAAGAACTACGCCGATCCATCCGTTCCTGCCGGGTGTGGAAATCCATGCAACTGTTGCTCAAAACATTCTTCATTCGGACTTCATTCGAAGACCACCATGGGCTCCAGGTGTGGAAATCCTTCTTATACTTTTCGCAGGATTCTTGTCGACGATTTTCTTAATAAGAACGAATGCCGTATCGAGTTTTCTGCTGCTGATCGCGATGTCGGTTAGTCTCTGGTACATTTCATACTGGTCCTTTCAGGGTACGGGCATTTTTATTTGCCCGTTAGTCCCCCTGCTGACGGTTATTGCCACTTACTCTATTCTCAACCTGGCCAAGTTCTGGAAGTCGGAACTCACATTACGCCAAAGTGAAAAAGAATACCGTCAGATTTTTGAAAATGCCACTGAGGGTATATACCAGGTGACTCCGGAAGGCAGGTTCAGCAATGTAAATCCTGCTTTGGCCGGAATGCTCGGATTTTCTTCCCCCCGGGAAATGATCGAATCCGTTGCGGATGTAGGAAGAGAGTTATTCGTAAACCAGCAAGATCGCCGGTATATATATTCGATTCTGGAGAAAAATGATAAGTTAAAAAATTTTGAGATCGAATTATATCGTAAGAATAAAAGTACGTTCTGGGTATCACTGAATGTCCACACGGTTCGCGATGAGGCGGGAAATATTCTCTATTTGGAAGGTACGAATATTGACATCACCGATCGCAAATCAGCGGAGGAGCTTTACAGAACGGTAGCGGAGAGCTCACATTCAGGGGTTTATATAACGCAGGGGGGAATTATACAGTTTGTTAATCCCCATACCAAAGAACATACAGGATTTCCAGCAAATGAACTGATTGGACGTAACGCTCTCGATTTCATTCATCCTGAAGACCGCGAAATGGTGAGATCAAATGCTGTAGCCATGTTGAAAGGAGAACGATCGACTCCCTATGAATATCGTCTCATGGTCCGTGATGGACACACAATGTGGCAGATGGAAACGGTCAAATCAATCCTGTACAAAGGGCAAAGGGCTGTTCTCGGTAATACCATGGACATAACGGAGCGTCATAATGTGGACATGGCTCTCCGTCAGGCCCAGAAGATGGAAGCCATGGGAACACTGGCGGGAGGAATCGCCCATGATTTTAACAATATACTCGGGGCCGTTCTCGGTTACACCGAAATTGCGCTGACACAACTTGACGAAAAGAGTTCAATTAAACCATATCTCGATCAGGTCATTAAGGCGGGAAAACGGGCAACAGACCTTGTCAAACAAATTCTAACATTCAGTCGCCGGAGCGACGAAAAACCTCTGCCGATGAAAGCCAGCCCCATTGTCAAGGAAGCACTCAAATTGCTCAGGGCATCATTGCCTTCAACAATAGAGATTTCTCAAAACATTTCATCCCAATCGGACATAATTATTGCAGATCCAACGCAAATTCATCAAATACTTATGAATCTGTGCACTAACGCCGCACACGCAATGCGCAACACAAAGGGTTCTCTTAATATAGAATTGGTGCCTGTGGAAGTAACATCCACCCATGCTTTAAAACATCGTGATCTTCTTCCCGGTAATTATCTCCGGCTTACCGTGGGAGACACGGGACATGGCATAGACCCGCTGATTATGGATCGCATATTTGATCCCTTTTTTACCACGAAAAACCCGGGTGAGGGAACCGGCATGGGGCTTTCAGTGGTTTTCGGTATAGTAAAGAGCTACGGCGGCACGATTATAGTGGAGAGCAAAGTGGGGAAAGGAACACAATTCCATGTGTACCTTCCTCTTATAAAAGAAACTACGGAGCATCGAAAAGAAGAGACCGCTGAACCTGCTGTCGGCGGCAAAGGACGCATCCTTTTTGTAGACGACGAAGAAATGCTCGTCCAATGGGGAAAGGACATCCTCTCCACACTTGGGTATGAGGTTATTGGGGAAAAGAGCAGTACGGACGCCCTCCGCCTTTTTCACTCCAAACCCGACCATTTCGACCTTGTCATCACGGATATGACCATGCCAAACATGACGGGCGTCGATCTGGCCAGAGAGATACTCAAGATACGTTCGGATATTCCTATTATCCTGTGTACCGGCTCTAGTGAAAATATTTCTGAAGAAGAAGCGATGAATATCGGAATTCGTCAACTTATCATGAAACCCGTATCCATGGTAACACTCTCGAAAGCTATAAGGGAGGTACTGGTCAATTGCCGGTAATCTTCCCTGTCCGAAGATATACAGTCGGAAAAATATAAGAGCAGCCAATCTTTTTGGCATCGTCATCTTTCCGTACGCGTGAACCGGCCTGCAAGCTTATGTTTGCAGGCCGTCCGCAACCGTGGAAAACCGTATTTATTCCAGAACTACAAGAACCTGATTTGCCTGGACCTTGTCCTTTTCTTTAACCCTGATTTCCTTTACCGTACCGCCGGCTTCCGCAACGATGGGGTTTTCCATTTTCATTGCTTCAAGGATGATAAGTTCATCGTCTTCCTTCACAACATCTCCTACCTTTACAATGATCTGCGTGACTGTTCCGGGCATGGGGGCTACTACATCGATTGCCATGGGTTGATCTCCTTTATGTTTATTTTCTGGTGAAACTTTATTTATTCCTTACCGCCGTTGGCTTCTATCAGATCCGGCGGCAAATTGCCAAACGAAAAACAGGCCTTGGTGTTTCAGGCCGATGCCGTTCCATATTCCAATGTCAGCTTTCCGAGTTCGACTACTTCAAACAGACCGGCCCGACAATAAAAGTTATATATTTCTTTCACTCCTCCCTGGACAACACCGGAACCTTTCAATTCGTAATCGTGAAGGGGTGCATAGGCTTCAACCCCTTTCCCTTCCGGGGTGATCTTTTCTGTCGGCTTATAACTTGTTTTCATTTGTATGCCGGAAGGAAGATCGGAGAAAAATGCTAAGAGCGATTTTCCCACTCCCTCCGAAAAGGTTTTATATTTAAATTCGAAGAAGGCACCAGTTACATTCCGCACCGACACCACTTCCGAGGGAATCTCCTCTTTTCGATTTTGCAGAGCCTTACAAAGTGATTCAACCATCCCGGTCTCGGCGATGACCGGAACCAGGTGTAGATGTCCGGTAAAGAAATGCAGGATCATTTCCAGTGGACTGTCTTCTTCTATCCTTTCTTCTTCAACAAAGGTATCCCCTTTGTCGCCCCGGCCTTCCAGAAAACCAATGACAAATCCCTTGATCAACGCCGGCTCTCCTTTGATCATGATTTCCGTATAGGTTGTGGCCATCTTGGTCTCCTTCCTGCGCTCCGAAAGCTTTTTCCGTCAAATTCCCCTTAAAAGAAAATGAAAGTGACGATGATAAAGACCGGAATCAAAACCGGGATTGAATATTTGAACATGTACCCGAAGAAGCTCGGCATATTGACCCCTGCCTCTTCGGCGATGGATTTTACCATAAAATTGGGAGCATTGCCAATATAGCTGTTTGCTCCCATAAAGACAGCTCCGGCGGATATGGCCTGGAGATAGCTGATAAAAACCGGGTTGGCTGTAGCAGCGCCCGCCGCCAGCGCTCCCGGAACCTGTGCCTCCGTCAGGCCGACCTTGCCTAAGGCCATGTTGAAGAAGGTCAAATAGGTGGGGGCATTATCCAGAAAAGAGGAAAGAGAGCCGGAAGCCCAGAAAAAAGACGCCGGAGATTGAACTGCATTGACCAGACCGGCAAGCGCCCCCGTGCTTCCTGCTTTGAGAATTGCCAAGGCGGGAATGATGGCGATAAAGATTCCAGCAAAGAGCTTAGCCACTTCCAGAATCGGTCCCCAGCTGAATTCGTTTTCCACCCGTAAACTGTTGGCTGTTGTTTTCAGGGAAATCAGGCCCAGCATCAAAATGACCCCGTCCCGGAGAAGGTTCTGATAAGCCACGCTGACCCCCAACACACTTAGCTCTCCCGGATGCCAGTAGCCGCTGACGAGGATAATTCCAATCACTCCTGCCAGGAGAAGCAGGTTATGGAGTCCTTCGATGCGCAAAGGAACCTTTTCTTCGTGCGCTGTAACGTGCAGGATCTCTTCACGGCGATAAAAATAGGTATCTAGGGCATAGAAGACC
Source organism: Smithella sp. (assembly GCA_039679455.1). Classification (GTDB taxonomy): domain Bacteria; phylum Desulfobacterota; class Syntrophia; order Syntrophales; family Smithellaceae; genus MVRV01. The sequence continues at coordinate 11,390 of JBDKUX010000163.1, read as the reverse complement.
ATCAACACAAGAGCTGACGCGACCAAAATATGCGGAAGAATGCTTCTCGTCACCCAGAAAAATGGTACGTTATGGAGGAAGCCGAGAAAGAGCGGGGGATCTCCCAGGGGCGTCAGTGCCCCGCCGATATTGGAAACTAGAAAGATGAAAAAGCAGATGACATGCGCTTTTCTGACCCTGCCCGAATTGGCCCGCAGTACAGGCCGGATCATTACCATGGAGGCCCCCGTTGTTCCCACCCAGGAGGCCAGGAAGGTGCCTATCAGCAACAGTACCGAATTCACCAGGGGCGTTCCCTGTAAAGATCCTTTGATGACAATGCCGCCGGAAATCGTAAATAATCCCCAGAGAAGGATAATAAAAGGGATATAATCGATCAGGATAATATGGATTATCTCATGCCGGGCAACGGCTCCGTAAATCAACAAAAAAGGGACGGCAAAGGCTAAAGCCCAAAAAGCCGCAACCTTCCCGAAGTGATCATGCCAGAAGAGCGGAGCCGCAAGGGGAAAAAGAGCAATGGATAAAAGAATACCGATGAAGGGCACGATGCTCCAGATCGGCAAAATCTCTCCCAGAACAATTCCCTCCGGGGTAGAAGCCAGGGCTGCATTCGGTAAAAACAGAATCAAAAGGAAGAAGGTAAAAGAAATTACAGCATTGAATGAGGAAAACCACTTCACGGCATTCTCCTGAAAAAAAACGGTCTATTTTTTTTATTTGATTTCTCCGGCACCTCGACGAACTCTTCATCTTTCTGTCTACGGGTTGCACAAGAAATGATCGCAAGTCCGGCAAAAACAAGCACATACCCGGCCACTTGAAGCGCCTGCTGCCAGGATCCGCTCAGATCAGGCGCTACGAGTTTTACCAGGACGACACCGGAAAAGGCGGCTGCACTGCCGCCGATCCAATAGATTTTTTTCTCTCTGATGCGGTTCATCGAAGCAACGTCACGTAGATTGCAGCAAGAATTGCCGAAGTTATGACGCCGCTGATATTGGCGCCCATGGCATAGGGGATCAACATCGCTCTCTTATTTACGGCGAAGGCTTCCTTCTGGGCAACCTTGGCCGTTGTGGGCACACAGGATACTCCGGCGATACCGATGACGGGGTTGTATTTCCGGCCGGTCGCAAAATACATGAGATACCCGCCGAGAATACCTCCGATTCCGGAGATCAAAAGGGACGTAATTCCCAGAACAAGCAGGATCAACACTTTGGCGTTGAGTATGGTGCTTGCTTCACAGAGGACGCCCAGCAGGAGGCCGAGAAAAAAAGTCGAACCGTAAAGGACTGTAGATTCCAAGAATTCAACAACGCGGGTTACTTCCGCCTCTTTGATGATAACACCCACGAAAAAGGACATAAAAAGGGGTGCCGCTACGGGAAAGAGCAGGCAAAGGATTGTGTTTGTTATGATGGCAAACGCAATCTTTTCTGTTTTGGAAACATTGGGAATTTTAGTCAGATCCATCTTGATTCCGCGCAGCGATTTAGGAATCAGTAGGCGGACCAAGTAGGGATAGCCTGCATAGGTCAGACTCAAATAGAGATAGGCGACGATTGTAATTGGAACGAAAAGATCCTTGGCAAGCATCAGGGATGTATAAAGAACCATCGGGCCGTCCGCCCCTCCGACCATGGCGATAGACGCCGCTTCCTTATAATTGAGGCCCATGGCAACGGCAATCGGGAAGGTCAGAACTGTTCCCAGTTCAGCGCAAACGGCGATGACCATGCTTTTAAAGGGTGATATCAGCATGTAGCCAATGTCGGTAATGACACCTATTCCCATGAAGACAAGGCAGGCGATTAGACCGTTGCTGAAGGTAAATGTATAAATAGGCTGCAGGAAATTGATTTGCAGGACATCCATGAGCTTTGTGACATCGCTTGCCATCGGATCGACAAAAATTGTTCCCATCGTTGTTGCCGAAAGAAACAGGACACCGGCGTTAACGGAAGCCATGCCGACGCCCATGGGAATCATAATGAGGGGTTCGAGTGTTTCTTTAGCCCCCAGAAAGACAAAGAGAATGCCGAGGCCGATCAAAACGACTCGGGCGATGGCGATGGTCGGTTCGGAAGCTACCATTGTAGCTATTCCCTGAAAAAGATAGAGAAGGTCGACATTCTGCATGATCAGCCCTCACTTTCGTTTTCGGCCCGGCTCCGGGCTGTTCTAAAACTGACTGCGGCAAAGAGGCCCTTAATAATCCCGGCCACCATAAATGATATACCGGCCGTAACTCCATAAACTACTGGTAATAACTTGATTGATCCTAAAAAGTAATTCTCCATGTTTTTTATCCTTTAATACGATATAATTTTAGTTTGCATTAACGGCGAAGACACAAATGCAAATCTTTATTGCTCGTCAAAGTATCTTTTTACGGAAATCAAACAGACCCCTCCGTCACGCACCTATCCCGTAATAATGCGTCGCAAGTGATTTTGCCCTTCCGGGTCTTTGTCGTCTTTGTTGGGGATGGAAGTACATACAAACTGACAGTCTGTATGATAATGACTACGCCGGGAATAGGATCATGCCATTGTATTTTGCAGGCTTCTCACGCCCAAGCGCGTGGGATGAACAAATGCAAAGGCGCGCAGGAGAAACAGCCATTGTAAATGAACCGATGATCCGGTCAATCTGACCGGGAGTTAACCTTTATCAATATTAATTCTGATCAACCTTCACTTTCCGCTTCGGCCCGACCCCGTCCATTTCGGAAACTGACCGCAGCAAAAAGGCCTTTAATGATCCCGGCCACCATAAAAGATATACCGGCAGTGATCCCGTAAACTAAAGGCAATAACTTGATTGATCCTAAAAAGTAATTCTCCATGTTTTTTATCCTTTTATTTTTTTTGATAAGGTTTTGTCTCAATTGAAAAACGTATAGACAAATCATAATTATTTGTCAATAAAAAAATGATCAATTATTGGGAAAATTTTAAATATGAACTTTTTTGGAGGAAAATGAGGAATTTTAGAAAAATTTTGGAAAATTTTCCATTTTTTAAAATATTTTTGGATTTTTGGTAATATTTAGAAAATTTTTGGTAATTTTGGAAAATTTCCCGAAAATTGAAAAATTTTTAGAATTTTGGGGATAATTGTAAAATTCAGACGGGAAATATGGGCCAATAGAAAGGCACAACAGGTCTTTTCCGGCCTCTTTTCCGGATGGGTGCAGCCATTGGAATGATGATTACCATGCATTTTCCTTAAACAATATATTAATTATATCTGATATTTATACATATGAAGAGCTCCGAAGACATCGATATATAATGTTGCTGTTAATCAAAAAAGCTGTTTACAGAAAACAAAAATATTTTAGCGGCAATTCTTAGGATAAAAAAGAAAAATGGAAATAACTGAGATTCAAAAGGGAGTTTTGAGTAAAAAATGGAGTTTTTATTCCTTCCTTCCAGAAGAAAACTTAAAAAGCAAACGGCTTTTCTATGTTATTTGCCGCCTGCCGATGCAGAATTTAATGTAAATCTGGCTTACATTCTTCTTCATCTTCAGCTTTCGCTTCGATAAGTAAATCAATTATTGCTCTTTTTTCTGTTCCCGAGGGAAATAAATCGCGAAGGGCATATAGAGCATTATAGCCATCCGTAACTGTACCATAGTAAAAATCTTCCACTAATGCTGTGAATGTCTCTAAATTTTCCTGCATCAGACATGCAGAAGTGTAATAAGTAATAAGGATAGTAAGAATATTTTCAAATTCATGGAAGAATGCCAGATCAGATAGCAGGTCGATTCTGCCAGGATAATGATTAAGGCCATACAGGAGCAATGCTTTCAGGTTTTGATTGGCTTCTTTGAAGTATCTTCGCAATAACTGATAGTTGGGATGATCTGCGCATTTTTCAATCAAATAAATTTCAAATATCTTCTCAGATACCTCTTTACCGTTTTCAAAATAATCGATTAAATCCTGCTGATTCTGATTTTCCGGCTTAGCTGTACTTTCCTCTATTGCCTCAAAATCCTCTTCTTCATGATACTCAAAACCAAATTTTTCCAATTCGGAAGCAAAATCATTTGGATGGTTGCGAAAGATTTCATTGATTGTATCTACAATTATTTCATTTTTTAATTTTAAACATTTGTTTAAAGAAATAGATTTCTTTTTCTTAACCATCGAGTCAAATTTCTCTCATTTACAATTTCAAATTTCCACTCTGCGTTATCAATCATAATAAAGCGTATAAAACATGATGACCAGGGGCTAACGCCTTTCGCAAGCTTTAGAGTTCATCAAAAATGTCTCCGCAAGGAGAAAAAAGATTGAGGGCACAACCTGCCATTAGAACAGTAATAGTGCCTAGTTTATCTTCAGAGAACAATTATCAAGATTAAAGATTCGACCCCTATACAGCCCTTATCATAAATAATTCTCATACGATTTTAACGATTTATTTCTTTTTTAACTATCGTACCAGAATGGGAAATGCTTGCATCAACGCGGCGAAGATGAAATGCACCCCCATAGCCACGATAAAGATCTGAAGAACACGGCCGATTGCTACGGCACCGACCCTGCCCATAAGTTTGAGCAGTATGTCAGACCAGTGCAGGACAACCATCACGAAGATGAAGGCCACGGCGCTGGTGGCAACACCATAAAGGCTGCCATGGCGATCAACGATTAGCATGACGGTGACTATGCTGCCGGGACCAACTAACAGGGGGAATGCAATAGGGCTGACTGCCAGGGTGATCTCCCGCTCTGACACGGCTGCCGGATCCTGGTCATCTACAGCATGAGCTGGTCGTCGCGACTGGGCCATGATATTATAAATGCCGATCACCACTAGCAGCAATCCGCCGCCAAAGGTGAATTCCGCAATAGTGATATGAAATACGTCACGCATGACGTATTTTCCCACGACGGCGAAGGCCGAAATAATACAGAAGGCAACCAATCCAGCCAAGTGAAATACCCTGCGTTTCTCATGATCGGGTACCTCTTCGGCCAAACCAGCGAATAGCGGCAGGTTGCCCAAGGGATTGACAATGACGAAGATACTCACCACTGCCTGGGCAAAACCCGAAATATCAAAAAGGCTCATATCCATCGTTTTGCTCTATTTATGGAATCGACTCCATTTGTGTATACTCGGCTTGATAACCATATAAAAGACACATTAAAAGTATAGCAGAAAATGATCATTTCATCTGCATGTTAAAAACCTGTCGCAATCAATCAAATGTTATTTCCCTCGAATTCCCCCCTGACTATATCGACCGAGATCTCCACCGCCGGAATCGTTCCTCTGTTCTCAAGCCAGTGTGTGGTGTTCCTATCCTCGGGCCAGCCCAATCCCGGTCCATAGTCCGTAGCGACTCCATTTCGATGGTCAGTGATCGTTCCTTGCAGTATGTAGACGGTGCCTGGTCTGTCTTTATGGTCGTGAATCGGGCCGAAGACGCCTCCAGGCTCGATGGTCACCATACGCATTCGAAGTTGGCGCCCTGCCATGCCCTCGATCTCAGGACCAAGGTCAACCGTTGCAAGTAACTTCACCGCAACACCTTTCGTCTTAGGTGCGACCTGTTCGTTGCTCATCGTGCTTTCCTCTCTGTTCTGTAATTCCAGGGCCTAACGCAGAGCTAACCCGAAGCGGCCCGCGAGGGCCACAATCGGGTTCAGCGCCTCTTGTACGCCCGGCACGGGCGTGAACTTATGGGGTGAAAGTCCCCGTATGTGAATCCTGTTAATGTGCAGACATTAACAAAAGTACTAACCAAAGGCAAGGGTGGAACCGTGAGGGATCGCCCGAAGGAAGCCTGAGTGCAGACAAATCTGGAAATCCGGTAATCAGGGGACATCATACCAGTTTTATCGTATTTTCTTTGGCCTACCACCCATTTGAGGAATTAGAATTCTATCCAACCGGCTTTCCAACCGTTCCATAAATTGTTTGCTGCCTAAAGGTCGTCCCGTCCTTTCATGCCGCTGCAACAACTCATATTCATCATTAGACACTTCCCCGCAAAGAAATTGCCGCCAGTTGCCGACCAACTCCAACAATGGTTTCACCGTCACGAGAGCATCGTCTTTTCCATCCATATGCGCCCTGGCACTGCTCCATTGATATTCCTCCGGAGTTGACGCCAGTCCTGCTTTTACAGGATTGAGTTCGACATAACGGACTGCAGCAAGAAGATACTTTTCGTCCATCAAGAATGAGGAAAAGCGCCCCTGCCACAAATGGCCTTTCCATTTTTCCCGAAAATTAATCTGTCGCGTGTAACGTCGGTGGGCCTCACCGATAGCCCGGCAAAGGCCGTCTGCGTATTCCGGCACGGCAATCAAGTGCACATGGTTTGGCATCAGGCAGTATGCCCATATTTTAACGCTGCATTTACCGCACCACTCGGCCATGAGCCGGGTGTAATCCCTGTAATCGCTGTCACAGAAAAAAGTATCCAGCCTGCGATTTCCACGCTGTGTTATATGATGCGGATAATGCTCTGCAACGACTCTTGCAATACGTGCCATGCTTTGTTTCTATAGCTTTCAATGCCTTCTGTCAATCATAAACTAGTATGGTGTCCCTTGATTTTTTTATTTAATACACCTGATTTTATATTTAACTCATCAAAGCTCGGTGGTGGATAGAATGCGTCATAAGCAAGGATGAGAGCAAACATCCATATATATACGAAAACAATGGCGCTCCACATAAAGACAACATAAGTTTTTTCAAATCCAAATTTCATATCAATATATCCAGGGCTAACGAGTCTGTAGTAAAAATCCAAAACAATATTTTTGTGCTATTTTCAGGGGTCTTTTTACCCCTCCTCATCGCGCGATCGTTGCTTGTGGGGCAATCTCCGTGGTCGATTTTTTGTTCATCTATCGCCAAACGCCACTCACCGACTTATTCTACAGGCTCAACGAAAAGCTCACCCGGAGCAGCCCAGCGGGCTGCTATCAGGTGGAGCGGCTGGTTGTGTGTTTTTGTCATACACTGGCTTCCATTGTATGATTATATATTGCATCTATTATTTTGGGCCAAGCCTCCTTTGGCATGTCATGTCCCATGCCATTAATGATCAATAACTGTGCGCCTGATATTAGCTGCGCCATTTCTTTTCCCCCTTCTACCGACATAAGTGGATCCTCATCTCCATGGATTATGAGCGTTGGAACTTCAATAGATGCAATCAGTGATTTTCGATAACCATTTTTAAGAACAGCCAGGCTTTGACGGATCATTCCCGGCGGATAATATGAACGATCATAGCCCTCGGCCAAGACCCTGCGCAACCGCTTTTCATCAAAGGGGAATCCGGGACTCCAGAGCATGCGCCACAAATTCACGTTATGTTCAATATATGCTTCGCGTTCCGCCGGAACAGGTTTAAACACAGCAGCTAATACTTCAGGTTTCATCTGCGGAAGTTCAGGATTTCCCGTACTTGACATTATAGAGGTTAAGCTCAGAACACGCTCAGGGTACCGATATGAGATAATCTGGGCTATCTCGCCGCCCATTGAAGAACCACAGATATGCGCTTTCTGGATGCCCAAGGCATCAAGCAGACCAACAGCATCAGCCGCTATGTCATCAAGAGAATAAGCTGCAACTACAGGCTTGCCTTCCATCGCGGCCATCATGTCAGGAATTCCTGCTTCGTCAAATTTTTTCGATAGACCGGCGTCCCTATTATCGAATCTGATCACAAAGAGTCCTCTTTTTGCCAATGACTCGCAGAATTCTAATTCCCAATAAATCATCTGACCGCCCGCTCCTATAATTAGCAATAATGCCGGAGAAGAATCGTCACCGAATGTATCATACTCAATTTGAATCCCATTCGCTGTCACATTAGGCATGGTTTATTCCTTTTCTTTTTAATAGTCTGAAAAACTATATTTATCTTAACACACAACGTGCGAGTCAGGCGCTTGTCGCCTGTACGGGCTTGTTATGCTTTCTATAGCTCATTATGCTTTTGCCATAACATGTACAAGTGTAAAGTCTGCCGCAAATAAGTAAAGATATAATCCCCAAGTTAGTATTGAGGAGGTAAATAATTTCGTGCCGCGAGCTGATTTGTAAAGTGTTATTGCACAATAAATTATTTGAAATAGTAAAAATGCAAAAATAATATATGGGGCTATTTCAGAATATGGTTGAGGATGCCAACCATCCCCCCTCCTGCGTAAAGTACCATATATGAGAATAACGATAATGAAAGAAAATGACCACAATATACTGCGAACATTGATGCTTTGAACTGGACATTGTTTTTGCCAAATAAAGAATGAGATAACTGTAAAAGCCAGAAGAACCAAAGACACAGGCCATAGATATACGGCATAGGAAAATGTCTCATGTAATGACCAGAAAAAGTATTTTAGCAATGTAATAAATGCCAAATTATATTCCCTTGCATAACGGCGAAATCACCCGGAGCGTAGCGATCGGGTGTATTGATTTTGATAATAGTTATGGCCATAGCAGCCAGTTTAGTAAATTGTCAGGACTAATTGCCTCCTTTGATCGAGAAGAATATAAAGAGTTATCCCAAACTCTCTTCTAAACGAAAAAAGGAGGCAATATGAAATTCTACAATCAGCAACATCAGTATTACTGCGGCATCGATCTGCATGCCAGAAAAATGTATGTCTGTATTCTAGACCAAAAAGGCAAAACAATGGTTCATCAAAACATCAATACTAACCCTGATATGTTTTTCCAACTGATCTCCCCCTATCTGGAGGACATCGTCGTGGGTGTTGAATGCGTATTCTGCTGGTACTGGGTCTCTGATTTATGTGCAAAGCATAAAATTCCTTTTGTGCTCGGTCACGCATTATACATGAAAGCCATCCATGGGGGAAAGACAAAAAATGATAAGATCGATTCTTATAAAATTGCCTTATTGCTTAAAGGTGGATACTTTCCGACAGCTTATCCCTATCCGGCCGAGTGGCGGGCTACCAGGGATTTATTAAGGCGACGAATGTATCTGGTCCGCAGGTGTGGGGAATTGGTCGCTCATATCCAGAACACCAGGACGCAATACAATCTGCCGGGATTTACTAAAAGGCTTGCTCGAAAATATAATCATGACGGCGTGGCCGATCAGTTTGAGAATCCGGAAGTACGCAAAAGCGTCGAGGTGGATCTCGCTGCAATCGCATCGCTCAACCAGATTCTCAATCAGCTGGAATGGCATATTGAGAAAACCGCCGAACAGCATGATTACCACACGCTGTATCTGCTCCGGTCTATACCGGGCGTCGGCCTGATCCTGGCGCTTGTCTTTCTTTACGAAATTGAAGATATCAAACGCTTCCCTTCCGTCCAGGATTTTTCTTCCTTTGCCCGGTTGATTAAACCGGTCAAAGAGTCGGACGGCAAATGGGCCGATAAATCTAACGGCAAAATCGGCAACCATCATCTGAAATGGGCTTGTAATGAAGCGGCGATTCTCATGCTCAGGGAATCCGAAAAAGCCAAACAATATGTGGCTAAACTGGAAAGAAAATACAACAAGGGCAAAGCTCTGGGTATCTTCACTCATAAAATCGGCAGAGCGGTTTATTTTATTCTCAAAAACAAAGAGGCTTTTAATATGGATAAATTCTTTAGCCAATGATTCTGGGATTAAGGATGCGAGCTTGTTGCCTAACTGAGATTACATAGGCGGACCTGATTCTCTTTATTTACTGCTTGCAGCTGGACTGCTTTAAAGATTGGGCCAAATGCCTCTAAGCTCATGGCTTTGATTGGCGGCATCCTTTTTCCCATTTATGAATGATGATTGACCAAACGACATCCGTGTTCTGCCCCTTGCCCGAGTGACACCCTAACTGGATGGATTTTTGATCCAAGCCGCTTATTTTGACTGCGCCGGGATAAGGGTACCGAAATATATTCTGATGCTGTCGGATGGCAGCTAACTGATTGTCAAAGAACGTCTTTGGCTATTCAGCAAATCTCGATAGATGTTTGGTGCAGACGCGTTTAGCGTGCTGACTCTCACGACGGAAGACACAAGCGGTACATAGGTCGTTTGTCAAGATTCATTAACTTTTGGGACGGATAATTTTTTCCTTTTTCCGATCTTTAGGGTTGGTTTTTGCTTGACAACCGGGGGCCATATAGATGTTAGGCTGCTATATAAACGTGTTCCTCATGTACCCAAAACAATCTGCTACCTATGTTCCAATTCGCTCACAGGCTCGACCGAATTGTTTCTTATGTACAGTGGCGAAACATCGTTATGGCATTTTAGCCACTCGTAGTATCCATCCATGCTATTGCCCCCAATGTTGATTGCGTACTCCATACCAAAAAACGCAACCACAAAATAGAACTCACTACTCTCAGCGGTTCCAGTTGCTAGTATGTCGCACTCATACAGCATTTGACCTCGTTGTCCGTTTGGCGCCAATATCTTTGCGTTATTGTCGTATATCCTGCGTTTGGAATAATTCCAAGTCTCTCCTCGCATAGGGGCGCGGGCATATTGACGAATTGGGTTGAGTCCTTCGTGTTCAACTATCTGGTCATTCCATCTGTCAATTTTGAGCCACTTGTGGGCCAGCATTTCCAACGCCATCTTTGCTAGCCATCTTGATGTCAAGACATCGTCTGGCGATTCACCAGTGACCGGGATTTTCATTTCTCTTTTATTTGATTTGCTCAAGTATTTTTGTATTTTATTGAAATCGTCTGGCCCGAATGCGAATTCCAATTTTCCAAGGCGACGCGCCTTAACGATGTGATCGCCGAAAAGAATATCGACCTCAGGAACCTTTCCCCTCTTATTTCGAAGTTCCTGATTGAACCTAAGATACGAAAACTCACCGGACTCAAGGACTTGTTTCTCAAGGTGAGTAGCAAAGTAATTGTTACAAGAATCGCAAACCGCACCCTTTGGCAATATCAATTTGGAATTGCCAAGTGACTCAGGTATCACGTGCTCTATCGATACACTGTTTTTTGAATTCTTTTTGCAAAATATGCATCGCATGAACTTACTCTTTCACATTCATAAATGCCTATCGCGGCTGGCAATAAGCCGTAAGGCTTGCCGCTGGAAATTTATTTCCGGCGGCAAAAGGCGGCTTGATTGCGTGGTTAGGCGGAGCGCGTAGCGCGGAGTCTGGCCTCGCAATCCTTGATTGCCAGCCGCGTTAGGACGGAGCGCGAAGCGGTCCATCCTAACGCTATCATCAGCCGCCGAGGTGCGAGGTCGGCTGCATGAATTTGTTCAAGTAAGCCGCTCCGCGGCAGTTTTCCACTCCTGAAAAATTCTTCTTTCCTTACAACTTTTCGACCACGATGTCTATTCGGTATGGTTCCTTTCAGATCTCCGGATGTTCCCGGAGAAAT
>JBDKUX010000162.1:0-36399 GCA_039679455.1 Smithella sp. | reverse complement strand
GATTCTTCCGGATTTATTGAAGTCGTAATTACCTAAGCCAGCTACTCTGGTTTTAAACTCTGCGGAATTGAGAATTTCAAGGAAAGCCTGAACGCCCTTTCCAAAAAAAACGGTTTTATCCATAATCATATCGAAACTTTCTTGTGTAATGGGAACAAAGCCCAATCCCAGAAGTTTGGCAATGGCACTGGTAGCGATGCCTACATCGGCTTCCTTAGAAAGAATGGAAAGTCCTACTTCAAAATGAGTGAAAACTTCGTTTTCATACCCATCTATTTTAGCACCCGCAATTCCTAACTGTTGTAAATGATGATCAATAAGCACACGTGTTCCAGCACCTCTCTGACGATTAATGAATTTTACCCCTTCAACGGCAAAGTCGGCAAATGTCCTGATACCGAAAGGATTATTCGACGCCACAATAAAACCCAGCTCCCGGTAAAAAAGATTTACTGCTACCGGATTGATATTTGGAAGATAGGAAGTCAAGAAAGGAAGGTTATATTCACCTGTCTTAGGATCAAAGAGATGTGACCAGGCAATATCCGTATATCCCTTGTTAAGGGCTTTCAATCCCTCTACGCTTCCCGTATTGGTTGAAAAGATATAAAATTCCGGATGAATTTTTCTTAGTTGTGTGTGGAGGATATCAAGAATGGGATCATTGCTGCCTGCCGCCAGAATCGCGCCTTCAATACGTTCCCCTTTTTGTCTGGCCTCAGCGAGTCCTTTTTTGGCATTTGATTCAATCCACTCGTCAATCAGTTGTTTAGGAAAAATCCATTTACCTGTGATCTTGGTTGATGGGATTTTCTTTTCTTTGATTAAAAAGTAGACCTGTTTCTCATGTATCCCGAGGTACTGGGCAATCTCTTTGGTATTCATCAACTCTTCACTCATAGAAATCTCCCCAATTTTTTAGTTATCTTAAGCCCAATATCAGGTAAATGCCAATTTCAAAAACATTCGCATCACTTTTCCGGAAGCTGCACCAACACTGCTTCTCCTTTCGCGCGAATCTTGCCCTCCGCAGATAACGTAACACTAATAGTGACTTTTCGGCCCTTAATTTCTTTAACTCTTCCCCTTAGTTCCAAGACTGTCCCCATCGGTGTTGGTTTTAGAAAATCAACTTTTAAAGATGCTGAAACAAAGCGGAAAAGTGGGCGGTCATCCAGAGAAAACCCTTCCTCCCTCAATTTAGCTGCTGATGCAGTAGCAGCACCATGACAATCGATCAATGAAGCGATAAGCCCTCCATAGACATATCCCGGAAAACCACCCGTGTAATAAGGCATGGGTGTATATTGACAGATGCTTTCTTCTCCATTCCAGTAACTTTTAATTTGCAACCCATCTTTATTGAGTCGTCCGCAACCGTAGCAATGTGCAAATTCATCCGGATAGTAATCTTGAAAGACTTTAACTGTCATACTTTACTCCTGTTTTGTATCGCGGCTTTTTTAATCGAGAACAAATCCTCTCAACTGACCTGTCACTAAATATATACTATACTATAGAGATATGGTCCATCAATATCATAATTTTTAAGGAAATAACATCAATGATAACGGTTTGAAATCATGTATTTTAATCAAGGTTGGCAATTTGTGGATAACAGGAGGCTGTTCACAAATTCGTAAGACAGGAAACCGAGACATATTTTTATTGCACTTTCATTCCGCATTCATTGTGTCTGCATCCATAGAGCTACCTCCTTACGTTTGCGCAGGTCGGAATTCTTGTAATCGTTGCATATGTTAAAAAAGTTTAAAATGATGTTTCCAGAGGTTGACATCGGATAATGTGAAAATAAAAAAGTATCATAATTGACCGTAAAGTTTTTTCTATGATACATTACCGCTGACTCTATAGTAGGTTTGAAAAAGCGAACATGCGCTTCTGATTCCTTTTCTGAAGGATGATCTCCAGGTATTTCACAGACAGGCAAGGCAGCGGTTAACGTAATGTATCAGCGCGGTTAAGCTTTTAAGAAGACAGGAGATATATTAAGGAAAAAGAGCAGATCAAGAGTGAACAACTATTTTTGGACTGCCAGATTTGTGTACATGACACAAGGAAGGAGTAAACATTATGACTGAAAATAGCAAGTGCCCGGTAACGGGCAGGACAAGCAAACCCATTGCCGGTGGTGGCGCGTCGATCCGGGACTGGTGGCCGAACCAGTTGAACCTGAAGATTCTGCACCAGCATTCATCCCTGTCCAATCCGATGGGAGAAACTTTCAACTACGTTGAAGAGTTCAAAAAACTCGACCTCAATGCTCTGAAGCAGGACCTCTATGCGTTGATGACCGACTCGCAGGACTGGTGGCCGGCCGATTTCGGTCACTACGGGGGGCTCTTCATCCGGATGGCGTGGCACAGCGCAGGCACCTACCGCATTGGCGACGGCCGTGGGGGCGCTGGGTCCGGCTCCCAACGCTTGGCGCCCCTCAACAGTTGGCCTGACAACGTGAACCTCGACAAGGCGCGCCGTCTGCTCTGGCCGATCAAGCAGAAATACGGCAGGAAAATCTCCTGGGCCGACCTGATGATCCTCGCCGGCAACTGCGCGCTTGAGTCGATGGGATTCAAGACCTTCGGCTTTGGCGGCGGGCGCGAGGACGTCTGGGAGCCGGAAGAGGACATTTATTGGGGCTCTGAGGACGAGTGGCTTGGCGACAATCGCTACTCCGGCGACAGGGATCTCGAGAATCCCCTCGCTGCTGTTCAGATGGGACTGATTTACGTGAACCCGGAAGGGCCGAACGGCAACCCCGATCCGGTCGCCTCCGGCCGTGACGTTCGAGAGACCTTTGCGCGCATGGCGATGAACGACGAAGAGACAGTCGCGCTCGTCGCCGGCGGTCACACCTTCGGCAAATGCCATGGCGCCGGCCCTGCGACCCACGTGGGTCCGGCACCTGAGGGCGCCGGCATTGAGGAACAGGGACTCGGATGGAAGAGCAGCTTCGGCAGCGGCAAAGGCGGCGATGCGATAGGCAGTGGCATCGAGGGCGCCTGGAAGCCGAACCCAACCAAATGGGACTTGGGCTATCTGAGGATACTGTTCAAATACGAGTGGGAACTGGTCAAGAGTCCAGCTGGCGCGCATCAATGGTTGGCCAAGGACGTCACCGAAAGTGACATGGTGGTTGATGCCCATGATCCGTCCAAAAAGCACCGGCCGATGATGACCACGGCGGACCTCTCCCTTCGCTTCGACCCTATCTATGAGCCCATCGCGCGGCACTACCTGAAGAACCCCAAGGAATTCGCGGACACTTTTGCCCGGGCGTGGTTCAAGCTGACCCACCGCGACATGGGACCCCGCTCGCGTTATCTCGGCCCGGAGGTCCCGGCGGAGGAACTGATCTGGCAAGACCCGGTGCCCGCAGTCGATCATGAGCTGAGCGACGCGCAGGACATCGTAGCCCTCAAGGCCAAGATCCTTGCCTCGGGCCTGTCGATCTCACAACTGGTTTCGACCGCCTGGGCTTCGGCGTCCACATTCCGTGGCTCCGACAAACGTGGCGGTGCGAACGGGGCGCGCATTCGTCTTGCGCCGCAGAAGGATTGGGAAGTCAACCAGCCGGATCAACTGAAGACTGTGCTGCAGACCCTTGAGGGAATCCAAAAAGAGTTCAACGGCGCGCAGTCCGGCGGAAAGAAGGTGTCACTTGCTGATGTGATCGTTCTGGGCGGTTGCGCCGGCGTCGAGCAAGCGGCGAAGAATGCCGGTCACAATGTGACGGTTCCCTTCACGCCGGGACGCACGGATGCGTCACAGGAGCAAACCGACGTGGCGTCATTCACCATCCTTGAGCCGAAGGCGGACGGCTTCCGTAACTACCTCAAAACAAAATACGCCGTATCGGCAGAGGAACTGCTGGTTGATCGGGCGCAGTTGCTGTCGCTGACCGCTCCTGAGATGACGGTTCTCATTGGCGGAATGCGAGTCTTGAATGCCAACTTTGGAAAGTCCCAGCACGGGGTCTTCACCAAGCGGCCAGAGACGCTCACCAATGACTTCTTCGTGAATCTGCTCGACATGAGCACCACGTGGAAGGCAGCCGCGGAAGACGAAGACGTGTTCGAGGGAAGTGATCGCGCAACGGGCGAACTCAAGTGGACCGGCACCCGTGTCGACTTAATCTTCGGTTCGAACTCCCAACTCCGGGCCTTGGCGGAAGTCTATGGATGTGAGGACTCCCAGGAGAAGTTCCTGAACGACTTTGTAGCAGTATGGAACAAAGTCATGAACCTTGACCGTTTCGACCTTGCCTGAATGCAGTATAAACTCCTGAACAAGGCAGAGTCAATCGGCTCTGCCTTGTTAAGCGGCTACGAATTGTGATCTTGATTTCAAGCCCCAATTAAAGATTATTGATAAATAAAAGGTCGCTTGTTCGTAGATGCTATAATTGATATAAGAGTTAGATGAACGCAGTGTGTCAAGCTAAGTAGAGGGCAGGGCAAATGAGCAGTCTCAGAATAATTGAGCCGCGGCAATTTTAGCGGTTTTTTGTCCGTTGCCGTTTCGCAAAAAGGCAATTATGCCTTTGTCTTCGCAGCCTCCAAGGAATATGCCGTAAACGGCATTTTTATTTGTTCCCGCAATTACCGTCGCCGTCTTTCCCCAGATGTCCTTGCACGGATAAACGGGAGGCTTTGAAGGAGTTATATGCCCGTTTTCCGGAGACGAGGCCATATTGTGATCATAGGTTGCCGTGCCGTTCACCATCGTCTGCCGGAGCGCATTCAATATAATTGTTCTCGATTGTAGAGTCATCTGTCTTTTGAAAGATTCAATGTTGCCGTCATTAGTCTCAGTAAGAGTAAGCAATCTGGTCAAAGTTATCAGATCATTGACGGAAAAGCGTACACGATAATCCAGACCGGCCAGCAGATGTGCAAATTCGGTATTATCTTTAATCGCCGGCAATTTGCTTTTTATCCGCAGTTGTCGACAAAGTTTGTTAAAAAATAATTTGAAATTTTTCCTATCGATAACGCTGTAGAGGGAAGCAAAATAAAGATTACAGGAGTTGGCCAATGCCGAGGGGAATTTTATTTTCCCGTGTCCTTCAGGGTTCCAGCATTTGACGGGAATATTCGGATCGCTGTTATGGAGGCAATTAAAGACGTATTTTTCCAACAGCTCAGGTTTTTGCACTGCCAGGTAAAGTGAAACAATGATTTTAAAGATCGAGCCGGGCGGAATATCTCTGGTCAATATTTCTTTGTGACTGTATTGCTCAACCTTGCCGGTAATTAATGAGAATGTCACCCGGTAATAGCCGGGCGGTGTCGATTGTTCGATCTTTTGTGATTGTGTAAATTCAAGTCCGGGAAAATAGTGTTCCAGTATCTCATAGCGGGAATAACCCAGGGTGGCCAATTGCAGGGCGCCGGCCTGGCATAATCCGGCCCCATGCCCGGACCCTTTTCCCCGGAAAACGAAATATTTTATGCCGTTTTCCGTCTTTTCCGTTACCCGGTAATTATTGCTTTTCAGAAAAGTCCAACCGCGTATTTTGTTGATCCGTAACCGGAAATCTTCCGGTGCAAGCAAATAATGATAATCCCCGATCCAGAGATCGATGCCGGGTATTTTCTGATCGTACTGAATGGAAACAGGTCCCGCAGCGGGCATGTTGTCTTTTGTGAAAATCAATTGCGGCAAGTCATCGGCCTTAATTGCTGCTTGCCAATCATCATCTTCACCGCCGCACAGTCGAGCGCCGTTGCTAAGAAGCCAGTCCCTGATTCCGGTTTGTTTCACTACTGTCGGACCAAATACATTATTGCCCAGAGTTTGTCCTCCGCAGTCGGCGTGAAAGTAAAGCATTTCCGAAAGGCGACCGGTGTTGATTAGCCAGGGAAATTCATCGGCAAGCCGGAAAGACGCCGATTTGCGTCCCGCATAAGTTTGACAGTGCGTCAGATCACAGAAATCAAAACTATCGTGCGGTTGACAACCCTTGATCATCATGACGCGGGAAAGGATAAGCATTGTCAATGCAGCCTTTGCTTCCTGCCGGTTGCTGCTGAGTTTACCGTACTCGGCATAAGCTGCATCCCGCGCATAACGCGAGCTATTTTCCTGAACGATCAGCCGTAGGTTATTTTCGTCGCCTGAAATTTCAAGCGGCAGCGGATATATTCTTTCCTCATTGGCAAAGAGAACATGAAAAGAGTCATCCGTGCCTTTTCCCTTAATAACAAGACGGAGCTGATTTTCAAGGGTTGTGTTATCGGCAGTCAGCAATAATCTGTTATCAGTTAAACTGAAAACTAATTTTTTTATTTCCCGGTGCCGGCTTTCTCGGACGTCATGCGCAATTGCGCCCTTAGGAAAAATCATTACCAGCTCTTTTAAATTTTTGTCTCTGATTTGCCTGAGCCGTTTGGACAATATGGATATTTTTACAAATGAATTATGATCAGCATCGATTGAGGAAGCGGCGGCCACTGAATGCGCCGGCAAGTAAATAATGTAAATGAGCGCCGGCAGAATACCGGATATTATCTTTAAAAGATTGGTGCTGTTGAAGTAATCTTTTTGGGGAAGCATGGTTGTTGTCTATCCATCCATCAGCTCTTAAGAAAAATTGCCGGCTGATAAAAAAACGGTCATAAGTAATCCGCCTTGGCCGGAGGACTTATGACCGGAATCGGAATGATTACTTTTTGTGAATGGTGAACTTTGCAGCCTGCGACCATCCCTGGATGTCCGGTTCATACATACATTCCATGCGGGCTGGTTTGGCGAGAAATTCTCCGGGTAATTCCGCTCTTATGGTATAAGCTATTTCATAGACATTGTTCTTGCTGATTTTGGTAAAGAAGAAAACCATCCGGTTATCCCATCTTTCACTGTGCGCATACGGCTGATAATTGTCGTAGACATTCTTGTTGACTACTTCAAAACCTGCCGGAAGGAAATCCTCCAGAACCAGAAATTCAAAATTATCCCGTGCTTTGAATCTGACTTTGACCAGTATCTCATCGCCTATCTTCAAACCTTTTTTATCGCCGATGACCTGCGGCACCAGATATTCGTTGTTGTTGATGTCTCTTACTCTGGTCACAAAATAATAAAATCTGTTCAGATCGATGCCGTTGTCAATAGACTTGATCATCCGTTTTCCCGATTTAAGGTAATCTTCTTCGCCTTTGGAAAAAGACAATAATCTGTTTTCCTTAAAGTACAAATTGCCGTTAATTGTCAGATTAAAATTAACATCGTCGGCCGCCTTGCCGCCTGCCTCCAATACATAATCACCGGCTTTAATGTTTGGAGGGAACTTTACAATGCGCGTGTGTTTTTTTGCATCGACGGTTCTTTTAGTGTCGTATTCAATAGTCGTGAGGTCTTTGCCGTTCAGCTTAAAGTGTATTTTCCCTTCAGCCGCAGCAACGCTTGCTGATCGGCTGTAGTACTTGCAGACGGCAAAAATTACAGCCGCCGTCTCCTTCGTCGATTTCCAGGCCGCCCCGCGATTTCTCTTCATCAGGGAATTTACTGTCTGGAGAGGCAGTGTTGATTTATCATTTGCGGATAACAGAGCCGACAAAACGTGGGCGGTAATTTCCGTATTGCCTCCCGGCCAGCTCCATGATTGATTGCCGGTATGTTCCCAGTAAACGCCGAAGCGATCTTTCTTTTGCATGCCTTTCAGAGCGGCGGTATAAGACTTTAGAAGATTACCGATATGTGTTTTTGCAGCCCTGTCAATATCCGGCAGTTTGCTGGAATTGGCCATAGCCATAATTAGAAATGCGTGGCAATAGGGATTAAGGTGACTGTTTTTTGTAAATTCATTGAAGATGGCGGAATTCCACTTTCCCCAGAGAGTATAAGTATAAAAAAGAAAGATACGGGCATTATCATTATTAACAACATTAACTTGCAGCATTCTTTCCACGGCGGCCAGCGCCTTGTCTATTCTTGCCTTGTCGACGTCATAGCCCAGCGATTTGGCCATTTGCAAAGAGTAGAGTACATACCCGGTGATGTATTCGTTGCCGGCGTCGCCGCTCCACCATCCCCAGGTCCCATCTTCATTTTGCTGCCGGAGAATTCGCTCTATACCTTCGGTGATTTTATTATTCAGTTTTTCACTGTCGGTGATTTCTCCCGTCAATCCTTTTTGCTTTAAAAGATTGCGCAAAGCCAGGGCGGGTAAAAATCCATTTATCGTTTGTTCAATGCAGCCGTAGGGGTAATCAGCAAGGTATTCCGAACCGCGCAGCAGTTGATAAATGGGGTTGGGATTAACGGTAATGCTGATTTCTTCCGGCTTGTACAGGAAATCAGCCGTATCTTGCAAAGGGGTAAGAGAGACAACCTTGTTGTTGGCCATGTCCCCCGCACCGTAAAGTTTATAGTTTACCCCGCGGCTGTGTACCGGCAGAGTCAGCTTCAAGGCATCTTTGGCTGTGGCATCTGCCGAAGCCTGGAAGAACAACTCCAGCTCCTTCTTATTTTCGGGGACTGTGATGTCGTAAAAACTGCTCGCGACGCCATAGGCGGGCAAACTTAATTTGACCTTCTCAGCTGGCTCAATCAGACGATCGTTTACTTTAAATTCAGTGGTCACGGCAGGCAGGCCGCGGTCGGTGTTGCTGTTGATTATTCCAATCAGTCCGGTTTTGTCTCCTTCAATAAAGAAACGTGGTTTGCCGATACGGGCAATTAAATCCTGCGTGACCAGAATTTCGCTTTTCTTTTCACCGACTCTGCCCTGTAAATCATGGCCGCGGGAAGTCAGCCGCCAGGTTGTCAAATTGTCCGGCAGAGGGAAATCTATTGTAGCCAATCCGAGCTTATCTGTCTTAATATCTGCATTCCAGTAGGCCGTATCGGCGAACTTTTCTCTTATTTTGGTTTTGCCGTCTTTGCCCACTCCGGCAAGAATTGTGAAGGGGAATGAATAATTCGTCAGCACCCAGTTGGAATTTTTGGAATAGAAAAAATCCCTCATTTTGGGCGTGTGATCGCGCCGGATGAGATATATAGCCTCGTCCACGACGCCTAATGAAAGATCGCCCTGCACCGGTTTTCCTTTTTCGTTGGTTGTCTTGATTTTTACAGTAACCTTGTCACCCGGCAGATACTTCTCCTTGTCCGCGGTCAGTTCAATGTTTACGCTCACATCGGGATTAGGAAGGCTGACTTCAACTGTGCTGGTGAAAAGAGCCCGTCCTCTCTGCATGGTCGCCGTGATAAAAACATTGGGCGCATATTCCTGCTTGATATTCAGCTTCACCGGCAAAACATTGCCGGTCATGGGGAATACTTTTTTCTCATAAATATCTTTTCCTTCGATAGTGAGGCAGACATAGGAATCCGTATAACGGCTTTTAATCAGGCAGGTGACTTCACCCGGCTTTTCCAGTTCCGTACTGCTGAGGGTCAATTCCAGATTTTTGAAGCGCGATTCCACGGCAGCCGGCGAACGGCCATATATCCAAAGAATGCGGGAAGCGGTAATGATGTTATCTTTTTTATCTTTGCTTTCGGCAACAATATCGAATTCTCCAAAAGAATCAAAATGTCTTGGCAGCTCTATTCTTGCTGTTCCGCCCGCGTCGGTGTGAATTTTTGCGGCATATACGGCCTTTTTGTCATGGACGTAAATTCTCTGCCAGGATTTCCAGATATAGCGGAATACTTTAATGTCCACTAATGCGCTTTGCGGCTTGCCGTTATGGGCGATTGTTTTTATCTCAATTTCTTTCTTCTCATTTCCTTCAAAGAAACTTTGCTGCGGCTTGATTTTGATATAGTATTCACCCCGGCCGACCTTGACCGTCGATCTTTCACTGATGCTGACATTGGATTTGTCAACAATGGTGACTTCCAGGGTTACCTCGCGATCATAAGGGAAGTCGCCACTGGCGAGCTTCAACAGGGCTACTCCGTTTTCATCCAGGTATTTATCTCCCTCCAGTTTGATTTTATTGTAGGAGCGGATCTGTTCACCGTCTTCTTCCCACCAGTAGACGGCATCGTTATCCCGCAGCTTGCTTTCGTAAAAACGGTACTTAACGAGTGCGCCTTTCAGCGGTGATCCAAATAAATATTTTGCCTCCACTTTAAATTCGATGGCATCGCGGTTGGTGTAGAATTCCTTTGCCGCATTGATGTTAATTTTAAATTCCGGCTTGCGGTATTGATCGACATAGAACCTGCCGGAACCATATAAATTATTTTCGTCCGGGCCAACATTGATTTCGTATGTTCCCAATCGTGCTTCCGCCGCCAGGGTTAACTCGCCTTTATGTGCACCCCACTCATTTGTTGAAAAAGAACCATGGGCGATTGTTTCATCAACATCGGTATTTTTGATACGGTAGAAAAGCTTCCTGTTTTTTATAGGATTGGAAACGCTGTCCATGGATTTGCCGACGATCTTATAATAAACCTTGTCCCCGGCGCGATAAACAGGCCTGTCAGTATAAATGAATAATTTTTCCTTCTCCCGGCTGAACTCATCCGGCGAGCCGGCATTGCAAAAGGCGTAACTCCCGTCGGAATTGACCGCCATTATGGCTAAGACCTTATCTGATTTTACTGGAAACTGCAGCGTGCCGTTTACGTCCGTCTTTCCCTGCATCATAATTTTTACGGGTAAATTTTCCAGGCGTGTGGGGGAAGTAAAATTATCGGTATTTTGATTTCCGGCATTTTCCGGGCTATTGAATTCTTCTTGCGGAACAGGCGATTCTTCCTCTTCCCTTGGTGCTTTTTCCTGAGCCGGTGTTTTCTGCTTGGGCGGTGTTATATCAAAAATAAAAACCGGTGCTTCTCCGACAGGTTTATTAGTCGCTAAATTTACCGTGTAGGCAAAGATGTAATTAAGAGAACGCTTAACCACTATTCCTATCGAGGTAACGGAGAAAAATTTTCGGCTGACGATTTTATTTTCTCCCTTAACTTCTATGCAATAGCCACCGGAAGGCAGGGCTGCGGGAATTTCAACGTGCTGTTCCCGCCATTCGTAAGGGGTGAAATCTTTGATGCTTTCTTCCCATTCCTTGATCAGTTTCAAGCCAGCCGTATCGGGGTTAATCTTGTCGGCATCCGTATGTCCTTTCAAAACGATTTCCAGGGGAAGCCGGTAAAGCTTAAGTTTTACCTTTTCCAGACGCAGAGTTTTTAAATTGAATCCCAACTGCTGGCCAATGACAAATGTATAGCGGTCCGAGTAAACTTCGCAGGCCGGATCTTTAGGTAAAAGGCTGAAATTGAAATATTTTTTAACATCACCTTCTTTAATTTTTATGATCTCCGATTTATAGCCGTTAAATCCTCGATGGCTCAATATTAGTTTGTAATTGCCCGGTTTAACATCATGAAGGTTATAGCCGCCGTCCTGATAACTTACTGTAGAAATGGCGGACCGACCGTCCAGCGAAATATCAATGTTGGCCGCCGGAACATCAACGTCCCTGATCGTTATTTTTCCGGATATCGTTGCCGGGCGGAACATCTGCATCGGCAGGTTGAATGTCTGGCCGCTGTTAATACGATTGATTTGAGCGTTTTCCGTTATATATCCGGTTTTCTGGAAGGTTGCTGTATAAGTTCCGGCTGCCAGCTTGTTGAATTGATATTTGCCGTCGGCGCTGGTTGTAACAATCCGGGGGCCGGTGCCGGAATTGTCGTTGCTTTCTTCGCCCTCATTATTGTTTTGACGGCTGAAAGTACTGCTGAGTTTCACCTCTACCCCCCGCAGGGGTTTGTTGGCGGAATCAACGACTTTGCCGGTGATAATTCCCTCCTTCATCAATTTAAAAGTATATTTTCCCGGTTGTATCTCGGTGGTTAAGATATGGGTATTATAGCCCGGAGCGGATATTTCTATTTTATAATTAACATGTTTGATAAAATCGGCAATGTGGAATGCACCGGCCAGATTCGTAACAGTTTTATAGTAGCCTAAACCGAAATTGGCGTTTTTAAGTTCCAGAACTGCGCCTTTAATCGGCCGTTTTGTTTCCTGGTCGATAACCTCGCCGTAAATGGCATCAGTCCGGGTGAGGCTTGCCTCATCCTGTTTGCCAGCAGCTCCATTTGCGACTACTAAATTATATAGTGGCTGGGATTCATTATTAAGGTAATCGAAAGCGTCGCCGCGGGGAGATGGAAAAAGACAAAATATTAAAAGTAATCCTGCAAATGTGATTATTTTTTTTGTATTGAAGTATTCCATAAAATTCTTCCTTTCATCGGGATCATCTGATAATGACAGCCCGGAAGACAAAAATTTGATTAATTTCTTTTCCTTTCAATCTTCTTTTCAAGGCGTCAACGCTTTTTATTTCCGAGGGCACAATAACATCCGTTTCATTGTTTTCAGCCGTGGCGACCACACCGTAGTTGGCGATATCGATATTATCAAGATCATCGATTTGATACCGTCGGCCCGCGATTGTAATCACGATATTTACATCGTCTATTTCCGCAGCATCGAGTGGCTTGTAACGGGTATCGCGCTTTAATGCTCCATGTAGATAATCTATTAAAACATCGTCGAATTTATCCGACTGATGATTAAATGCGCCGAAGCAGCCGCGTACTTTGCCCTTTTTAACGAGCGTGACAAATATGCCGAATTTTCCGGAAAAAGAAGGCGGGGAAAATTCGGGCTTCTGAAGGCAATCGTTGCTGGTCGAAAAAGCCCTCAGTGAACAATTCATCCAGGAAACCAGTTTTTGGGCCTCGTTAGATCGGGCATAGATGCGCCATGGGGATAAAGCATCATCTTCTCCGCCTTTGACTGGTGTTGAAAAAAATAATAAAAGAAAGACAAGGCACATGACCCTGGTTATCCGGCTTCGATTCATTTTACATATACCGGCGGATAGTAGTCTTTATAAAGGGTCGCACTGTCTAATAATTTATTTTCAGAATATCGCCTGCGATTGACGTAAATGGACAGCCCCGGCATTATCGGCCGTGATTTATCCTGAACCGGTATTTCAATCTCTTCTTCTTCCGTTGTAAGTTCATAGTGGTAAGGCAATTGATTTTCCGCTTTTATGATAATAGACAGACTTTTCTCCGTTAAAATCGCTTCTATGTAAAATTTCTGATTAAAGGGATTTTTCAGGCGGAGATCCTTTTTCCCGAAGTAGATTGTAGCGTCCAGGCCTAAGGGAGCATAAGTTACGGGCCGGAGATGGCGATGCCGTTCGATAATATTGAAACCAGCCGCCAAAAGAGCATTGAAGAGCGTTGTTGATACCTGGCACAAACCACCGCCCGGCTCCCACCTTGCTTCGTCTCTATACAATACACGGCCGTTAACATAGCCGTTTTTTGCCGATCCTTCACCGACAACATTGTTAAAGGAGAACAGAGCTTTCGGCATTATAATGTAGCCGTTGAGCTTGCGGCAGGCGATTTGCAGGTTTGTTTTGACCCCCTGATCCTGGTCTTCCACCGATGTGGCGTATGAAGATACGACAACTAATTGGTTGTCGCTGGCAACGACTGCAACCGGAAAAAGTATGAAACTGAATATTATTATGATAAACAAGGGCAATTTCATGAAATCACTCCATGTTCAAGATGGGTTATGAAATAATATTCTTTTAAGAATTTATTTCCAGATAGCCTTGTAAGAGGCGTATCATTAAATCGGCATTTTTCCTGGCGCCGGCGGTTATTTCCTTCAGATTCAGAGGCTTTTCCAGTAATCCATTTCCAAAATTATCAATTGAACAGGCAGAAGCATAGGGCAAACCTAACTCCAGCGCAATTACCGCCTCACTGGCCATCGTCATACCGACGATATCTGCAAAATTAGCCATCATACGTATTTCCGCCCTGGTTTCCAGGCGCGGCCCGGTGGTTTGCCAGTAGACCCCTTTTTCGACAAACTGGATTTGACAATTATTGGCCGCAGCAATCAGCTTCCGCCGCACATTTTCATTCAAGGACGGAACTACATGAACGGCTTTGTTTTGATGAATGGTGGGAGTTTCCGTAAGTGTAATAAAATCATCGGGAATGACGATCATTCCCGGGCATAAATCAGTTTTTAAAGAGCCTGTGGAATTTATTCCCACCACTTCGGACACACCTAGATCTTTCAGGGCTTTTAGATTAGCGCGGTGGTTGATTAAATGGGGCGGAATATGCTGCCGGGGATCATTGCCATGCCGGGTAAGCAGGACAATTTTATCTGTGACCAGGACGCATGATTTGCCGTATTCATTGCTTACATTTAGTGTTTTACTACATTTCAGTAAATCACTTTTTCCCACAACTATTGTTCCGGAAATAACTCCCAGAAGACCCATGATTTTCCCTTATATAAAAGTTATACCATTGCTCGATTGGCGCATGTTGCCCTTAATTGACGGATTATGACATAAAAGTAGTTGTTTAATATAAAACAAACGACTATTTGGCAATCAAAAAGTGCCGTTAAATAGCAATTGACATTTATTAATCCATTATGACATAAAACCTGATAACAAAAAAAGAAGGAGGATGCCTGTTATGGATAGTCAATATGTAACTGCCGCCACTGACGATAATTTTGACGCAGAGGTGCTGAAGAGCAGTAAACCGGTACTGGTTGACTTTTGGGCGCCCTGGTGCGGTCCGTGCAGAGCCGTCGGTCCGATTGTGGAAGAACTGGCTGATCAATTTAAGGACAGCATCAAAGTTATGAAATTAAATGTTGATGACAGTCAAAAAACGGCGCAAAATTACAATGTGCGCAGCATTCCCACGCTTATTCTGTTCAAGGATGGAAAAATACTGGATACTCTTATTGGCCTTGCGCCCAAAGAGCGGTTGGAAGATTTCATTAAGAAGGGTCTATAAAGCAAGATGGAGCAAAATAAAGTTCGGCTTAGAATAGTTGCCTGTATATTATTAGTGCTTTTTTGTTTGAGCGGTTGCTCTCTTTCATCCATATTATCTTTATTTAAAAAAGATTCGCTGGTTAGAAATACACCGGAGGCGCTTTATGTCCGGGGTTCCGCCGAGTTTCAGGACGGCAATTATAAAAAGGCCCGGGAATATTTTACGCGGCTGAAAGATGAACATCCTTTAAGTGATCTGGCTATACTGGCTGAACTGGGTATCGCTGATTCGTTCTTTACGGATAAAGAATACGTTGAAGCGGAAAATGCCTACAGTGAATTTCTCAATATGCACCCGACCAACGAGAATATCCCGTATGTTATTTATCAGATCGGCGTGTGTCACTACAACCATAAGGAGTCAATTGACCGTGATCAAACAGAAACAATCAAAGCGAAGAAGGAATTTGAAAGACTGATCGCCCGTTTCCCCGACAGCAGGTTTGCCCTGGCTGCGGGTAAGCTGCTGCGTGAATGCAACCAGGATATAGCCGAACATGAATTTTATGTCGGCAAGTTCTATTTCCGGCAAAAAAAATATCAGGCTGCTTTAAGCCGGTTTGAGACGATTACGTTCAATTATCCGAATATAGGTCTTGACTACAAGGTGGAATACTATATCGAAGAAACAAAAAGAAAGATTGTGGAGGAGGAAAAGTTAAAAGAAGCAAAAGAGTTAAAAAAGGACAGCGCACAGAAGAAAAAATAAAACTCCAAACGCAGCTTAAGTCATGTTTCCCGCCATGAACAACAGGAAATATGACTTAAGAGAAAACAAACTGCTCTGCTTTCCGGATCAAGCCGACTTGCTTCTTAAATTAATTTCCCGAATGATTTCCTGTCTCAGAATTTCCGGATCTTCCGATGTGTCAATTTTAAAATAGTTGTCTGCCGCCACTTCATTAATCTCATCGAAATCGTTCTTTTGCGATGCGTATATTTCCCAGCGGCCATCGGAAGCGTTATTTTTTTCCTGTGACCTCTTATCCAGCCTCATTTTGACAATTTCATCACGGCACGTGCATTCAATTATATAAAAAGGGATATGAAGCCTTTGCGCCATTTGAACGGCTTTTTGCCGTTCACTGCGGCGTTTAAAGGATGCATCAAGAATTACGGATTTGCCTAATTTTATTTCCGCCTCTGCGAGCTCATAAATTCTGTCGTAGGTGCGGCGGGAAATATCATCGGAATAGATTCCCTGACCAAAGTCTTCATGATGCCGTTCGGCAGGTTTAATGTTGAGCATCTCCTTGCGGAGAACATCGGTGCGGATTACACGGGCGCCCAAGCGGGCGGCCAGATGACGGGCCTGATAGCTTTTCCCGGAACCCATCAGGCCGGCGGTTAAAATCAAAACAGGCTTTTCCAGATGTGCGGCATACGTATAGGCCAAATCAAAATAGCGCTTGGCAGTTTTGGTGATTTGCGAGCGTTCGTGTTCAGGAAGGTCTTTTTGATCAAGCCGGAAACTGGTTACTTTTCCCCGGACATAAGCATAGTAACAACGGTAAAAATTGAGCAGCGAGAGAATATCCGTATCGCCCGAATACTTCAGATAGGATTTTACAAAAGATTCGGCCTGCTCAGGATAACCGTTGTAATCGAGGTCCATTGTTAGAAAAGCGACTTCGGCAGCTACATCACCGCAACGGAAGCGCTCATTAAATTCGATGCAGTCAAAAATAATTATTTCGTCGGCAATGCAGATATGTTCCAGATGTAAATCACCGTGGCAGTCTCTGATTTTATGATCGACCACTCTTCTTTCCAATAACGCCTTTTTTTCAGTTAAAAAGTTATCAACGTATTCTTTGATAAAATTGTACTGGTACCCGGGTATAGTTACATTTATATAATTCACGGTTTGCGTGAAGTTTTCTTCATGGTTGCGGCGGATTGTGGCAATGCTGCCCATTTCGTCGATATGCCCGCCGGTTTCGGCAACCATGTGAAAAGAGGCTATTTTATCGGCGACGGCGTCTATTATTTTTTCATCCGCTTCGCCGTTGGCCAATAGAGTTTTTAACATTCTGTCCATGGGCAATTTCTTCATGCACACGGCGTAATCAATTATTTTTTCTCCGCCGCCGATCATGATATTATTTGTTGAATCCTGCGATATAGGGACGACATTAAGGTAGATGCTGGGGGCAAGGCGCCTGTTCAATCGAAGTTCTTCATCACAATAAAACTTCCTCTTTTCAATATTCGTGAAATCGAGAAAACCGAAATCAACCGGTTTCTTGATCTTGTAAACAATATCGCCGGCAATAAACACATAGGATATATGGGTTTGCACAAGCTCGACGCTGGCGGGTTTATGCGGGTAAAAGCTCGGGTTCATCATTATTGCTGGCAGATTTGGCTGGGTCATAGAAGAAGCTCCTTGATATGACAAAAAATATTCTAAAAAATATTTGAGTATCTAATCAATTTAAAAATGGATAATCAAGATAAAAATAAATTTACACTTAAGCAGGCATGTTCGGCAAGTATGTGTTGCTTTAAAAAAAAGAGCTAGTATAATAAATAATAATGATAAAATACTTAAGAAGGAGGTGCCTTATGTCAGAAAATAACGGCGATTTACTGAAAGGTCTAATTATCGGTGGACTGGTTGGCGCAGTTTTAGGTATTTTGTTTGCGCCGAAAAGCGGCAAAGAAACACGGGAAGATATTGCCCGCAAAACAGAAGATGTTCTGGAGAAGGCGAGGGAAGAATACGAAAAAGCAGTAGATAAAAGCAAGCAGGCATACGAAGCGGCAGTAAAACGTTTACAGAATCTGGAAGCATCGGCCAAGGAAAAAGTGGAAGAAGTGGAAGGAAAGGTCGCCGATCTTGCTCAGCAGGGATCTGATATTGTTCATGATAGTAAAAATAAGCTGAAGAAGGCTATTGATGCCGGGGTTGAGGCTTATCGAGAGGAGAAAACAGAGAAACCGGTGTAAACGATTATCTTTGAGGGTAATACGTTTAATATGGGGCTATTAAAGATTAGGAGCAATTCATGAATCTCGATGTTGGTCTATTAATCTTGGGCATTGCCGTGCTCGTGTTGGTAATTTTTTGTATTCCGGTTCTTATTAATCTGTGGCGAGCAATTCAAAATGTTGCGGTAACCCTGGAAACATTAAATTCAAATTTGCCGGTGATTTTGAAAAATCTGGAAGAAATTACAACGAATATAAACAATTCCACAACCGCTGTTAGTCGGGAAATTCAAAATATTTCCTCAACGATTGACCGTTTTCATATAGTGATGACGGATGTTGCCGATAGCATTCATAATGTTGCACCGAAAATCGTGCGGTCGCCGGCTCTTCGAACTGTTAAAAATGCCATTGCCGTGGCGAAAGGGATCAGTGTTTTTCTTAATGTCCTTTCGGGGAAAAAGACATAGAGATTTTGATGCTTTATGGCTAAATTAACATTCAGCAGTAAATGGGGCAAAGTCAAAGTTGACAAAAAACCGGCCGCTTCGGGAGATGCAAACAAATCTGTGCAGGATTCTGTAAGGCAGATGAAAGCAGCCCAGAAGCCACCGGCAGGCGAGGATTACCGGGAAAAATCTTTAGCCATTCACGGTCTGGTCTGTGCCCGGTGCGGCCGTGAATTTACCGGTTCCAACAGACACCTTTTGACTGTACATCATAAAGACGGCGATCATCACAACAATCCGGCTGACGGGAGTAATTGGGAAAATCTTTGTGCTTATTGCCACGAAGATGTTCATAGCCGTGAGGTTTTGGCGGATTATTTGGGAAATGATAGTTCGGGGCGTGAATTCAGTGTTGTGTATGAGGAAAAACCGGTTGAAAGTGGAACAGGAATGCTTGCGGAAAAGTTAAAAAAAGCTTTGCAGAAAAAATAATCATCAAAATCTTTATATGATTCAAGCGCTTAACCATTATCCTCGGGAATTATTTCCCAGTTTTTAAGCCAGACATCCGGTTCGCTGTCGCTGGGCGCCCGATAATCGCCGCGCGGCGACAGTGATCCCCCGGAACCGACTTTGGGACTGTTGGGTACACAGGAACGTTTGTATTGGGATGTTTTAAAAAACCGGTATAAATAAACATACAGCCATTTTTTAATCTCTTTTAGAGAATAAGCATTCCTTTTATCGGCGGGGATGTCCGGCCAAACTCCCCGGTTTTTGTCTTTCCAGGTGCAGTATTCCAGAAAAGCTACTTTAGCGGGTCTGTATCCAAAACGTGTTATATAAAAGTTATTAAAATCCTGTAGTTCGTATGGTCCGATGAAATCTTCCGTTTTCTGGTGAGGGTCTGTACCTGATTCGCCCGGAATGAGTTCCGGAGAGATTTCTGTATCCAGTACATCCATCAGAATTTTGGAAACTTCCGGCGAAAATTGATTGCTTCCCGCAACCCAGCGGATCAGGTGCTGAATGAGGGTTTTGGGTACACTGGCGTTCACATTGTAATGAGACATGTGATCGCCGACGCCGTATGTGCTCCAGCCCAGGGCCAGCTCGCTCAAATCTCCGGTGCCCACTACCAGCGCCGCTCTCATATTGGCCAGACGGAACAAATAAGCGGTGCGTTGTCCGGCCTGTACATTTTCGAAAGTGATATCGTATATTTCCTTACCATGGGCATAAGGATGTTTTATATCTTTAAACATTTGCAGACTGGCCGGCTTAATATCAATTTCATTGGCTTCGACGTTTAAAGCGTTCATCAGTTTAAGGGAGTTATTGTATGTTTTTGATGTCGTAGCAAAACCGGGCAGCGTATAAGCTTTAATGTTGGAATGTGGTAGGCCCAATAGATCCATTGTTTTTGCGGCGACAATAAGGGCGTGTGTGGAATCGAGTCCTCCGGAAATTCCGATAACAACGTTGTTGATGCCCGAAGACCGAAGACGTTTGGCAAGTCCCTGTACCTGGATATTATAGGCTTCATAACAGCGCAAATCGCGCTTGGATGGATCGGCGGGAATGTAAGGAAACCGGGGATATTCTCTATCCAGCAGAAGTTGCCCCTGAGGAATGTCTACATCAAATTCAACTTTACGGAATGAGGAGAGCTTTTCCTTATGGGTTGCTGTATTTTGACTGAAAGAATTCAATCGCATCCGGTCCTGCGCCAGGCGATCCAGATCTATATCACTGTAAATGATCTGCGCCTGCTGTGCAAAGCGGACCGATTCCGCAAGCATATTGCCGTTTTCATAAATCATGGCATGGCCGTCCCAGGCCAGATCGGTTGTAGATTCACCGTAGCCGGCAGCTGCATACAAATAAGCGGCAACACAGCGCGCCGACTGATTGGCAGCCAGTTGGTGGCGGTATTCGGATTTTCCTATGGTTATGTTGGAGGCCGAAAGATTGCCGATGACGGTAGCTCCGGCCATGGAAGCAAAGCTGGATGGAGGAATGGGAACCCATAAGTCCTCGCATATTTCCAGAAAGAAGTTGAAATTATTTATGTTGGCTGCTTTAAAAATTATGTCAGCGCCGAAAGGAATGTCTTTTTGTCCGGCTAGTGCTATTTTACCCGAAAGTGCGGCTGAGGCGGGTGTAAATTGCCTTCCTTCGTAAAATTCACGATAATTGGGTAAATAAGATTTGACGGCAACGCCAATTATTTGACCATGGTAATAAACAACGGCACAATTAAAAAGCCGGCAATCGATTTGCAGAGGCGCTCCCACCGCCATAATCAGATTGATTTTTTCGGAAGCTTTCTTAATGGTTACAAGGGCTTCCTGAACGCTTGCCAGAAGAGCATCCTGATGGAATAGATCATCATTAGAATAGGCGGACAGACCCAGTTCCGGGAAAACGGCTAAAATTGCCCTGCGGGAAGCAGCTATCTTTGCCAATTCAATAGTTTTTTTTGTGTTGAAAAATGTATCGGCGACCTTGACTTCCGGAATGCAGACAGCAGTGCGGATAAAACCCTGGTTATACAGATTAAAAAAACGGTCTGACTTTGTGGATGCCATGAGTTCATCCTTTCTCTACATAGGCATAGGCGCTGTGGTTATGGATACTTTCAAAATTTTCCGCTTCAACACTGTACCAGACAAAATTATCATCGGCGTTTAATTTTACCGCGACGCTCCGGACGACATCCTCTACAAATTTAGGATTTTTGTAAGCTTTTTCAGTAACATATTTTTCATCGACGCGTTTCAGGAGAGAATACACCTCACCGCTGGCCGATTCTTCCACGATTTTGATAATGTCTTCAATCCAGAAAAATTTTTTAAAACGCAGTTTTACCGTAACAATGCTGCGCTGGTTGTGCGCACCGAATTTGCTGATTTCGCGGGAACAGGGACATAATGTGGTAACCGGAACTATAACTCCGACCAGAAAATCGGTTTGGTCAACATTATTTTCTCCGGCAAAAAGGCAGCGGTATTCCATAAAACTTTTGGCATGCGATACGGGAGCCGTTTTCTGCATAAAATACGGAAATTCAATTTCCATATGCGCAGACTGCGCATGCAATTTCTGGCGGGTTTTTCCCAATATTGTTTGAAAAGTTTTAATACTGATCTGCCCTTTAAATTCATTAAGCACTTCCACAAATCGGCTCATATGTGTGCCTTTGAAATGATGCGGCAGATTGACATACATGTTTATCGTTGCATTTACAGGCTGTGTTCCACGGGCGCGGTCAAGAACAATAATAGGATACTTGATATTTTTAACGCCAACCTTTTTGATATCAATATTGCGGAAATCTTTTTGGTTTTGAATGTCAATCATTTTCTATATACGTTACCGCAGCATTTTCCGATTCCCAGACTTTAACACGGGCTACCTTAATTTCGGCCTGTCGGGTTTTTAATTTCATTTCTTTATGTATGTACAAAGCAATATTTTCGGAAGAGGGATTCTCCCCGACAAAAGAAGGGAATTCATTCAGATGCTTATGATCCAACTTGTCGAGTATTTCCTGAAGCCATTCTTTTACATTACGGAAATCAATCGATATTCCTGACTTGTTTAGATCCTGTGCAGCCACAGTCACTTCCACCTTAAAGTTATGGCCATGTAATTCTTCGCATTTTCCACCTATGGCTTTCAGCATATGCGCCGCTGAAAATGATTTGATTATCGTAACCTCGTACATTTTGCTCTCCATAGATTTATATGACAATCCCTATCATATTTTATTGCCATGTGAAATAGCTAAATCCGACAGGAAATATTTGCCGTCATTATTGGGAAGGAAACGGCGAAGATGCTTCATGAAAGAGGAATTTGACGGTCATACGGTGAAAATCACCCGTTTTCTAAACTTTTTGAAACTTTTTTTATTAACATATTTGTATGTAAAAATATTTATAGGAGAAAATTATTTAAAAATCAGGCCTTTTTAAGACATTAAATAATAATTAGATTGTCTGGCACATGAATTGCTTTTTAGATCCCCAAAATCGCAAAATAAAAAATCGATGTATTTATTAATTTTGAGGAGGTGATGGAGCTAATTTAAAAAAAACGGAAAAAGAATTACTGAACTATGTAATAAAAAGCCATTAAAAAATCAAAGTAATTATATTTAAGGAGGATAACATGTTAAAAATGTTTCGTAAAAATGGACAAAAAGGTTTCACCCTGATTGAATTGATGATCGTTATCGCCATCATCGGTATCTTGGCCGCCATCGCCATTCCGCAGTTTACCGCTTACAGAATAAGGGGCTATAATGCATCCGCAAAATCCGATGTAAAGCAAATGTACACAGCAGCACAGGCCTTCTTTAGCGATAGCCCCACCGGTACCGCCACAACTGCTATTTTGAACAGCTATGGTTACAGAACTACTAACGGTGTAACTCCCGCTATAACAGCAGGTACAATCGGTGGTTTGACAATGACAGCTACTCATTCGAGTGGTACATCAACATACACTGTTGATTCGGCCGGTGGCATTACGCCGTAAGAGTGTTGTTTCAATAAACCATTATAAAAAAGGGGTGAGGGTATTAATCTTTCGCCCCTTTTTTATAAAACATCTGAAATAAATTATGAAAATTTGTGAACCTGATTTTAAAATTACAAATGTCAGTCAACAAATGAACTGGCGTTATTTTTTTGCTATTATATCATTATTATTAATTTTGCTTTTATCTTACAGCAACAGTTTCAATTGTTCCTGGCATTTTGATGATTATGATAACATAACCGAGAATGCTAATATCAAAGTTAATCAATTTACCTGGGAAAATATAAAAAAAATTTCTTTCGGAATCATGGGCAACAACCGCATATCGCGACCTGTTTCCTATTTAAGTTTTGCTCTTAATTACTATTGGGGAGGATTGGATGTTTTCGGCTATCATGTTGTTAATTTTCTAGTCCATTATTTATCCGCAATATTTCTATTTTTACTTATTATCAACACATTAAAGTTGCCTCTCTTGAAAGAAAGGTATGGAAAGCATTCTTATTCCATTGCTTTGCTGGCAACTCTGTTCTGGGCGATAAATCCGGTTCAGGTAACCGCTGTTACTTATATCGTTCAGCGCATGGCCAGTATGGTTGCCCTTTTTTACATAATGTCCATGTATTTCTACCTGAAATTTCGGACATCAGATAAAACAGCAAAATCTATAATTTTTATTATTTTGTGTGTGACATCAATGGTTTTGGCAATTGGTACAAAGGAAAATGCGGCAATGCTGCCCGCCAGTATTTTTTTGTATGATTTATTCTTTATTCAAGGCTTAACAAAAGAAAATATTAAAAGAAATATTAAATTTATAATCATACCGTTAATTATTTTATTTATAGCCGCGCTGTTGTTTTACGATTTCTCCGGTTTTAGCAAAGAATATGATTTGAGGCCCTTTACGCTGAAAGAAAGGCTTCTGACGGAGCCGCGAGTTATTTTATTTTATATTTCATTGCTTTTTTACCCTGTAACTTCACGATTGACGATAATCCATGACATAGAAATATCAAAGAGTTTGTTCGATCCCTGGACAACTGCAGCCGCAATTTTAACCATTATATTGATTATTGTAATCAGTTTCATTAAAGCAAAAAAATATCCCTTGATAACATTCTGCGTATTATTTTTTTTCTTGAACCATGTCATCGAAGGTTCGATATTTTCGTTGGAGCTGATTTTTGAGCATAGGAACTATCTGCCGTCTATGTTCTTATTTATTCCCTTAGCTTTTTTGATGATTCAGGGATTGGATTATTTTTATCAAAAAAAAATAGTGTTTTATTCTCTTGTGGCTGCAGTTACTTCTATAATAATAATACTATCCATGACTGTGTATATTCAAAATAATATCATGAGAGACGAGATTTCTCTATGGAGTGATAATGTGGAGAAATCACCTCGTCTGCATCATCCTCGCCAGTGCCTGGCTGTTGCTCTTTTTCTTTCCGGTCGTCTGCCGGAAGCGTTGAAAGAATTACAACAAGCTATAAAATCGTATGAATCGGGACTTATTAATAAGAAAAGTTTAACTTATGGATGCATCGGGGAATATTATTTTATTACTCGTAATAATAAAGAAGCTCGAAATTATTTATTAAAATCAATAAATTTTTGTCCCCCTTATTCTTATATTCCACTAAGTTTTGACCGGCTTGCAACTATTTTGATGGAAGAAGGAGCTTTAGAAAAAGCTGAAGAAATGTCGCGGAAAGCTCTTTCTCTTCAACCGAATGATACACAATTTCGTCTAACTCATTGTGCAATACTGATTAAAAAAAAGCAGCCGAACGCAGCGATTAAAGAAGCCCAAAAGGTGTTGAGACTAAATTATAATTTGCTGCCCGCATATAATATTATTGCTGAAGCTTATGCTTTGAAAAATAATAAAGCCGCTGAAAATCATTTTCGGACAATCAGCAAAGGTGCTAGTCAAAAAAGTAAATGATTGGGATAATTTAATAAGATGACGGTGCATAAAAAGACTCTAATTAAAATATTTTTATCTTTTTCACTCATCTGTTCGATCCTCATAATTTATTGGCAAGTTTCCAGCTTTGAATTTGTAGCGTATGATGATGCACGATACATTTCTCTATCGTCGAAAAAACTTTCTTTAGACAGCTTTTTTTGGGCGTTTCGTTCAATGGATTTTGCCAATTGGCATCCGCTAACCTGGTTGTCCTTGATCCTGGATTATAATTTGTATAATCCTAATGCCGGTGGCTACCATATTACGAATCTCTTATTCCATATTTTTAATACACTTCTTTTGTTTTTTTTGCTTAGTAAAATGACTGGTGCTCTTTACCGCAGCGCCTTCGTTGCAGCATTGTTTGCATTGCATCCTTTACATGTGGAATCAGTGGCTTGGGTGTCGGAACGAAAAGATGTTTTAAGCGCTTTCTTCTGGTTTCTGACAATGTGGAGTTACGTTCATTATATAAAAAAACCTGACTGGAAAAATTATTTGCTGGTATTCTTTTTCTTTGTTCTTGGCTTGATGGCCAAACCAATGCTTGTTACCTTGCCATTTGCATTGTTATTAATGGATTACTGGCCTTTGGGGCGAATCGAGTTAGCACAAGTTGTACCTGCTAATGGTCTCAATACTGAGAAAAAATCTTTTTCTTTCCTGATCTTGGAAAAGCTGCCTTTATTTGTTGTTACATTTTTTTCTTGTATTATAACTTATATAGCACAAAGTAGATATGAGGCAGTCGTTTCCTTTGAGAATATTTCATTTGCTTCCCGTATCTTAAATGCTTTTAATTCCTATGCTGGATATTTAGAGAAAACATTTTATATTCAGCAATTAGGTGTCTTTTACCCTTATCCGACAAATTTCGAATTACTTAAAATAACCGGTTCTGTTCTGTTGTTTTTATCAATAACGGCATTAGTGATAATCAGGATTAAAAAGCAGCCCTACTTAGCTGTAGGCTGGTTTTGGTTTTTGGGAACGCTTATTCCGGTTATTGGAATAATACAGGTTGGTTCGCAAGCAATGGCAGATAGATATACTTACATCCCTTTAATAGGAATTTTTATAGGTGTTTCTTGGATGATAACACAAAGATTACAAACTATTAAATATGGAAAAACGATCATGATATTGGCAATAGCCTTTTATATTCCTATTATTATGTATTCGACTTACCATCAAGTTGAAGTTTGGAAAAACACTCTGTCTTTGTTCGAACATGCCCTATCATTTAACTGGAAAAACTATCGTGCGTATAATATGGCAGGTTATGCAATATCTCAATCTGGCGAATATGAAAAAGCTTTGTATTATTACCATATGGCTTTAAAAATTAATCCACGATATGATTCAGCTTATACTAATGCCGGTAATGTCTTGCAAAAAATGGGCAAACTGGATGAGGCGATAAATTGCTATACAAAGGCTCTGCAAATTAATAAAAAATCGGCAGAGGCTCAATATAATCTTGGAATTGTCCTGATTTTAAAGAACAGGTTTCAGGAAGCTGCAGATCACTTCAAAGAGTCTTTGAAAATTAATCCGGATGATGCTGATGTACATAATAATTTAGGCATAGCTTTAGTAAAGGCAGGAAAAATTAAAGAAGGTTTTGAACATTTTCAGCAGTCTTTACATTTAAATCCCGGCAGCCTGGAATTTCAGAAGAATGTATCTGTAACTTTGAGCATGCTGAAAACCAGCCGGTAAATAAATCTATCGTGGAAATAACACTTCTCCCAATGAAAATTGGCGAAACAAAATAATCGATAATTATCAAGTATTTGTAAATCGAATCTATTTCTCTTGACATAGGTAATTAATTGATTTAAAAGTCCTTCAAACCTGTGGTCATATAATGGCCAAGGGTCATTTTAATTTTAGCAAGGATGCTTTTGCCAATAATAATGAGTAAGATATAGAGATTTTAGAGCGTAGGGACATAGAAAGGATAATGGTAGAATGCTTATCCTTGAATCAGCGCGCAGTCTCTTTTTTGTCAATGGTATCAAAGATGTTACCGTCAATGAAATTGCCAAACTCTCCGGCAGGGCAAAAGTTCAATATGACTTTACTTTAACAGTAAAGAAAAATTTTATGTTCAAACATTGCTGCATGAGATTGAGATATTTCACCGGCAAGTCCTTAATAAAAAGAAAACAGCAATTGATTAGTTATTCGAATATTCCTGTTAATATACAGATGTTTTTCAGTACACCTGCTTTATTCAGGATGATAATGGCATTGATGTTGCAAGTTGATCAAAAGACTCTCTCTGAAGCACAACATAAAAATATTGTAGCAGCTACGAGAAAATATATTGATATAGTTGGTTATATGTTACAAAATAACATGGATTATAATGAATTTCCATTAGCCGTTGATATAAAAATAATAAATTTATATTTTGGGGAATGCTTAAAAACATTATAGTATTCCACATTTTTACCGATTTAGAAAATAAAAGAAAAGATAAAATCAATTCTGCAATAAGTTAAGTCAATGTTGCAAATGAATGCAAAAAAGCTGAAAATAAATAATTTAAGTTTTTATCATTGCATAAAAATAGCAAATGTATGTTACTGTTTGCAAAAATATAAATGTGAATCGTTAAAACTGGGGATATCCGTGTAAAAATGGTCTGGTAGTCATTTGCATCCTGAACGGTTCCTTTTTATTATCGAATTTTAGTTGGAAAGATGGGAAAACGCACCCCTATGATTATAATTTCAAGACAAAAATAGGGTAGATTACAGTGGATACTTTCTTTAGCCCGTCTGTATTGGCGTTTTGTCCTTAATTGAAGGGAGCATGTGGAATGGACATTCAACTGGTTTTAGCTGATCATCACCCTCTTATGTTGCAAGGATTAGGGAATTTTTTTCAAACAAAAGAAGATTTCAATGTGGTAGCTTTATGCAGCAATGCTGTAGAAACTATAGAAGCCGTGCGTTTATACCGCCCCGATGTGCTCGTACTGGCTACAAACATTCCCGGAAAAGACAGTTTATCAATTGCCCGTGAACTGTTGGCCGACACGCTACTTCCGACCCGCATAGTTTTCTATGCAGAGGAGGTCGATGAAAATCAGCTTATGGATACAATTCGTGCGGGTGTTGCGGGCATCGTCCTTAAAGAAATGGACCCTCATCTTTTATTACAGTGCGTCCGCAAAGTGCATAGCGGCGAACAATGGATGGAGCGACGTGCGGCCCGGCTGTCATTGGAGAAACTCTTGCGACGAGAAGCCGGCGCCCGCGATCTCGCATCTCACCTCACTCCGCGTGAAATTGAGATCCTGTATCTGGTGTCGGAAGGACTCAGCAATAAAGCTATCGGTGAAAAAATGTGTATAAGCGAGGGTACAGTTAAAGTTCATCTGCATAATATGTACGAAAAATTGAAACTAAAAAGCCGCATGGCTCTTCTCCGCTTTGCTCAGGAAAAAGGACTTGTTGATTCAGTCTCTCGGCCTTCCAGGTAATTAATCACGAAGTCTTTCCAGTGTCTTTACTTATAGCTATGAGAAAAGTTTTTCTTTTTTAGATCATTTTTCCCCATCAAAATTAAATCCAATATTGACGGAATGTCTCCCGAAAAAAAGTTGTAAACATGAAAACAATTTTGATGTCTCATTTGTTGTCTCCGATAATATAGATTACCCCTTACAGGATTTGATGCTGCTTTTCCCGTCGAATTAGAAACGTTGGACATGGTGACGGGAAATTATATTTTCCTTGAAATAGAGGTAACTTTAGGCTATATCAAACGGCACTTGGGCGGTTAACTCAGCGGGAGAGTGCTACCTTCACACGGTAGAAGTCACTGGTTCAATCCCAGTACCGCCTACCATTTTAAAACCAGGGGTTGACGATCAATCGTTAATCCCTTTTTTCTTTTATGATCAGTCAGAAACATGTTCTTAGTTTTTTATACCTGTTGCCTCATAAATAAATGTTACAGAGAGAAGAAAGTAGTTGATCATCCATTTGTAGACAAGAGATTAATTTTGTTATATAAAATAATCAATTGGAGACATAAGAATGTTTAAAAATAAAAAAGTTATCGTTGTAATGCCTGCCTACAATGCAGCACAGACACTGAAAATGACCTATGACGAGGTCATGGCGCAGGAAATCGTCGATTTAGTGATTCTGGTAGATGACGCCAGCCGTGATGACACATCGGCTATTGCCGCCAAACTTCCCCAAACCAGGGTTCATGTCCATGATAAGAACCGTGGATATGGAGCCAATCAGAAAACCTGCTATAAGATAGCGCTGGAAGAAGGAGCGGACATAATAATCATGGTGCATCCGGATTACCAGTATACGCCGCAGCTAATTCCCGCTATGGCTTCGATGATCGGAAACGGCCTTTATCATTGTGTTTTAGGGTCAAGAATTCTCGGAGGCGATGCGGTAAAAAACGGCATGCCGCTATGGAAATATGTTGCCAACCGATTTCTTACCCTTGTTGAAAATGTGCTTCTTAGGGCCAAACTTTCAGAATACCATACGGGATATCGGGCCTTTTCCAGGGAACTGCTGGAAAAATTGCCTTTAAAGTCCAATTCCGATGATTTTGTGTTTGACAATCAAATACTTGCCCAGATTATCTGGTTTGGATATACTCTTGCCGAGGTTAGTTGTCCGACAAAATATTTTACCGAGGCATCGTCAATTAACTTCAGCCGCAGCGTAAAATATGGATGTGGCTGTCTTAACACCGCGATGAAATATCGTATGGCTAAAATGGGAATTATTAAAACATCGCTGTTTCCCGAAAGGCATTAATGGCATCTGTAAATACAAATAGATTTCAGGATTTTTTTGAAAACGAAAAATACGTCACATTAAAGAATCACCTGTACAACTATCTTCTCAGAAAGCGTGCCGTCGAAAGGGCAATGCGTGATGAAAAAAAAGAACTCGTTCTCGAAACGGGTAGTGGTATTTCTCCGGTACTGACTTCATGGGAAGATGTCGTATATACGGACATTTCCGCTACAGCTCTCGAGATGCTGAAGAAGATACACGTTAAGGGTCATTATATAGTCGCTGACGCCATGAATTTGCCCTTCAAAGATCAATCTTTTTCCCATGTGATTTCCTCAGAGGTTTTAGAACATCTTAAGGATGACAGGAAAGCTCTCATGAATATAGCAAGGGTGACAAAACCAAACGGTGTATTGATTGTCACTTTTCCCCATCGTCATTTTTATTTTTCTCATGACGACCGTTTTGTTGAACACTATCGACGATATGAAATTTCCAAGATTATTTCGCTGTTGAAGGAAGCCGGTTTTTATCCTGTTTACATTAGAAAAGTTTTGGGGCCGTTGGAAAAAATTACCATGCTGCTTGTTACGGGATGTGCTTCCATCTTTCAAGAGTTTACCCGAAAAAAACGTGCCAAAGAAACACAATTACAATTAAATAGTATAGCCGGCCTTTTTAAGTGGTGCAATAGATTGTACGCAGTTTTCGCTTGGATAGACGCATTAATTATGCCTAGAGCTTTATCAACGGTTTTGTTGATTAAGGCCAAAAAAGAAGGAGTGTCTCACACCTCCTTCCGCTAACAATTCAGGGAAATATTGATCGATCCTCCCCGGCCCAGAATATCATGCATGTGGAGATAACCCTTGAGTTCTTTTGTCTTGTTAATGACGGCTAAAGCGGTGATTTCATCTTTTTGCATATGTTGAATAGTTTCGGCCAGGGAAGCGGTTTCGTCTATGGTCTTGGGATTGCGGGTCATTATATCGTCAATTGTTTTTCCATCAAAAGGTACACCGTTGCTGATCAGACGGCGAACATCGCCATCGGTTAAAATTCCGAGGAGTTTATTCTTTTTATCAGTGATCAGTACAAAGCCGACATTTTTATGATCAATTTCCTGAATTGCTTCGCGGGCATCTGCTCCCGTAAATACCCGCGGAATTTGTTTGCCCACGATCATGACATCGCCTACCGTGGCTTTCAACCTCGAACCCAGGCTTCCTCCCGGATGGAATTTATAAAAATCTTTTTCCTGGAATTTCCGTTTGTCGATAAGTGCTATGGCCAGTGCATCGCCCATGGCCAGAGTTGCCGTCGAGCTGGATGTCGGGGCAAGGCCGAAAGGGCAGGCTTCTTTTTCCACGGAAACATCAATAGTGATATCGCTTGCTTCGGCCAGACTCGATGAAATGTTCCCGGTAAAGGAGATAACAGAAGCGCCGATATGACGGACGGAGCTAATGATCGGAATAAGTTCTCTGGTCTCACCGCTATTGGAAATAGCCAATAAAACATCTTTTTTCGTGACGATACCCAGATCGCCGTGAATGCCTTCTACAGGATGAAGAAAGAGAGCCTGTGTGCCGGTACTTGTGAGAGTGGCGGCAATTTTATGGCCGATTAAACCGGATTTGCCGATCCCGGTGATAATTACCCGGCCCTTTGATTTGTAAATCAAATCTACGGCACGCGAAAAATTTCCGTTAATCTTGTCAATTAATTTAAGAATACTTTGAGCTTCAATTGTCAAAACTTCTTTAGCTCGTTTTATCGCTTCTTTTTCTTTTGTCATTATTTCGCCTTCAAAACTTATTGGAATATGGGAAAGGTTGGCTGCAAGCTAGCAAAAAAAAACGGATATAACAAGAATCAATTAATAAATTGGGCAACAGGAATGTTGACCTGGACTGTAATTTCCGATAAGGACTAACCAAATAAACTTTTTTAGATTCCGGATAATGAAAGCAATCTTTATCTCTGATGTTCATTTAAAATGTGCTGCTGATGAGCGGTACCGATATCTAATGCGTTTTTTCGATGATATAAAGGACGGAAAAGTAAAGTTGCATCTTCCGGATAAAAAGACAGAGGCCGGCAAAACAATTTACGTTGACGATCTTTATATAGCAGGGGATTTATTCGATTTCTGGCTATGCAGTAAAAGTAAGATTAATCCGGAATTTAAACTGATCATTAATAAATTAATTGAACTGCAAAAAGCCGGAATCCGTATCCATTTGAGTGAAGGGAACCATGATTTTTTCCTGCGCGAGTATTTCCAAGATGTTTTAGGAATGGAAGTTTTCGAAGAATGGGCTGACGTGAAGCTGGATAACATACGGACATTGATCGGGCATGGAGATACGGCGGACAAGGGTAATTGGGGATATCTGCTATTCCGTAAAATTTTGCGCAGCCGTCTGTTTTACAATTTTCAACGTTTCATACCTGCTCAGATTCGTTGGACTATAGCTGGTTTCAGTTCCGTGGCTAGCAAAGAATTGACAATGGAAGACGGTGACATACTTGTGGAAAAAATGTTAACCTTTGCCGTGGACAAGTTTCAGGAAGGTTACGACGCCGTTATTGTCGGCCATTGCCATAAACCGGTTTTGCGTCATTATACTGTTGCCGGGAGAAAAAAATCATTCGTTGCTTTAGGTGATTGGATAAGTCATTATTCGTTTCTCTATTATGAAAAGAGAAATTTCAGTCTGGGATATTACCGGCCAGGTTAATGGTTGATAGGCATTTTTTTTACTGAAAAAACTAAGCGAGGATTAATCAATGAATTTTGGTGGAATTTATCCGGAATGTTTAATGCGCGATGCATTATTTGTCGTAGTTCCCGTTCCTTATGATCTTACCTCCACATATCAGCCGGGAAGCCGCAGGGGGCCTGCGGCCATTATTGAAGCTTCCACAAATATGGAATTGTATGATGAAGAACTGAAAAAAGAAACTTATACGGCGGGAATCCATACAATAGAGCCTCTAAACATTGATGCACGTGGTCCCCGGCAAATGGTCAGCGCCGTGCGCCGGAAAATAGCCAAAATCACGGCGATGGAGAAGATACCCGTGATGCTGGGCGGCGAACACAGTATCAGCTTCGGCGCTGTTGACGCCGTCAAAGAAAAATATCCGGAATTGATGGTGCTGCAATTCGATGCCCATGCCGATCTGCGCGACAGCTACCAGGGAAGCCCATTCAGTCATGCTTCCGTGGCGCGCAGAATTTCCGAGATTTGTCCGCTTGTTCAGGTTGGAATACGGAGTATGAGCAAAGAAGAAGGTGATTTTTTACCGGCAAGCAATGTTAAGTCATATTCAGCGGACTTTGTTCTGGAGAATAAGGACTGGTGCGAGACGATTTGCAAGGACATAAGCGGCGACGTTTATATCAGCATTGATCTGGATGCCTTTGATCCATCCATCATGCCGGCGACGGGAACACCAGAGCCCGGAGGGATTTACTGGAAAAATGTATTACAATTGCTGAAAGTTGTTTCACAATCATGCCGGATTCGTGGGTTTGATGTCGTGGAACTGGCGCCGATTCCCGGTATCGTTGCACCGGATTTTATGGC
This sequence comes from Smithella sp., assembly GCA_039679455.1. Taxonomy (GTDB): domain Bacteria; phylum Desulfobacterota; class Syntrophia; order Syntrophales; family Smithellaceae; genus MVRV01. The sequence continues at coordinate 3,210 of JBDKUX010000162.1, read as the reverse complement.
AGCCAAGCTGATATACCGCCTGATGGGATACATGACTGAATGACGACAAAGTACACCTGATTTTAACACGGCAAATTAATTAAATAATTTCTTGACAAATATTGGAGATAATGGTTTAAATTAAAAGTTCTTGAATATAAAGCGATGTCGCGGGGTGGAGCAGCTTGGTAGCTCGTTGGGCTCATAACCCAAAGGTCGAAGGTTCAAATCCTTCCCCCGCTACCAATAAAATTATGGGGTTAGCGAGAAATCGTTAACCCCTTTTTCTTATGGGTGTAACCTATTTCTAACCAAAATTAAAATTAATCAATTTTTTAGGAATAAACAAGCGGATACTTTCACTGAGGAAAGCTTTTGAACAGAAGGGAAATATTGTTGATTTTCCAGAGATAGTAAAGCAAGAGAGGTAAAAAAGTATTTTCAAAATTTATTGTCCCGGAATTGAGGCCGCTATTGCGCATGTACCCGATATTCTTTTCAATTTCTGATATACCTGTCGGCAAGTTCCCTTGATCTGATAATTAAGAGAATCTCTGCATTCTTTTCCTCCTGGCTCCAAATAAGATCTTCGTATTCTTAAAGAAGAATAATTCTGATTTCGTAGGAAGCGAAGTTATCAAGACCTTTACAGTGCTGTTGATAAGCCGGGAAAGAAATTCGGGAGGCACACTTTGCATCTGGGCAGTTTCCATTTGGACTTATCAGATCGTCAAGTTGTGGAAATTGATTTTTGTATAAAAATATCGTAGACAATGGCTTATGGATACGCAACGCCTTAAAACACGAACCGCCATTCTATCCGTTATTTCTAATACGATGCTCGTAGCGATGAAATTGTTTGTCGGCTTGTTGATCGGCTCTGTCTCCATCATTTCGGAGGCCATTCACTCCGGGTTTGATCTTCTGGCAGCCGTCATCGCCTTGTTTTCGGTGAAGACGTCCAGTATACCGGCGGACGGCGATCATCCTTTCGGGCACGGCAAGATCGAGAATATCTCCGGAACGATCGAGGCCATTTTGATCTTTGTCGCGGCGATCTGGATCATCGTCGAAGCAGGGAAAAAACTCATGCATCCGGAGCCGATAGAGATGATCGGATGGGGTGTTGGTGTAATGTTGTTTTCAGCAATTGTTAATATCGCTGTATCACAGAGACTATTTAAAGTTGGACGAGAGACTGATTCGATTGCCCTACAAGCCGATGCATGGCATCTGAGAACAGATGTATATACCGCTTCCGGCGTTATGGTTTCACTGGCACTGATATGGATCGGACAATGGATATTTCCCGGCAAAGATTTTTTCTGGCTCGACCCTGTTGCCGCAATTGGTGTAGCCATACTGATTGTCAAGGCGGCCTATGATTTGACCGTCCAGTCAGCTAAGGACCTGTTGGATGTTCATCTTCCCAGTATGGAAGTTGAATGGATCCGTCAGTGTATCTTCGATCATAAATCTGATATTAGAGGCTTCCATGATCTGAGGACGCGCAAGGCGGGACACTTCCGTTTTGTTGAGTTCCACCTGCAAGTAGATCCCAACATGTCGGTGATGGATTCTCATGAAATCACAAAATTACTAAAAAAAAGGATTATAACACAATTCCCGGGGGCAACCGTGACCATCCATATAGAACCCTGCGACAGCATCTGCGTTGACAAATGTATCGAGGGATGCCTCTTGCCGGAGGAGAAAAGGCAGGAAATGAAATCTAATTGACGATTAAAGGGCAAAAGTGGTTATAAATGGAAAGAAAAAGAGGCTCGGCCTCTCCCCAAATATTATTTTTATTGGTTTCGTAAGCTTCCTCACCGACGTTTCAAGTGAACTGATCTTCACGCTCATGCCCCTTTTTCTGGCTAATGTACTGGGGGCCACCACCGTTGTTATTGGTCTGATCGAAGGTGTGGCTGAGAGCACAGCTTCCTTGCTCAAGATTATCAGCGGCTGGCTGAGCGACAAGCTGGGCAACAGAAAACGCCTCTCCTTCATCGGTTATGCCCTTTCCACATTGTCAAAGCCTTTTATGCTCATCGCCAATGCCTGGGGACCCATAATGGCCATCAGGTTTGCCGACCGTTTCGGCAAGGGTATACGTGCTGCACCCCGTGATGCTCTGATCGGCGATTCGGTGGATGAGTATAACCGCGGTAAGGCCTATGGTTTTCATAAAGCCATGGATACATCAGGTGCTGCACTTGGGCTGTTGCTGGCGGCGGGGATCGTCTTCCTACTGCAGCGGGACATGGTTAACCTGCAGTTCGATACTTACCGCTGGATGATAATCATCGGCATTGTTCCGGCCTTTATAGCCCTTTTCTTTTTCATCTTCATCAAGGAACCGCCTAAAAAACATATGGACGCCTGCGATGCACCGGCAACATTAAGCGCAAAGGAAAAGGCTCTTAATAAAAGGTTCAAGATCTTCATGGTCATCATGTTCTTATTCACGTTAGGCAATTCCAGCGATGCTTTTATCGTCCTCAGGGCGCAGAACCTTGGCAATAGTGTACTGCTTATCAGCATAATGCTGATCGTGTTCAATATCGTCTATGCCCTTTTTTCCATGCCCTCAGGTATATTGTCTGACAGGCTGGGCAGGAGGAGAGTCATCATTGCAGGTTGGATAATCTATGCCTTGGTCTACCTTGGCATTGCCTCGGCCAGCAAGAGCTGGATGATCTGGCTGCTGTATGCCTTCTACGGGCTTTATTACGGGCTGACGCAAGGGGTATACCGGGCGCTGGTCTGCGATCTGGTGCCGGAAGAGCGCCTCGGCACTGCATTTGGCATATATAACGGCATTGTAGGCATTACCCTTTTGCCCGCCAGCCTCATCGCCGGCTGGCTCTGGCAATCCATTAGCCCCGCTGCTCCCTTCTACTTCGGCGCATTACTGGCTGGCTTATCCGCGATCGGGTTGCTGGTGTTTGTGAGGGAGTAGGTCTCCTTGTCGTTTTTATTTTAATTGACAAGGTTGGTCTGTCTCCTTAATATGAAACCATATGATCCAGCAGCCACCCAAATATTGGGGCATCCCTCAGCCCGATCTATTGGTTCAGCTTAATGCGAAGAAGGAAGGATTAAGCAGTGCTGAAGCAAAACAACGGCTGATACAGTATGGTCCAAACCTGCTGAAACCCCCGAAACGCTACGACACGCTGACTCTACTTCTTGCCCAATTCAAGAGTCCTATTATCCTGACCTTGA
>JBDKUX010000161.1:0-19656 GCA_039679455.1 Smithella sp. | reverse complement strand
TGCTTCGTATTTTTCACTTTAAACCTTCCCCGGAATCAACCGTAACGGAAGAAGAAATAAAATTGTTAATTGACAAAGGAACACAGGATGGGACTTTTGAAGAGTTTGAACAGGATACAATCGAGCGGGTTTTTCGCCTGGCAGATCGTCGTGTATCAATCTTGATGACTCCCAGAGTAGATATTATCTGGCTCGACCTTAATGAAAACGAAGATGAAACAAAGCGCAAAATCGCACAACATAGATACTCAGCGTATCCCGTAGCACGAGATACGCTCGATGATGTTGTGGGAATCATTAGGGGAAAAGAGTTGCTTTCACTCGCCATGGAAGAAAAGCCTTTTGATCTTAAGAAAATTTGCCGCACCCCCCTTTTTGTTTTAGAGACAACACCCGCTGTAAAGGTAATGGAATTATTCAAGAAATCAAAAATGCACATCGCCTTTGTGATGGATGAGTATGGCACAATCCAAGGACTCGTTACTTTCAGCGATATTTTGCGCTCTGTGTTTGAAGATGTCGAAGATGCAGTTGACGGTGAAAAAGATATTGTGAAACGGGAGGACGGATCATTACTCATATCTGGAAGTCTGCCTTTGGATGAGTTCATCGATTACATGGAAATTACAGGACTGAGTGACAAAGAGCATGCGGGAATTAACACTGTGGGCGGTTTCGTAATGGCGAAACTTGAGGTTGTGCCTTCGGAAGGACTTTATTTTATATGGGAAGGGCTAAGAATCGAAGTTGTTGATATGGATGGCAGGCGTGTCGACAAGATTTTGGTATCACGGATAGACGACAACGAAGAAACTGAATAGTCCCAGTTGGAATTAATTCAATACCTTTCCTGCTGTTTATCGTATTCTTGCCTCTCTACGGATATGTTCAAGAAGGAAATAATTCGTTTTCAATGATTTTGATGTCGCCTGATGCAAGCAGTCGCCGGGTCAAAGCCTCGGCCTGCGCCACCTCAATCTCGCCGATTATTTTCTGATTTTCAGCAAAGTAGATGGGGTTCATGCTCAAAGTACGAATGCCGCATCCGATAAGGAATTGCAGGTAACCGGCCTTCTGGGCCATATCGCCGCAAATTGATACTTCCTTTCCCGCTGCGTTTGCAGCGTCGACAACGCGCTTAATCGCCCTCAGGACAGCCGGATGATGGGGAATGTAATACTCCGCCACATCTTCGTTTGTCCGGTCGACGGCCAGCATATATTGGACAAGGTCGTTGGTCCCGATAGAGAGGAAATCGACAACCCGGGCGAATTCCTCGATGATTTCGATCACCGCCGGAACTTCGACCATCATGCCGATCTGGGGATGGGTGTTCACGACGACGCCCGATTTCTCCAGAGCTTTGACGCACTCGAGCACAATATCTTTTGCCTGCAGAAACTCATCCAGGGAGAAGATCATGGGAAACATGATTTTGAGTTCGCTCTCCGCGCCGGCGCGCAGAACAGCCCTGATCTGCTGGGTAAAGATGTCCCGGTGCTTCAGGGAAAACCTGATGGAGCGCAGACCAAGGAAAGGGTTTTCGCTGTTTACCGGTTCCCAGTATGTGGGCATTTTATCGCCGCCGATATCGAGAGTGCGAAATGTAATATCTTTGGAAGGAGCACCCTCAACGAGTTTCCTGTAAACAAAAAACTGTTCCTCTTCGGTAGGAAAATTCTTGCGGATGATGAACGGAAACTCGGAGCGGTAAAGCCCGATGCCGTCGCAAGACAACTGTTGCAGCAACTCCAGGTCTTTCAGGAGATTGATGTTCGCTTTCAACTTGATGCGCACGCCATCTTTTGTCTGCGTTAGCTGTTTCATAGCGGGCGGTGCGCCCGTTGTCGTTTGCTCATCAATCCGGTCCTTAAATTCTTTTACTACATCTTTCGCCGGGTTAATGAAGATATTGCCGATTTCGGCATCAATAAGGATGCGGTCGCCGTCGGAAATGTTGCCGGCAACAGGATCATTAACAATAACCATCGGTATCTGCAGGGAGCGGGCAAGTATGGAGACATGCGAGGTAACCCCTCCGCTCAAAAGTACGATGCCCTTCACCCCTTCCGAAGATAGTTTCAGCAGGTCGGATGGATACAGATCGGCTGCTACAACTATCCGGTGGCGTATCGGCGGCAGCTTTGCTTCCTTACCGGCGAGATTTCTGATGAGCCGGGTTACCAGATCCTCTATATCATGCACCTTTTCCCGCATATAAGGGTCTGAGCTGGCAGAGAATAAATTAATATATTTTTGCCCGGCGGCAATCACGGCTTCAGGCGCGTTCTTCCCCTTTTGCACAGGCGTGGTCATCGCCGCAATGAAGCTCTTATCTTTCAAGATAAGCAGATGGGCGTTGAATATCATGGAGGCGGCGTCGCTTAATTTGTCTTCCACGGCCTTTTGCAATGTAGTAAGTTCGTTTTCCGTCTTCCGGAGTGCTTTTTGTAACGCGACTAAACCATACTTTTCTTCAAATTTCTGTCCTGCAAGCTCGTGGAATCGTTCCGCCCCAACTGCCAGCACCGCTTTTGCATAGGCATAGCCCCGTGACGCCGCTTTGCCTTTCAGGAACACCCGGTCGAGTTGTTCTTTTTTCCCGCGAAGCACTTCTCCCGGCGCCGTACGCTGCAAAGAAATTATCATCTTGATGCTTTCAAATACGGTGGCAAGCTGCGAGGCAATGATCTGCAGCGCCTTAATATCGCTATTCTCAAAACGGTTGTTTTCCTGGCGTTGCAATGTGAGAACGCCGACGGGGTTTTCGCCGCTGACAATGGGCACGGCCAGAAATGCCTTATAGCGCTCTTCCCCTGTTCCCTTAAAATAGCGGAAATTGGGATGAGTAAAACCGTCGGAGATACAGACCGGTTCGTTTTTCTCAAAGACTGTACCCACTATTCCTTCTCCGGGCTTGAGGCTTATTTCCCCGACGACATGCTGCTGAAAACCGGTATTTGCGCGCAGCACCAATTTGCCCTTAACGTCATCGTGAATATAAATGGAACAGACATCCGCCTGCATGTGTTTGGCCACCATTACGACGATATTGTTGAGCAGTGTCTCTATACTGGAGCTGTCTTTAAAGACCCAGTCCAGTTGGCCGATGTTAAACAATAAATTTAAATAATCCATCACAATACCTGTTCCCGATTATTTTTTGATTGATTATACGGCTTGTTGGAGTTCAATGCAAATGAATAACGATTTTTTGTTCCAGGATAGTTTTTATCTCAGATGTTGAAAAACATGACGAATAATTGTTGACCCGGAATGTTTCCCTATAATGAATTCGGTCTTCCTGCCGACCATTGCGGGAGAATACGGTTGATATGACAAGTCATCCTTGATCAGCGCGTGGCAGTGAATTCCCGATTCATGTTGGAATATATGACTTCCTGTGACCGGCTTATTAACAGGAATTTCCCTGCTGGATATCCGGGCAACAAAGCTGCAGAGAGGCTGGAGTTTATCAGGTCGTAAATGGCAGCATTTACCTGTAGATACAGGTAGGGCGAGAGCGATTTCTTCAAGGGGGGTATTGCCTGCGCGTTCTCCCAGTCCGTTGACTGTAACACTTAAAGTCCCCGCCCCTGTGATGACGGCACATATCGCATTTGCTGTGGCCATACCCAAATCGTTATGACCGTGGAATTCGAGCATCATGGTTTTTGAATCCGCCACCAGCATTCGGAACATGTCCATTACCTGGACGGGTGAAGCAATCCCGACCGTATCGGCAATCCTCAGCCGATAGGCTCCGCACGAAAAAGCATGTTTTGTAAACTTCCGTAAAAAAGAACTATCCGCCCGGGTAGCATCCAGAGCGCCTACTGAAACCCACGGGAAAAGACTGCCGGCGGCAGGAACCAGTTCCTCCAGCTTTTTTAAAACCCAGGTCTCGTCTTTTCCGATCGCCTTCAATAGAATAGATGAAACTGGAAAGCTGATATGAACGCCCTCGATTTTCAGTCCGGCAGCAAACTCTATGTCCTCCCTTTTCGCTCGGCACCAGCAGGAAATCCGGCAAGGCAATTGAAGATCGATAATTTCCCTGATGCAGCTTCTTTCCTCCTCACCCATGGCAGGAATACCGGCTTCCAGTTCATCCACACCGGCATCGGCCAGCATTTCAGCAAGCCTCAGCTTGTCGCGACGGCTGAATGCAACGCCCGGCGCTTGCTCACCATCCCGGAGCGTTGAATCAACGATGTAAATGTTATTTTCCCCCTTTTTCATCCGTTCACCCACCAAGCGGCATATAGAGCCCGTTCATACGGCTGGCCTGAAAGCCTAACATTCTGTAAAAGATGTGAGCAGCCTTATTTCTTTTATCCGCCAATAATTGGATTCTCAATGCGCCTTTCCCGTCTCCCCATTTTTGCGCCATTTGGATGAGGGCAGTTCCAATACCCCTGTGTCGGAAACGCTCCAGGACATACAAATCCTCGATCAGGATGGAATATCCGCCGGTCGCCGTGGAAATAACCATTTGGCATGTCACCATGCCGACAAGAACACCTTTGTTTTCAGCAACAAATATTGCTTTCTCTTCGCCGCTATTAAAAAACAATGCCAGTCCGGCTTTTTGCTTCTGGGGATCTACGGCAAAATCTGTCTCAATGGAAAAGAGCGCCATCAGCAGCCCGGACAGAGCGTTAATGTCTTGTTCTTTTGCTTTCCTGAAAATATGTTTCATCTTGAAGTTCCTAAGCTAACTAAGTGATCAGATAGTTCTCGGCCGGCCTTCCCTCCTCAAGGGCATCGATGATTTCGTCAATGGCTGATTCGCTCTCGAATTTGCCGTACCACCAGTTTTCCGGATAAATCACCATGGCCGGCCCCCGGTCGCAAACCTTGAGACACCCGGTGCTCGAGACGACAACATCCGTCAAGCCCCGGTCGGAAAGTTCCCGTTCCATATACTGAAGCAATTGCAGAGAATCTTTTTTACTGCAGACGCCCTGAGAATCGCCGGTAGCCCGGAAGCTTCCACAGACAAAGATATGATGTTTAGGTTTTTTCATTTTCATTTCCTCTCTTTCATTGAGTTCTTTTGTATCGTTGATTATCCGCACCCCATGCCGCTCCCGCTGCACTGCTTGCCGATACCGCAGTGACCGGCAGAGCGCAGAAGTATTTTCGGTATGGCTTTCCCCGAAAGAGTGGCCTCAACGCCCTCTCTGGCCAAGCCTTCCATCACGACAACGTGAATACCGCTTTGTTCCAGAATGGACAGGGGAACGGGGCCGATGCCGCTCACGAGAACTGTGTTGCAGTCATGCAGCAGGCGGGCCATTGTTTTCCAACGCTCATTTCCGCCACCGGAGGGCGGTGTGCTCCGTAGTTCGACAAGAGAGGCTTTCTCATTTACCATTCCAAATATCCATAGACCGGCTGATTCACCAAGATGCTGGTTGACAAATATCCCCTCCATACTGGCCACAGCCACATAGGGTCTTGCCTTGCTTTGCTTCGGTAACGAGGCTTCCCGGAGAAGATCCCTGATCTCATCATTTTGCTTCTGCCCGATCATGCCTGCCGCATCGGCGCGGCAGCGGCTGCAATGGACCATCTGGGGAAGGTATGCCCCGGCCTCTCTGCGCAGTATATCTACCTTTTCTGGTGCCAATGGGGCGATATCCGCAAAAGGCGTGCCGGCCACATGATACATGGGAATGGCGTTAAAGATATCCGCTTTCACGGCCGCCATACGTCTTGCAATTTCCACGACATGATGATCATTGATGTCGGGAATGATCACCGTATTGATCTTGACGGTGACGTCTTTCTCCTTGAGTCTTCTTATCGCTTCCTGCTGATTTTCAATAATGACACGGGCGGCCTCCATACCCCGATAAACCTTACTCTTCAACCTGGCCCAGGCATAGATCTTACTGCCGATTTCAGGATCAACGGCATTGACCGTCACGGTGACATGGCTGACATCAAGGCCCGCCAGATCATCAACATAGTCTGCCACGGCCAGACCGTTTGTCGCCACGCAGAGCATTAATTCCGGGTGCCTTTTCTTGACCAGATAAAGTGTTTCCAACGTCTCCCTGGGATTGGCAAAGGGATCACCGGGACCGGCGATACCCACCACGGCTATATTTTTGATCCTTTCCAGGACGCAGTCGAGATAATCCGCCGCCTGGCGGGGCAGCAGGATGGCGCTCGACACGCCCGGCCGGGATTCGTTCACGCATTCAAAATCACGATTACAATAGTTGCACTGCATGTTGCACGCAGGAGCTACGGGCAGATGAATCCTTCCTGTCCGATGACGGGCGCCTTCGCTGAAGCAGGGATGATCATGATAATTCATAATAGTAACTCCTCTATATATAACTATATCCAACAACAGAGCTGCTCTGTTTATGCTCGATCAAGGCATTGACAATCCGATCGAAAAGTTGCTGCGTTCCCTCGTATCCAACATGAAGGATGCGTTGGCCGCCGATACGATCATGAATCGGGAAACCGGCGCGGACCAGGGGGACGTTCAGGTTCTTGGCAAGATAATAGCCCTTGCTGTTGCCGATGATGATATCCACGCCGATGCTCCGGCAGATCTCCAGCATGTCTTCAAAGTCCGAATCTTCCCGGATGATGATATCATTATGCCGGGCAGACAGTCCCGACGAAACTGTTTCTTTGAATTTCTTTGTTGATGCCCCTGTGGCGCACAGGGCCGGCACAATGCCGATTTCATCCAGAAATGAAGCCATCGACGCTACGAAGTCCGCCTCTCCGAAGACCACGGCGCGACGGCCTGCGACATACTTGTGACCATCGATATAGGCGTCTACCAGCCGTCCCCTTTCTTTTTCATGCTTTTTCGGCATGGAGATACCTGCGATCTCTTCCAGTACGCTAAAGAACCGGTCCGTTTCACCAATGCCGATGGGAATCCCCAGCGTTACCGCTGTTACGCCAAAGTTTTCTTCGAGATAGGAGGCGGCCGTATCCATGGAGGTAAGATCTCTGCCCAACTGGATAGTCGCGGCAGATTGCCCCATGGAGCGGATCAATGAAACCGGCGTGCCGCCAGGTGAAAGCTTTTGGTAATCGGACCAGGATTCGCCGTCCAGGGTTTCCGAATAATCGGGGAGCATGGTATAGGAGAACTGAAAATCATCCAGGATCTCTTTGATATGCCGCAGATCCGCCGCCGATAAAAAACCGGGGATAATATTTAACCTCCTGCGCCGGGGGCCGCCGTCCGCAAGACTGACGACTGTTGCACGGACCGCCTCAGAGTAACCATCCATATGGGTTCCCCGGTAACTGGGGGTTGAGGCATAAACCAGGGCCGGGATATCAACACCTGTGTTTGCCGCCTTGTATTGATCGAGATAACCGCGGACATCATCGCCGATGGTCTCCGACAGACAGGTAGAAGCAATGCCGATGACCGAGGGCTTATACTGGCGAATTAAATTATCCAGAGCGATTCTTAAATTGTCCGCCCCACCGAAGATGGCCGTCGCTTCGCTGAAATTAGAGGAGGCAATATCTATCGGCTCCTTGAAATGGCTGATTACGTAACGGCGGATATAAGTCGCGCAACCCTGTGAACCGTGAATAAGGGGGACACAGCCCTCGATACCGCGGAAAACAAGGCTTGCTCCCAACGGCGCACAGAGCTTGCATGCATTGCGCGTGGAAACAAAGGACGGTGCAACCTTTTTAATTGTTGGCAGCTTTACGGAATTTGTCTGCATATCCTGACTCCTCCCTTCTTGTCCGCAGGCGTCTCGCCGGCGAAAATTGCCAGACCGGGCTTGTAACCGAAGCATGAACTTCCCGGCAAAAGTTTATCATCCCTTCGAAGCCGGCCAGTGCCTCCTTGCGTTCGTGGTTATGATCACAAAAGGCAATCCCCATTTTGTAGGCAATGGGCCGCTCTTTCACTCCGCCGATTAAAAGATCTACGTTTTTTTCCGACATAAAGCGGGAGAGCTCCAGGGGATTTGTGTCATCGACGATAATGGTTCCTGTATCGCAGATCTCTTTCAGATATTCGTAATCCTCCCGATTTCCCGTCTGGGAACCGACGATTGCCGTCGTAATTCCAAGATGACGCAGAGCCTTCACCAGCGAAAAGGCCTTGAATGATCCGCCCACATAAATGGCAGCTTTTTTCCCTTCCAGATCCTTTCGATACTTTTCAATCTCCGGATAAATACGGTTTACTTCCCGGCACACCAGTTCCTCCGTATTCTTCAGAATGGCCGGACAGTTGAACTGACGGGCGACTTTGTAAAGCGCATCGGCCGTATCTTCAATGCCGAAATAGGAGACCCGCTCGAAGGGAATGCCGTAATCCTTCTTCATCATCAGGGCGAGAGTGGTCATGGATCCGGAACATTGAACGACATTCATAGCTGCAAGGTGAGCCTGCTTGATTTCATCCACTCGTCCGTCACCGGTCATACAGGAAACCACTTCGACGCCCATCTGTTTGTAGTATTTTTTAATGATCCAGGTTTCGCCGGCCAGGTTAAAATCTCCGAGGATATTGATGCTGTACGGGGAGACAGCCGGTTTGTCGTTTGTGCCGATAAGCCGGAACAAGGCCTCGCAAGCGGCCTTGTAACCGTCTTTTTTGGTTCCCCGGAATCCTTCCGAATGGACGGGGATCACGTCGATGCCCTGCTCAGCGGTAACCTTCCGGCAAACGGCCTGGATATCGTCGCCGATCAGTCCAATGATGCAGGTGGCATAGACAAAGGCGGCTTTCGGGTGATAAGCTCCGATAAGTTCCGAAAGCGCAGTGTAAAGTTTCTTTTCGCCGCCATAAATAACCTCTTCCTCCCGCAGATCGGTGGAGAAGCTCAGTCGGTGGAGTTCCGGCCCCGAGGAAAGAGAACCCCGGATGTCCCAAGTATAAGCGGCACAACCAACGGGACCATGAATCAGGTGCAGGGCGTCGGCAACAGGATAGAGAACCACTCGTGACCCGCAGAAGACGCAGGCTCGCTGGCTCACGGAACCGGCGACGCTGACTTTTTCGCAGCTCATATTAAAGGAATCTTCCGTTCCCTTTTCAAAAATCTGATCTTTTCTGGCGTCAAGAATCTCAATCATTGTTTATCATCGCTTTCTACTCCTTGTAGAACAAGGGGTTGCAACCCCTTGTTCCGGCACAATCTATTAACGCAAGGGGATTGGGGGGGCATTTTCTCCATTTCCAATTCAATGATGATACCGCGGCGGCTAGGAGGAGGCGACTAGGGCCAACAAAGGTAACGCTGGAATTGGAATTACTCAGTCTCAACCTCCCCCCCGCATCCCCTAAGGAGGGCGGGTTTATTAATATTACATAATCAATTCAAAACTATGTTCCGGAGCATCGCGGTCCTGCCGGTCCAGCAAAGCGTTCAGAATCTTCTCCATCAGGCGCAGGGCGCCGCGGTAACCCACAACAGGGAAATACTGGTGTCCTACCCGGTCATAAATCGGGAATCCAATGCGGATAAGGGGAATGTCTTCATCACGGGCAATATATTTTGCATAGGTGTTACCGAAGATCAGGTCCGGCTTACCACTTTTGATCAGTTGGTGAAAATAGAACATATCCGCTTCCGGGCCATATTTGACAATAGTGTCGTCTCCTGCAAAGCGGCGGATGCTTTCCTTGAATTTCGTTCCCGCCGGCGTGCCGGTGACTACATAAAGAATCTTCATCCCCATATCGGTGAGAAACTGCACAAGCGATACCAATTGATCGGGATCTCCCACCAGCGCAACCTTCTTTCCATAAAAATACTGATGATTGTCCGTCAGAACGTCAACAACTTGTCCCCGTTCAACCATGATGCTGTCGGGAACGCTCACTCCGGCGGCTTTTCGAAGAGTGTCCACGAAAGCGTCCGTTGCCGAAATCCCGATAGGCAGATCAAGATTTTCGAAGCCCACGCCGCATTTTGTATCCAGGAGCTTCGCTGCCGGAAGCGATGCCGTATTGCCCAGGGAGATGGTCAGAGCGCCGTCACCGGCGCTTTTGATTTGTCCCACCGTTGCGCCTCCTTTGGGGTACATATGGAAGCGCCCGTCCAGAGGGCCGTTGACGACCCCGGAAGTGTCGGGGAAAATCATTCCCTTAACTCCCATCAAAGACAAGATTCTTTTTATCTCGGCCATATCCGAAGGCTCGACAAATCCTGGAATGATGTTAATTAGTCCCGTTCTCATCCCCGTGTGTTCGGAAAGATAATGCACCATGCTCTGGGTCATGTTGGCAAAGCCCGTCACATGAGATCCCTTGAAACTGGGCGTGTTGGTGTGGATGACCCGTTTGCCCTGGGGAATCTTTCCATCGGCCAGCGCCTTATTAATAATCTGTCCCAAATCGTCACCGATGACTTCGGACAGACAGGTCGTGTGGACGGCTACTACATCGGGGCCATAGATCGTGAAGATATTATTGATGGCTTCGACAAGGTTAGCCTGGCCCCCGAAAACAGAGGCTCCTTCCGTAAAGGAACTGGTCGTGGCCATGATCGGGTCTTTATAATGCCTGGTCAGAGCGCTCCGATGGTAAGCGCAACAACCCTGGGAACCGTGGCTGTGCGGAAGACAGTTGTGAATGCCCAGGGCTGCATACATGGCCCCTACGGGCTGGCAAGTCTTGGCCGGATTAATCGTCAGGGCCGATCTATCGGCTAACGTTTCGGGTGTATGTCGAAGTAACATGATATTTCTCCTTTACCGTTCTCATTACCCGTTCCAGGCGTAGCTTCCCGCCAGTTCCGGTCTTTTTTGCCAGGGCGCTTTGATGAAGCGAAAAACGTTGGAATTAACCATCCGGTCGATCTCCCGGTAAAAGTTAATCGCGCCGCGGAATCCGGCGTAAGGGCCGCTGTAGTCATAACTGTGCAATTGTTTGAGCGGTACGCCGCCTTTTTGGATGACATATTTCTCCTTGATGCCGGCGCAGAAGATATCCGGTTTGTATTTTTCGATCAGAACCTCCGCTTCATGGTGGTTGATGTCGTCAATGATCAGATCGCCACTTTTCATTTCCGTCATCATTCCCACATAATCGTTGAAATTGATGCCTTCCTTTTGTGACAACTGCTGCAATTGCTCATCTGTTTTCCGGGGCCGGTACCGTTCCGGATCGGCCTCTACGGTCAGTTCTTCGATGTTGCGTGTATCAGCGTCGACAACGATATTCGGTATTACCTTTCGTCCTTCATAATCGTCGCGGTGAGCAAATTCATAACCGGCGGAAATGGTCTTCATGCCGATTTCGGCAAACAGTTCCTGATAGTGGTGCGCCCTTGATCCGCCAACAAAGAGCATGGCGATTTTGCCCTGACAACGGGTCTCAACCTCCTGGCGGACGGCCTCCACATGATACATTTCCTCGGCAATTACCTTTTCCACTTTTTCCATCAATTCGGGCGCACCGAAGTAGGCGGCGATTTTCCGCAAAGACTTGGCCGTTGCCTGTGCGCCGATGAAACTGATCTTAAACCAGGGAATGCCGTAACGTTTCTCCATCATCTCCGCCATGTAATTGATGGAACGGTGGCACATGACGACGTTCAGATCAACGGTATGGGCGCTCGCAAACTCCTCATATTCCGAATTGCCGCTGAAGGTGGAATGAAGGGTCATGCCGCAGCGTTTAATAATTCGTTCGATCTCAAAGGCGTCTCCTCCGATGTTGTATTCACCGAGAATATTGAAGCGGTATTCGCCTTCTTTTTGCATTTCGATCTGTCCTACCACTTTGGAAAATACTTTGTTGTTGGCGATATGGTGACCCGCCGATTGACTTACGCCCTTATAACCTTCGCAACTGAAGCCGAAGATATTGATCTCCGGGTATTTTTCTTCCATTTCCCTGGCTACGGCATGGACATCATCGCCGATCAGTCCGACGGGACAAGTGGAAAAGATGCCGATGGCTTTGGGATGAAATAGAGAAATCGCTTCTTCAATGGCTTTTTTGAGCTTTTTTTCACCGCCGAAGATAATCTCATCTTCCTGCATGTCCGTGGACATGGCGTAAGGCATAAAATTGGCGCCGGCCGCTGTTGTCGGCCTTGTCTGGTTGCGCCTGGTGAGCCAGCTGTAAAATCCGCAGCCGATAGGCCCGTGAGTAATCTGCAGAATGTCGCGTGTGGGTCCGAGAACAACGCCCTTGCAACCGGCATAGGCGCATCCCCTCATGGTGAGGATCCCCGGAATCGTTCGGGTATTCGCCATGATCTCCGGAACCTGATCACCGCCCTCTACATTATTCACGACGATTTGCTTTGACCGTTTGCGGGCCACTTTTGCCGGATATTTCTTGAGAATGAGCTCTTTGACTTCATTGGCCAGGCCTGCTCCATCCATTGCTGTGTTATTTTTCGTAGACATGTTTATCTCCCTTGTTATGCTTCATCCAGTGCATCATTGCCCGACTCTCCGGTCCGGACACGAACGGCGTCGAATACGGGCATAACAAATATTTTGCCGTCGCCGGATTTGCCGGTCCGGTTGGCGGCGATGATGACCGCTACGGTTTTCTCCGCCAGATCGTCCGGCACAACGATTACAACCATTCTTTTAGGAATGAGCCGCTGGGAGTTTCCCAACTGGGATATGGCTTCTTCGTATCCAAGTTCCGCTCCTTTAAGAAGGTTTATGTCCACGAGACCCTTGCCGCGTCCCATGCAATCACGGGCATGGATCGAGGAAATACCTGCATCGATTAATGCCCTTTTTGTCTGATTGATCTTGTTCATGCGGATGATGGCCATGACCTCTTTCATAATTTGACCTCCTCGATTCCGGCATTGGTTTCCTTGATGCCGGAGCTGACCGTGTAAACCTCATCAACAGCGGAAACAAATATCTTGCCGTCGCCGAAGGCACCTCTGTCGCCGGTTTTGGCGGCGTTCAGGATAATGCCTATTACCAGGTCCTTATCGGCGTCAGGAACCACCAGCATCAAAAGTTCCTTAGGCAATTCATCATAAGTTATATCACCGATCTTAATCCCTCTCTGCTTGCCTCTTCCCGAAACATTCATCTTGGTTACCGCCGGAAATCCTTCCGCCATGAGCTGTTCCAGGACAACATCGACCTTTTCCGGCCTGATGATGGCTCTTATCATCAACATTTTTATTTCCTCCCTGTTCCTGTCATTGGTCCATACCGTATTTGATCAGAAGCGCTTCGAGTTCATCCATCGCTATGGGTTTGGGAATCACAAACATCTGGTTTTGATCGATGGCCTTGGCCAATTGGCGATATTCGTCCGCCTGACCCGCCGTATTCTCGAAATCGATGACTGTCTTACGGTTGATTTCAGCTCGCTGAACGACATTGTCGCGCGGCACGAAATGGATCATCTGCGTACCCAGCCTTTCTGCCAGATTTGAAATGAGATCCTGTTCGTGATCCACTTTACGGCTGTTGCAGATGAGCCCGCCCAAGCGTACGCCGCCGGCCTCGGCAAACTTGACGATACCCTTGCAGATGTTATTTGCCGCATACATGGCCATCATCTCGCCGGAGACGACGATATAGATCTCCTTGGCTTTACCTTCGCGCATCGGCATGGCAAACCCGCCGCACACTACGTCGCCCAGGACGTCGTAAAAGACATAATCCAGGTCGAATTTTTCCGAGTAGGCGCCAAGCTGCTCCAGCAGATTAATGGATGTGATAATGCCGCGTCCCGCACATCCCACACCGGGCTCCGGCCCGCCGGACTCCACGCACCGTGTTCCCTTGAAGCCAAGCTTGATGACATCATCCAGATCAAGATCTTCTCCCGATTCGCGAAGTGTATCGAGAACAGTATTTTGGGATAGTCCACCCAGCATCAGGCGGGTGGAATCCGCTTTGGGGTCGCAGCCCACGATCATGATTTTTTTTCCCATCTCAGCAAGTGCGGCCACTGTATTCTGAGTGGTTGTTGATTTTCCTATGCCGCCTTTTCCGTATATTGCAATTTTTCTCATCGTTGTTCTCCTTTCACCTGCAAGCAACATTTGCCTTATACATATCAAAAGACGTGCCATGGCGGGCAAAAGACCGTGAAGGGGATGCTGCATTTATTAAAAGACAAAGGAAATTAAAGGCTATGGACGGTGAAAAACATCGGAGTGCCTTGGCCGTACATACCGGGCATCCGGGAGAAGACTACGAGTTGGTAGGATTTTAAGGTTTATCCTGCAAAAATGTAGGTACTTCCTCAAAAGTGTATCCCGCAACTCCAGACGTTATTTACAGCCGTGTTCCGCAGTCGAGCGGGGAGTCCACCATGATATCAATGCATAGAATATATGTTTTCCCGGAGGAGCCTTTAAAAGAGGCGGTCATGGTCCTGGTCAGGTGCCCCGTCGCCAGGGAGATATAGCTCTCTGTAACATAATTCTGCAGGCCGGTGTACATCAACAGATAAAAATACTCTTTCAGCGAGAGGTTGTCACCCTGCACTGCTTTCTGGAAAAGCATATTTCCTTTTATCTGCCGGTATTCTCGGAGAATTGTGTCGGTCATCATGATGCCGTTATCATCGAGAACGTAAGCTGCTTCAATGATAGGGGTGTTTTCAAGTCTGGTTTTCAATATCGTCTCGAAGCGATTGGGAGGATTGGCGGAAAGCGTCGATTTCATCCCCTCAATGATTTCCTGGCAGATTTTGTGTTGATTGCTAATTTTGTTTATTCTTGAGATCTTGCATTTCCGGAATCTATTGGCTGCCTGCTCGGCGATGTCGTTGATCCCTGCCATGGAAATGCTTTCCGGAACCGAGGGCCTGGCAAAGAAAAAACCCTGCAAGAGATCCGCGTCATAGTCCAGAGCGCAAATGCACTCTTCGATGCTTTCCACACCTTCGGCAAGAACTAAGGTTCCGATCTTCCGTGAGAGTCTAACAAGGGTTTTGAACACTTCCTGCTTGTAGTAGTCCTGATAAATTTCGCTGAGGATCGAGCGGTCGATCTTAATGATATCCGGCTTGATGATAGCTATACGGTCAAAATTCGAATATCCTGTGCCGACATCATCCAACGCAATGATAAAGCCCTGATTACGATAATCATTAATGAACCTGTCCAATGCGGTGATATCGTTGACTTGACTTTCCACGATTTCGATAACGACCTGGCTGGGCGAGATGTTCATCCGGGAAATCTGTTCTCGCAGAAATCCGGAGCCGGCCACCCCCTGGTCCAGAAGGGATGCATCAAAGTTAAGGAATAGCAAGGGGACCCGACCATATCTGCCACTTGTCTTCATGGTGTGGAAATGGTGGATGGCCTTGCTCCGGCACAGCCTGTCCATCTCGATAGTTTTGCCCTGTCTTCGGGCAGAGGGAAACAGAATGTTCGGGGGAATTATTTTGCCATCGCCGTCGAAGGCCCTGCTCAGTGCCTCAAAGCCGAGCAATAAACGGTTCTTTAGGGATATAATCGGCTGAAAATGGGTAATGATTTGCTGATGTTCAATGATACCGCTTAAGACTTGCACGCTGATAAAAGATTGTTCATCCGAATCAATTTTGTCCATTGTGACCTCTGGTGCAAGATTACCGCCCCCTGCTCCGGTAATCTTGCACTAACAATTTTTTTATAACCTGCAAGGATCTAATTCCATTCTTGCCGTGATTGGCGCAGACGTCAATTTTCAGCGTCTGCCGGAGTGCTGATAGATAAGTTCGGAGTATACCGATTGGACAGGGCTCCATTAACTTTTTGGGGGATAACCTCCAGTCTGAAAGATCAGGAACCCATTTCTTTTATCGATGCAAGGCTAATTCCGAATTTAGAAACCCTGGAGCCCATAACTCGTTCCGTCAATCCGAGGCTGCGTGCCGCCTTGGCCATGTTGCCACGGGAGTGTTTCAAGGCATCAGTAATCATCTGCCTTTCCAGGGAGGTCAGCATGTCCGGCAAGGTGCCTTTTGATTCGAGGATAGAGGCGTCGTCGCTCTTCTGCAGGTTCGGCGGCAAATGATGAGTTTTGATGACGCCGTCCGAGCAGAGAATGACGGCCCGTTCGATACAATTTTCCAGCTCCCGGACATTTCCCGGCCAATGATAATTCACGAGCAGGTCCGTTGCCGGGGGGGAGATGCTCACGATCTTCCTGTTCAGTTCCCGGGCGTATTTCTCGATGAAATGATTGGCCAGGAGGATGATGTCCGTCTTGCGCTCCCGCAAGGGTGGAACGACGATGGGAAAGATGTTCAGCCGGTAATAGAGATCTTCCCGGAATTTCCCTTCTCTTATGAGCGCATCCAAATCCCTGTTTGTCGCGGCAATAATACGGATGTTCACCTTGATGCTTAAATTACCGCCGATGCGCTCAACAACCCGTTCCTGAAGGACGCGCAATAGTTTTGTCTGAACGGACGGTGGTAGATCGCCGATTTCATCAAGGAAGATGGTGCCGTTGTCGGCAAGTTCAAAACGGCCCTTCCGAAAGGTGGTGGCCCCGGTGAAAGCGCCTTTTTCATGCCCGAAAAGCTCGCTTTCGATGAGGGACTCCGGCAGCGCCGCACAGTTGACGATGATATAAGGACCGCTTGCGTAACTGGAATTATAATGGATAGCATGGGCCACGCGTTCCTTGCCGACGCCGCTTTCACCCAGAATCAGAACGGTAGCATTTGTGTGGCAGACCTTTTCGATCATCCCATAGATGTTCTGCATGACTTTGGAGGTGCCGATGATGGTTTTGGGGCCATACCTGATTTTCAGTTCGTCTTGCAGCCGGCGGTTTTCCGCCTTGATCTCGTCGAGTTCTTCCTGGGCCAATTGACGCAGGCGAACTGCCTGTGAGATTGTGGAAGCAATGATCGTGAGCAGCCGGACATCTTCTTCAAAGGAGGTGTCCTGGGTAATAAGGCGATCAACGGAGATGGTTCCGATTACTTCATTGCCGATTTTAATGGGGACACAGATAAACGCAATATCCCGTTTATTTAATTTTTCCCTGGAGCCAGTCCTGTCCAGGAACACCGAACTGTCGGCAATACGGGGCACAATAACTGTCTTGCCTGTATCGATCACCTTGCCGGTAATGCCTTCACCCATCCTGTATTTTCCCTTGACCTGTTCCTCCGGCAAAAGCCCATAAGCTTCTTCAATGGCGATTTCTCCGCTTGCGCGGTTCAATATGGTCAGAGCGCCACGGGGCATTTCCATATTTTCCGCCATGATCTGCAGGACAAACTTCAGCGCTTCCTGAAGATCAAGGCTTTCACTTAGTTTTTTGCTTATTTCAAAAAGGAGCGTAAGCTCTTTTATTTCACGTGATACCCGGTCGTTTCCATTGCAAGACGTCATAACAACATGCTCCATTCAACCTGATGCGGCTTATTTCGGATAATATCAATATTCATGCCATGGATTAGGTTTAGAAGACGTCATTTGATGTCAGGAGGCGTAATTCCGATTAATTCATACCAGCTATGGATTTAACCATAATTCTGAAAGACTGGTTTCTGATTAAAGCACATTGATTGATCATCAACTTCTCCTACGTATTGGTAGGGTTTTGCAAAAAATAGTACAAACTTGTTTTAAATAATCAGTGCCTTCATTTCTAAATATATCTGCAATTACAATTACTAACGCCACATTACATTACTTGGCATAATCTATGCCCTACATGAAGCAAAAGAAATCTCATAAAGGAGGAACATCATGAAAAAGTTATGCGGTATGTTAATTGTCATGATCGGGTTATTTTTTATTTCGAACATGGCAGCCTTAGCACAACAAACAGTTCCAGAACAAGCAGCACCATCTGTAGCAACAACCACACCTGCTGCAGCTGCTTCCGCCACTACGGCCACTCCGGAGAAAAGCGTTGCGCAGCAGGCGCTGGATGCAGTTAAAACCATGCAAGTCGGCGTTGATACCACCTGGGTGCTTATTACTGCCTTTCTGGTCTTTTTTATGAATCTAGGCTTTGCTATGGTGGAGTCCGGGTTGTGCCGGGCAAAAAATACGGTGAATATCCTGGCGAAAAATTTCATCGTCTTTGCCATTTCCTCGGCAGCCTTCCTGGTAATCGGGTGGGGATTTATGTTTGGAAACGGCAACCCGTTTATTGGGCTTCAAGGACTTTTCTTTGCCAGCGGCGCTGATAACAGTCCTGCCATAGGTGATGCATATAAGGGCGTCTATGCGGCGATAAACTGGACCGGTGTGCCGTTGTGGGCGAAGTTTTTCTTCCAACTCGTCTTTGCCGGAACAGCGGCAACCATCGTGTCGGGAGCCGTAGCGGAGCGCATCAAATTTATTTCGTTTATCGTTTTTTCCTTCTTCCTGGTGGGAATCTTGTATCCGATCACCGGCCATTGGATCTGGGGCGGCGGATTCCTGGCTTCCCTGGGCATGTTTGACTTTGCCGGCTCCAGTGTCGTTCATTCCGTGGGTGGTTGGGCAGCTCTTGCAGGGGTGCTGGTACTGGGAGCCCGCTTAGGAAAGTATCGCGCAGACGGTTCTGTTAATCCGATTTTCGGCCATAATATGAGCACAGCGACACTTGGGGCACTTGTCCTCTGGTTCGGCTGGTTTGGATTTAATCCCGGCTCTACCATGGCTGTTGGTGATGGCAGTGCCATAGCGCATGTGGCCGTCACGACAAATACGGCTGCCGCCATGGCAATTCTCAGTTCGACAATCGTCTCGTGGTTGATCCAGAAAAAACCGGATCTCTCCATGATCCTCAATGGCGCTTTAGCCGGTCTTGTAGCCATCACCGCTCCCTGTGCTTTTGTCAGTGTCGGCTCATCTGTTTTGATTGGCCTGGTTGCTGGAGTGATTGTAGTCCTGGCAGTTCTTATGTTCGACAAACTTAAAATCGACGATCCGGTAGGCGCTCTTTCGGTTCACCTGGTCAATGGCATATGGGGAACATTGGCCGTAGGTCTTTTTGCCGTGGACAAGATCACGGGAACGGCTACGGGAAATGGTCTCTTCTTTGGCGGCGGTTTGAAGCTTCTTGGTGCGCAGGCAACCGGTGTCGTGGCCGTCGGCGCCTTTACATTTATCGCATCGCTTATAGTCTGGTACATCATTAAGCTGGTGTTGGGCATGAGGGTTTCGCGTGAGGAAGAAATCGCCGGATTGGATCTCGGAGAGCATGGCGCCAAGGCTTATCCCGATTTTCAGGGATTCCTGACAAAGTAGAAACCATTGTTGTAGAAACCCAATTTTTAAAAGAGGAGAATGATTATGAAACTTATCATCGCAATAGTACAGCCGGAGAAGCTGACGGATGTCAAGCAGGCGCTTGCCGAGGCTAATGTGGGAAAAATGACCGTATCCAATGTTATCGGCTGCGGGTCGCAAGGTGGATATACGGAATCGTATCGCGGTGCCTTCACCGAGGTCAATCTTCTGGACAAGGTGCGCTTTGAAATTGCCGTAAACGACGAATTCGTTAAGTCCACTGTAGACGCCATCATCAAAGGTGCCCGTTCGGGAAAAATCGGAGACGGCAAGATCTTTGTCGTACCCATGGATGAGTGTATTCGGGTGCGCACCGGTGAAACAGGTGGCAAAGCCATAGGGTGAGGTAAGCTTATGGACAGGGATAAAGCCAGCGGCAACGAAAATGTATTGGAGCGTTTTATGAGCGACTGTGAAAAAATAGTCATCATGCATGTCCTGACGAAAACGA
>JBDKUX010000160.1:0-21423 GCA_039679455.1 Smithella sp. | reverse complement strand
CCATGTTTTATATCCTTAATTAATCTTTTACAAAATCATATCCGGCGGCAAAAGCCTTCCTATTAATTTCAACTGCCGCTTTTTTCCTGCTGCCCATAACGGTTTCGAGACTCTTTAAGTAAATATCCACCGGAACAATACCTGTTTTCTTAATGAATGCGCCCATCATAATAATGTTGGCCACCCTGATATTTCCCATATCCTGGGCCATTTTGCCGCAGGGGACGGCATAAACTTTTACGTCCTGGCGGCTGGGACGGCCCTCTACTATGGAAGAATTTAAAAAAATTAATCCGCCGTGAATAACTTTATTCTGAAATGTGATCAGAGACGGAGAATTCATAACCACCAGGTTATCCGGTTCTGATGATATGGGAGAGGTGATTTCTTCATCTGCAATGGCGACCGTGCAATTGGCGGTTCCGCCGCGGACTTCAGCGCCGTAGGCAGGCAGATACGTAACATGATACCCCTTGCTCATTCCACTGTGAGCCAGGCTGTAACCCATCATCAAAACACCCTGGCCGCCGAAACCGGAAAAAATAGTCTTGGTCATCATGATGCGGCCTCCGCAGGTTTTTTTGCCGCTTCCGTATCATCTTTAAAAACACCCAGTGGAAATTCCTTGCTCATTACTTCATCTATCCATTTACAGGCGGCCACGGGAGCTAATTTCCAGTTAGTCGGACAGGGTGAGAGAATTTCGACCAGTGAAAATCCCAATCCGTCCATCTGACATTGAAAAGCTTTTCTGATAGCTTTTTTAGCTTTAGTAACACTGGCTGGTGAATTGACCGTTACTCTTTCTATGTAAGTTGTACCTTTGAGCTGGGAAAATGTTTCGCATACTTTAACCGGATAACCATCCAATGTTTTATTGCGACCTGCGGGACTGGTTGTTGTTTTCTGGTCCAGCATGGTTGTCGGCGCCATTTGACCGCCTGTCATGCCGTAAACTGCATTATTAATAAAAATTACGGTGATATTTTCACCGCGGTTGGCTGCATGAAAGCTTTCGGCCAAGCCTATAGCCGCCAGATCTCCATCACCCTGATAGGAAAAAACAATACGATCCGGCAATACTCGCTTTATTCCCGTTGCTGTTGCCGGGCCGCGACCGTGCTGCGCTTCGATCATGTCAACATCAAAATAAAAGTAGGCTAATACAGCGCAACCGGCGGGAGGAACGCCGATGGTAATTCCACGTATTCCCATCTCATCAATAACCTCGCAGATGATCCTGTGAGAAATGCTGTGACCGCATCCGGGGCAGTAATGAAAAAATGCTTCTTTTAAACTTTCCGGCCGACTGAATACTTTTTTTGCCATATTATTTTGTTCCTAATCGTTACTTTATGTTTATCTTCTTTTTAATCTTCTTTTTTGTAATGCCGGGCAATCACATTAGCCAATTCCGCCGGTGTGGGCACAACACCGCCCGGGCGGCCATGAAATTCAATATCTGCGTAACCTTGAAGTGCCAGTCGTACGTCTTCAAGCATTTGACCGGTACTTAACTCAAAAACCAGATAATTTTTAACTTTTTTCGATAATGCCCGCAGTTTTAATTCCGGGAAAGGCCAAAGGGTAATCGGCCGGAAAAGACCGACTTTCATGCCGTTTTCTCGCAGGCGTTTTATTGCTCCCTTCGCAACGCGAGCAGCGGTGCCATAGGCAACAATAACCAATTCAGCATCTTCCGTTTTATATTCTTCATGGAGAGTTTCATTTTCAATAATAGCCTGATATTTACGTACTAATTTCCAATTGTGCTCTTCCATCTCTATGGCATCGAGGATGAGGCCGCGGACGAATTTGCTTTTACCGGCGCCGCAGCCTCGCAGCATGAATTTTTCACTGTATTGCCGCGGTTTGGGTTTTTTAAAGACAACGGGTTCCATCATTTGTCCCATCATGCCGTCGGCCAGAATCATAGCAGGATTACGATATTTATCGGACAGATCAAAAGCCTTCATGGTTAAATCGGCCAGCTCCTGGCATGTGGCGGGGCCATATACGATTGCCCTGTAATCGCCATGCCCTCCACCGCGGGTCGCCTGAAAATAATCGCCCTGGGAGGGACGGATATTACCCAGTCCGGGACCGCCGCGCATAATATTGACAATGATACCGGGAATTTCACAGGCGGCCATGGAAGAAATGCCTTCCTGTTTTAACGAAATACCTGGGCTGGAAGATGAAGTCATTACTCTGGCACCGGCGATGCTGGCGCCGATGATCATGTGAATGGCGGCAAGTTCACTTTCCGACTGAATAAAGACGCCGCCTTCCACATTGCGCATGTGTTCCGCCATGTATTCAATAAGCTCATTTTGGGGAGTTATCGGATAACCGGCATAAAAACGGCATCCGGCGCGGATTGCCGCTTCGGCGATAATATTGTTTCCGGACATCAATACTTTATTCACGGTATACCTCGATAGCCACTTCCGGGCACATGATTGCGCATAATGTGCAGCCGGTGCATTCCTTTCCCTCTGCTGTAGCTACCGGGTGGTAGCCGCGGGAGTTGTATTCATCCGTGGGAACAATACACCCTTTGGGGCAGGCATAAATGCAAAGGTGACATTCCTTGCAAAATTCTTTGTTTATTTTAATGTAGCCTTTCAAGATCAATCTCCAAAACAGTTTTAAACCGGCCTGTTTAATCAAAATTCAAAGTTTTGCATTTTGCTCATTGTGAGGGGAAAGTCAAGGAATAATTAAGGAGCGATTGAAGGTTTTAGACTGAAGGCTGAAGGTAGAAAGGAATAATTTTCCCTCTTAACCTTCAGTCTTCAGCCCTCAGTCTTCAGTCTATATCTTTGCAATTTGAAATCCTTCCAGTTTTACGGCCACTGAACGTTGCATAAGTTCAATAGAGATGACGAAAAGCTCTTTTTCCACATTGCTGGTAGTTACAATACCTTCGATTCCGGCAAAGGGACCGTCGATTATTTTTGCCGGTTCACCCACTTGGGGATATTGCAGGGAAAACACTTCCACTTTTTTACTTAAAAGACGCTGTATCGCTTCAATTTTACTGTTCGGCACTGCTATTGGTTCAGAATTTTCTTTTTTCCCCAGAATTCGCACTACGCCAAATGTTTTCAGAATCGATACTTTTGCTTCATTCGTCAGGTCAGGGGATTCTACAAAAAGATAGCCGGGAAAAAGGGGAACGAATATTTTCTTTTTGCGGTCTTTTCTCTTGCTCCAAACTTCTATCTCGGGTAAAAAAGTTACAATACCTTTTTGTGAAAGGCCGGCATTTGCTTTGTATTCATGGCGGCTTCTTGTGCTTATGGCATACCAGGGCATGAAAACTTCCATCGATTTTATTAATAAATGTATGCTTTCCTATAATAACTGAATTTATTTTGCAATGGGGATTTGATGAAGCTTTTACGTATCACGGGAATTAAGCTTGCTTTGGATGAAAGCGAAGAGCAGTTGATCCCCAAAGCAGCTGCAATTTTGACGGTTGCACCAAAAGATATAATAAATTTTGAAATTATAAAAAAAGCGATCGATGCGCGGAGGAATAAACCGCCTCATTTTGTTTATATTATTCAAGTCAGTCTTGCCGATGATTTCCAATTGCCGCCGCAGTCCGTAGACGGAATTCAGGTACACGGAATCGAAAGTAAATCACCCGAGCCGCTTTTTCCCCGCAAAAATGTATCCAGAGTTCCCGCCGTTGTTGTGGGCGCTGGTCCGGCCGGTCTTTTTGCTTCTTATGTGCTGGCAGCAAGAGGTCTTCCCGTGATGCTTCTCGAAAGAGGTGCATCGATGGAAAAGCGCAAAGCAGATGTTAAGATATTTTGGGGAAAAGGCGTTCTTAATCCTGAAAGTAATGTTTTATTTGGCGAAGGTGGTGCAGGAACCTTCTCCGACGGTAAACTGACCAGCAGAAGCAAGAATCCTTATTCTTTTTGGGTGAAGAAGATTTTTACCGACATGGGAGCGCCGTCGGCCATCCTGACTGATGCCAAACCTCATATAGGCACGGATCGACTGGAAAAGGTGATCATCAATTTACGCAATAAACTTGCCTCAATGGGGTGTACAATTAGATTTAAAGCAAAGGTGACTGATTTTATAGTCCGGCAGGGCAGGCTTGCGGCAGTTGTTGTTAATGAAGGTGAAGAAATAGCAACGAATCAACTGGTGTTGGCCATCGGTCAGAGCGCCGATGATACATACGTAAGGTTGAAAAAAAGCGGCGTTAGGATGGAAGCCAAGCCTTTTGCCATGGGGCTGCGGGTGGAGCATCCGCAGGAATTGATTAATTCCATTCAATACGGAAAATGGGCCGGACATCCCAAACTTCCTCCGGCGGAGTATTTTGTGACGGCCGCGGTTCCCGGTTTAAACCGTTCTGTTTACACCTTTTGCATGTGCCCGGGCGGTGAGGTGATCGGCTGCAGCGCCTTTCCCGGTTATATTGTAACAAACGGCATGAGTAATTGTCAGCGCAACGGCAAATTTGCCAACAGCGCCGTGGTTGTCAATATCCGGGTTGATGATTTTATCTCGCCCGGAGAATCCCTGGCCGGGCTCGAATTTCGTGCCCGGTGGGAAAAGAAGGCTTTTGAGGCCGGTGGCGGCAATTACTATGCACCGGCGCAGAGACTGACTGATTTTTTGGAAAAGCAAGCGGCGCATAGCACCGGGCCGATAAGCTTCCGTCCCGGCACAAAGCCGGCGGTGCTGGATGATGTGCTTCCGGAATTTGTTGCCGGTGCGTTAAGAGCGGGCATTCATGAGTTCAATAGAAAAATGCCGGGTTTCATTAATGAGGAAGCCAATCTGATCGGAGTGGAAACAAGAACTTCTTCACCTGTACGCGTTTGCCGAAAAAGTGATGGTCAGAGTGAAACCGTGGGCGGTCTTTATCCCTGCGGTGAAGGCTCCGGTTATGCGGGAGGAATTATCAGCTCGGCTCTCGATGGAATAAAGGCGGCGGAGAATTTAATTAACAACTTGGGTTAATATCACTGCTTGCAGCCGGCCAGACATTTCACCAGATCGTTCACCATTTCCCGGCCATGCTGATAACGTTCATCGCGGTTTTTGGCCAGGGCTTTTTCCAAAACTGAGACACAATCGTCGGGAATCTGCGGTGATATTTCCTGAACGGGTTTCGGTTTTGTTGTTGTAATCTGGAGCCTCAGGGAATTCAGGTCGTCGGCGCTGAATGGCTTTTCTCCCGTTAGAAGTTCGTAGAAAACGACTCCGAGAGAAAACAAATCAGAACGTCCATCCACATTTTTCCCATCCACCTGTTCCGGTGACATATAGCTGGGAGAGCCTACTATAACACCGCTATGCGTGCTGGAAGCATCAAGCATTCTAGCGATTCCGAAATCGACAACTTTGACGCTTCCATTCTTCAAAATTCTTATGTTGCTCGGTTTAATATCCCGGTGGACAACGCCGTTGGTATGAGCGTAATCCAGCGCCGCGGCGACATCGGAAACCAACCGGATTGCTTCGGGAAGGGTGAGCAGGCTTTCTTTTTTACAGTAGAGCGTCAGGTCGGATCCTTCCAGGAACTCCATGGCCATGTATGCCATTCCCTGATGCTCGCCGACATCATAGATACCCAGGATATTGGGATGCGCCAATTTGCCGATAGCCTCCGCTTCCAGGAAGAACTGTTTTTTGTGCTGGAAAGCATCTTTGTTGTCTACATCCACATAACGCAGAGTTTTAATGGCTACATTCCTGTTAATAAGCGGGTCGCGTCCAAGGTATACCGTGCCCATGGAGCCGCGTCCGAGTTCTTTAATGATTTCATAACGGCCGATTGTTCGTCCCGGCCTTGTCGTTAGAACGGTGGTGGCATCTCCTGTAAACGCAGCCATTGTCTCTGCCGGTTTTACCGGGACCGCTATCGTAGCGGTTTGCGGCTGGCTGGGGATATGTCTTTCTTCATCAGCCTGATATTCGGATTCGACAAGTGTCTCCGCTGCCAGCATTTGCGCCAGGAAACTTGCGTCCATGATTTTGTTGATGAACCGGTTTTTATCGATGAGTTTGTGATAAGAGGCTGGAAGACTGCTGACACGAACATCACCGGTGATCCTGCCGGTAAATAGTCTGGCTACCTGATTCGCTAAAAACAAAACTGTCGCATAATCACGCTGTTCACCGGAAAGGCCAAGGTCATCCATATTTAAAAAAGACGGTGCATGGTGCATGCCTATCGAATGAATCATCAGCTCGGAGAAATTCCACTGTTCAAGAATAATTTGTCCGATGACGGCATGATTAACGCCGAGTACCTTGTCTTCTTCCAAAATAGAATCCTCACATGGGTACTTTTTCCAGAACTCGGATTCCTCGTTCTGTGCCTGCGGCAATCCCAGAACAATGAGTTTCCCTATATCATGAAGAATTCCCAGCGTGAACAATGTGCCCTTGTTCAAACCGTTTAAGAGATCATAAAGGTGTGAAGCGCAGACGGAAGTAAGACTGGCATGCTTCCATAAATAAGCCATTTTCTCTTTCTGCTTTGGTGAACTTGCCTTGAACATCTGGAGCATGCTTTCCCGGTAAAGAATGTTCTTGATATTTTGGAGGCCGAGGATCATCAAGGCATGACCTATGGAATCAATTTTGTTTTGCATGCCAAAATATGATGAATTAGCCATACGGAGGATTTTAGCGGCCAGTATGGGATCGGACTGAATTATCTTGGATAAATCGGCCATTTGCACGGAAGGATTGTTGATGCTTTGCTGCAATTTGATATGTTCTGCCCGGAAGTTTTTCAATGTGGCGATCTGGTCGGAAATCATCTTCATTGTTTCGGGAGAGATGTCTTTCTTCGTCAAGGGCATAATGACGGTATCCGAAGAATCTTCCGGCGGGGCAAAGACAGTTTCAATGCCTGACTGCATAAATTTCCGGAGAGTTCCATGAATGCCGGATTTTCCTAATTCATCAAGCGTCATGCCGCCGGCATCTTCGTAACTGCTTGTTTCTTCGGGGGAAGATGATGGGGGATGTGCTTCAATCTTGGCCGTTTCCACAGGACGGTGATGGATGTTTTTGATGTTTTCCTGCGGTTTTTTCTTAAAAGAAATATCTTTTTTCTGTCTGGATAAAAGAAAATATAATAAAATTATAATGACGATGGCGGCAATCGCGATGGGAATAGCTATTTCCATTAATTTACGTTATCCTTAAATTGTACCTGAATAAAAAACAGTTTTCCTAATAATCGGAAAAATTACCTTTTTTCTGTATAAACAGCAAGAAAAAAAGTTGTTTATAACTATGGATATAAACAAAATATGCATTTTGATATATAGCATATTAATGTCCATAAATGTATTCAAGGATACAACTTTGGACGGCCAGTTTGTCTTTGGAGGAAGGCGGCAGGAAAAAGGCGCGAGCAAGTGTTCGTCCCCACTTGCCGCAAAACCTGTTTCCTGCCGCTGGAAACTGAATCGCAATTTATTTGAACGTTTTTATTGAAGCGGGAAACCTTTGTTCTGATTAGCTTAACCCTTAAGATTCGTTATAATTGGTTGTGCAAAGTTTTTTAAATTATGAGTGCTAATAACTACCGCCTTATAGCCGACGGTTTAACACCAAATGCTGATGTAAAAAAACTGACGGCGTATTTCCGCAAAGACTTGGGGTTGTTGCCGGAAGATATTCAAAGTGTGATTAATAGTTCACCCCGTGTTCTACGGGATTTTGGAGATCTGCAGGCAGCGGAATTCTCAAAATCAGCCCTGTCCGGTATGGGCTGTTTTTCCCATTTGGAACCAGTCATCGCCTATCCTTTGTTAAATTTTACAATTTCCCGGAAACATGACCTTATAATCAAAAAGGAATTGAGCAAGGTGCTCAGATGCCGGACAAGCCTGGTAATGCTGCTTATCCGGATTGAGGCGGGTTTGTCTGATGTTCAACTGCCTTCGATGATGGGTGTTTTTAAAGAAAAAATAGCTGGTAGTTTCCGGGATAGTGATACGGTAATCGGCATTGATGACTCCCGGATACTGATTCTCGGGTTTGCAACGGACAAAGCGGGGGCGGTCCTGCTTCAGGGTAAAGCCCGCCGGATTGTAAAGCAACTATTGGGTGATGATGTGATTGTCCATACGGGATATTCCATGTTTCCTGAAGATGCTCAATCCCTGGAGAGACTCATATACCTGGCAAGTCTTCCCGGAAAAGATGCGGCTGACAACAGAGTGACTAAAACCCGTCATTGGCAACTCATTAATAATAATGAGGCACCTGCTCATCTGCTTGAAGAAAAAAATAGACCAACGCCTTTACAAATTTGTTTTACTAAAGCGCGGGGAAAGATTTTTAAAAGACTTCTCAATATGGATTCGCAGATTCTCTGTCTGGGACTCGGCAAGATTTCTCAGGCTCAGCAAAAGGAATTCCTGTGCCGCCTTCCCTTCGATTCCCCGTTGGTACCTGCTTTGGAAGAATACATAAACACCCAATGTGATTTGACTTCCGATCTGTCGGCGGAGAGCCATTTTAGTGCTGTTATCAATCAAATGGAATTGGATGCGGGTCTTGCCAGCCGGGAAGAATTGCAGGATAAATTGCTCTTCAAGTTAAGTCAAACAGATGACTTGCCGACCTTGCCATCCATAGCGGCACGAATATTCAGTATTGCTTCCGACCCTGATTCATCAAGTACGGAACTGTTAAATATTGTCAAGCAAGATCCGGCGCTTACCTCGAAAATATTAAAAACAGTCAACTCCGCTTTTTATGGAAATCCTCAGAAGGTCAGTTCCGTCCAGCAGGCGGTAGTGCTGTTGGGTAACGATGAGATCGTTGATCTGGCCTTTGGTCTTGCCGTAGCTAAAGTGTTCAACATCAAACCGGCGCAGAACGTGGTCGATCCGACTTTTCTCTGGCATCATGCTGTTTTTACAGCCCTGATAGCACAGAACTTGTGCAGGGCTATTCCACAATACAAGAATATAAGTGTTTTTACGGCGGGACTGCTTCATGATGTTGGTAAAATATTTTTCATTGAAAAATTTGTCGATGTCTACCGGCAGATTTATGCTGATACGGCCAAATACGATATGCCCCTCTTTGAACTGGAGGAAGATTATCTGGGAATGAATCATGCGGCTATCGGCAGGCATTTATCATCAAACTGGAACCTTCCGGAATATCTTGTTCAGGCCATTACCCATCATCACCAGCCCACGGGCGCCGGCGTTCATTCCGAACTGGCGGCCGTAATCGGACTGGCTGACTATTTGTACTATAGAGCCGTTGGTACAAACCAAAATCCTCACGGAGCACCCGGTAGCGACCACTGGCTGACTGTGGGGCATTGGATGTTTCTGACAAGGCTTTTCAAGGATATGGGACAAAATAAGCTCGATGAAATGACCCGGGATGCTGAGTTGATCATTAAAGAGAATCAGGATTATTTAGCGATGCGCTATTAATACCAAGTCGCATTCTTTGCCTAACTTTCTTCTTCTCTCTGGATTAAATCGTAAGTAACGGGTGCGTAACCGATATCTTCATCCAGATGCATTAGACTTATTTTAACAGGGTTTGCATAATCATTCCTGCGCTTGACATCTTCCAGAAAATATTTGACTTTGTTGATGATTTTAATGAATTCCCCGGGTGATCGAATTCCCATACAGGTATGAATTCCCAGGCACATTTTTTTCAGGGAGGCGGCTGTACCAAGCGCTATATCCAAATATGACAGCACCGGATCGATGATTTGTGATTTGTGTCCCGGCGTTGACGCATCCCAGAGCGACGTTGGCATTGTAAATAAATAGTTGATGTAACAAGATGGGGCTGACATGGAAGTGAGGTAATTGTTTATCTTCATAACTAATGGCGGAGTATTAATTTGTTTAACGGTTTTATTATCCATGTTTGGATTGGGTATTCCCAAACAAGCACAAAGGAATTGAGTTTCTTTAACATAGATGCCGTCATGATCCGCAAAGGGCAGGCTTTTGTCTGTAATAAGCTGTGGATATTTTTCCAGTAGTTTCTGAAAGAGAAAACAATGGCAAAACCAGAATCCGCAACCACTTTCTACAGCGTTATGCGACACGCACATGCCCATCTTGTAGTAAAATTGAGCTTTTTCCAGATTCTGCATGACTTCTTTTTTCCGGTCTTCAATTTTTTCAGTTATTTTCCCGTTGCGTAAAAAATGGATCAACTTAATGGCCTTAGAGTAAAACAAAGAGCTGTAAATAGCATAAAATATTGAGTCAGGCGGACAATACTTTTCAATAAAAAGACCGTCGCACAGGGCACGGTCAAAGAACAAGCAGGAGGTATCCCATTCTTGGGAATAAATGCCCAGGGCAATGAAATTCTCCATACGCATGGTCAAAGCAACGATATTGTAAGGTTCGACGGAAAGCACATTGGAAATAATCTGAACCGCCTCATGATCCATGCGGCGCAATGTGGCAATATGGGCGACTTCCAGTGCCAGCAATGCTTTGGGAGGCTGTTTAAGCATAGTGTCGAGAATGGGGATCCGGTCAGTCTTATTGAAAAGCAGGGCAGACTGGAAAGCCTCTACATCACTGTCCCGGACAGGCAGCAGTGATGACTCTTGGCCGTCAGCAAGTCGGTGCGGCAGCAGGTCGGGGGTACTTTTAAAATAGGGGAAGCACCAGAAATGATCGATAGCCCAAACGTTGGGAAATGACGTTTCTTTGACAATCACACTTATATTTGCCCGTTTAACTATCATGTAGGCAAGGTGGGAAAGCCTAATCGATTGATTGCCGGCAAGCGATGAATGAAACAAATCCTGGATAGAATCGGCTATTACTTTGAACTCTCCCGCATCGATGCCGATTATTAATTGAATCTTGGAAGAGTTAAACTGTGTTAGCTGCCAGGAGACCATCAATTGATAAGAAAGGGACAGGGCATTACTCATGGCCTCATCATAGTTTTTGGGAAATCTGTTGAAGCCTTCTTGTATAGGGAATTTCACTAAACAGGTTATTGCCAGATAAGTAATGCACGCTTCGCTGAGATAATACATTTCCAAATCCCGGGCACAGCTGGGCAGGGTATCTTTCAGAAAATTCATCACTTTCAGATCAATTTTGCCATGTGGTTCAAAAAAGGAAAGCTCCATAAGAATTCCTTCTTTAGGCTCAGGTTGTGTGCCAGGCTTGTGTCGGGGAAAATTTGTGATAGTCGAAAAATTGAGATTAAGTTCGGGTTTGTTTACTGCAAGCCAGATGGTCAGCGCCAGCAGCATGTGTTGTTTTTTAACCGTTTTAGGATAAAAATCCTGTTTGAGCCTTGTAAAAGTAACCTCATTTGTTTTTTCGAGGCCAAAATTGCCGGCAATGTTTTTTAATTCCAGGACAAGCTTTTTAATGGAAATATCTTTTTTGATTTCATAGATGAGCATTTCAAAATTCAGTTCCGCCGCAGGCTTCCGACTTTTATGCGTTTCGCCGCAGCGCTGAATCAATTCCATGAATTCAGATTCTGATTCTTCCTGGATCAGTTTTCTTTGATAGGCTACAGCGACAATTTTTTTGATAAATGAAATATTATTTTTGTTGCTTCTGATTTTTTGAAATATTTCAATTGATGGAAATATCGACCATAATAATAAAATTAATTTTTCAGGTATGTTATTTATTGTATTCATATTTTGACCTCATGTTTTTGGCTTTGAAATGTCAGTGAAATGAAATTAATTTACTGATAATTGTTATGTAATATGTAAGATTGTATAAATCAAGGAATAAAGTTGAACGATTGAAACATTTATGTCATAAATGTTTCGCTTAAATATACCGATCAGGAAACAAGATTAACAAATGTCAAAAATAATCTCCAAATCGGATAACTTCTACCGGACAATCTTTGAA
The DNA here is from genome assembly GCA_039679455.1 of Smithella sp. GTDB lineage: Bacteria > Desulfobacterota > Syntrophia > Syntrophales > Smithellaceae > MVRV01. The sequence continues at coordinate 9,526 of JBDKUX010000160.1, read as the reverse complement.
AGTACGCGAACAGCAACGGTTATTCTTGAAGAAAATAACACCATAATATTGGCAAACGAGAAATTCGAGGAGCTAACAGGCTTCACAAGAGAGGAAATAGAAGGCAGGAAGAAGTGGATGGAATTCGTTCATCAAAAAGATGATCTGGAACGAATGAAAGAATATCATCGCGTGCGCCGTGTTACTCCCCTGTCCGCTCCCCATATGTATGACTTCCGGCTTGTCGACCGTACAGGTAAGGTAAAAGATGTTGTAGCAGCAGTAGCCGTAATTGCGGACAAGAAACAGTCCCTGGTAGCATTTCTGGATATAAGCGACCGCAAACGGATGGAAGCGGCTCTGACGGAATCGCAGCGACGACTTACCGATATTATTGATTTTTTGCCGGATGCAACTTACGCAATTGATCTTTCTGGAAAAGTTATTGCCTGGAACCGTGCTATGGAGGAACTCTCCGGTGTGAAGTCGGAGAAGATACTCGGAAAAGGTGATTATGAATATGCCATACCGTTTTACGGGATTCGGAGACCAACACTGATTGACCTGGTATTTAAACATAGTGAAGAAGTTGAAAAAAATTATCATATTGTCACGAGACAGGGGAATGTTCTTATAGCCGAGGCTGTCGTATCTTTAAGGGGGATGACTCTTGCGCTGTGGGGAAAAGCAGGACCGTTATACGACAGCGGCGGAAATGTCATCGGCGCAGTTGAATCCTTTCGTGACATTACCGAACTTAAAGAAGCGGAGAAAGCCTTGCAGGAGGCACACGATGAACTGGAAGTCAAAGTTCAGGAAAGAACCGCCGAGCTGATAGAAGCGAACAAACTGCTGCAGGAAGAAATCACCGAGCGCAAACGGGCGGAAGCGGCCCTGATGGAATCGGAGCGGCGGCTTGCGGATATCATCGATTTTCTGCCGGATCCGACTTACGCCATCGATCTTTCCGGAAAAGTTATTGTCTGGAACCATGCCATCGAGGAGATGACGGGTGTCAAGGCGAAGGATATGCTGGGAAAGGGCGATCATGAATATATCATACCGTTTTATGGCGCTGCGAGGCCGGTCCTGATTGACCTGGTGTTTGAATGTGATCAAGAGCTCGCAAGAAAATATGATTTTGTCAAGAGAGATGGAAATATGCTTCTGGCTGAGGCGGAAGTGCCGGTGAGGGGAGTGCCTCATTTTCTCTGGGGGAAAGCCGGACCCTTATATGACAGCCATGGTAATATTGTCGGCGCCATTGAATCGGTTCGCGACATCACCGACCGCAAAAGAATGGAAGCAGCTCTGAGAGAATCCGAGCGACGCCTTGCGGACATTATTGATTTTCTGCCGGATGCGACATTTGCAATTGATCTTTCCGGAAAAGTTATTGCCTGGAATCGCGCCATGGAGGAAATGTCCGGTGTTAAAGCGGAAGATATGTTGGGAAAGGGTGATTATGAATATACGATACCTTTTTATGGGATGCGGAGGCCTGCACTGATTGATCTGGCGCTCAAATTTACTGATGAAGACCAAAAAAATTATTCTTTTATCAAGAAAGAGAGAAATGTTCTTTTAACCGAGGCCCATGTTTTTGCAGACAATTGTTCGCGAGTTTTTTTGGGAAAAGCAAGACCCTTATATGACAGCCACGGCAATATTGTCGGCGCCATTGAGTCTATTCGCGATATCACTGCACTCAAACAGGCACAGAAAGCATTACAAGAGGCGCATGATAAATTGGAAACAAGGGTTGGGGAAAGAACCACCGAACTGGTCCAGGCAAACAAGGCGCTGCAGAAAGAAATTTTAGAACGTAAACGAACGGAAGCGGTGCTCGAAGAAAGTGAAAAGAGATATGATCAGTTTTTTAAAACTTCAAGGGATTGTGTTTTTATAACACTGGCTAATGGAAAATTTATTGATATGAACAATTCCGTGGTGGAGGTGCTTGGTTATTCGAGCCGCGAAGAAATGATGCAGGTGAATGTCAAGGAACTATATGTGCACCAGAGAGACCGTATAGAAATCGCGAACTATGTTGCAGAGAACGGCTATGTTCAGGAATATCCGGCTGACTTCCGCAGAAAAGACGGCAGTAGAATATGCGTGCTGATTACTGCGGTATCCGTATACGATGCGAGCGGGAAAGTAATCGGGTTCCAGGGAACACTCCGGGATGTCACCGAGCAGAGACGGAATGAAGGAGAATTAAAGAAATACCGTGAAAAGCTCGAGAGCATGGTTCAGAAAAGAACGAGTGAACTGGAAAACAGGACAAAAAATCTTCAGGAAATCAATACCGCTTTAAACGTGCTCCTGCAGAAAAGAGACGAAGACAAGAAAAATTTGGAAGAAAATTTTGTCGCGAACATCGGACATCTTGTACTGCCTTATATAGAAAAAATTAAAAAAAACAAACTTGATGTACAGCAGAAATTTTACCTGGAAATAATTGAAAAGAATTTGGGTGAGATGGCATCGCCCCTGCTGAAAAATATCCAGCAGTTTGATCTAACCCCCAGAGAGATTCAGATAGCGTCTTTAATAAAAGATGGCAAGTCGACCAAGGAAGTCGCCAAGATACTGGGGATCGGAGAAGGGTCGATTGATACACACAGAAAAAGCATTAGAAAGAAATTAGGTCTGGACAGATCCTCAAATCTCCAGTCCCGTTTGCGTTTCCTCGAAAAAAATCATTAGTTGGAAAATTTGGCTAACATGTCCAACGCGGTGTTTGTCTGCAGATGAAATAAGCTGCAATAGGCTTATGCAGGTATAAAGCTGAATATGAGCGAAAAAGACAAAGACATGAGCAAAGAGCGCTTTTCTGAAGCGGTGGAAACGCCTCGGTGCAATATTGAAATAATAAAATCAGCAGACAAGGACAAGCAAACCAGGGAGACAATAACATCAATAGAGAGCTTCTACCGGACAATTTTTGAAAATACAGGAACAGCAACAGTCATTCTTGAAGAAGATGACACCATACTGCTGGTAGACGGGGAGTTTGAGAAGTTAACCGGCTACCCACGAGAGGAAATTGAAGGCAGGAAAAAGTGGACGGAGTTCATTCATCAAACAGACGATCTTGAACGAAGGCACGAATATCATCACCTGCCCCCTGTTAATCCACGTTCTGTTCCCTGCACATATGAATTCCAGCTTGTCGACAAAAAAAATCAAATTAAAGATATTGTTTTAACCATAACGCCAACGCGTTTCTTAAAGCAATCTTTGGCAGTATTGCTGGATATAAGCTGTCTGAGACGAATGGAAGCAGCTTTGATGGAATCACAGCAGCGGCCTGCTCATTTTATTGATTTTCTGCCGGATGCGACATTTGCCTTTGATCTTTCCGGAAAAGTTATTGCCTGGAACAGGGCCATTGCATCCATTTGCGATGTTACCGACCACAGGCAGGACAAAGTTTCCCTGCAAAATGCCCGTGATGAATTGGAAATCAGGGTTCGGGAAAGAACCGCTGATCTGGAAAAAATAAACGAAGCCCTGCAGAAAGAAATCTTCGAGCGCAAACATGCAGAGGCCGTGCGGAAAGAAAGCGAAGAAAAATACGATCAGTTTTTTAAAACATCACGGGATTGTGTCTTCATAACATCAAAAGATGGAAAGTTCATCGATTTGAATGATGCTGCGGTGGAGTTATTTGGCTACTCCTGTCGTGAAGATCTTCTCCAGATGAAGATACCGTATGTTTACGCCAACCGGGAAGAACGGGCAAAGCACGCCAAGGTTGTTGCAGAATGCGGCTATGTCAAGGAATATCCCATAGATTTGCGAAGAAGGGACGGCAGCGTGAGGCACGCACTTATCACGGCTGTGGCCCGATACGACGCAAATGGCAAAACAATTGGATTTCAGGGAACGATCCGGGATATTACCGAACAGAGGTGGGCGGAAGAAGAATTAAGGAAATACCGTGAAGAACTCGAGATTATGGTTGCCCAACGGACAAAGGAGCTCGAAGACAAGACGGAAAATCTGCGGGACGTAAATACCGCTTTAAATGTATTGTTGCAAAAAAGAGAAGGAGACAGGAAGATTTTGGAAGAGAGTTTTGTTGCGAATCTTGGGAGTCTTGTCCTTCCGTATGTGGAAAAGTTAAGAAAAAACAACCTCGATGAACAGCAACAATTCTGTCTGGATGCGATTGAAAAGAATTTAGGTGATATAGTAACCCCTCTCTTGAAAAATATTCAGCAGTTTGATCTGACCCCCAGAGAACTTCAGATAGCTTCTTTGATAAAGGATGGTAAAACAACCAAGGAAATTGCCAAAACATTGGGGATTGTAGAAGGCTCCATTGATACACACAGAAAAAATATTAGAAAGAAATTGGGCCTCGACAGATCTTCAAACCTCCAGTCCCACCTGCGTTTTCTCGAAAAATAGATAAATATGCTACCTATTATCAGTCCATTTAATCTGTATTGTAAATTTATATAAGTTCGATTAAATTTCTATAACTTTAGAGATAGAGATCTGATGTCTTGTTTGTATGGTTTTACATTAACGCATTTCTATTGGATAATATGAATATGTCCGTGTCGACAGCTGAATAAAACACTTATCGAAACCCTGCCGTGAAAAGTGGTGGGGTTTTGTGTTAATAAATAGGAATAATTACAGGATCTTCCAGAATGAAAGACGAATCCAAGACAAAAAAACAACTTATAAGTGAACTTGCCGAATTGCGGCAACAGTTGGCAAATACGAAAAACTTCGAAGAGGAATTCAATAAACTGAAGGAAAATAATGCCAAGTTCGTCAAAGCCTTCATGAATTGTTCTATTCCCGTGACTATTACAACATTCAAAGAAGGTCGGTTTATTGATGTCAACAATGCTTTTTTAAGATTTACCGGACTCAGGCAAGACGAAGTCATAGGCAGTACTTCGCGGGAAATCGGCTACATCTCGGAAGAGCAAAGGGCCGTATTATTCAGTGAAATTAAGAAAAAAGGCTGTGTGGAAAACCTTGAACTGAATGTTGGAGCAAAAGGAAGAGATGTTAAAGCCGGCTTATTTAATGTAGTAATGATGACAATCAATAATGAAAGGTGCCTGCTGAAAGTTATGGTGGATATCACCGAGCGTAAGAAGGCTGAACATGCTTTGCGGGAAAGCGAACAAAAGTATCGCAAAATTATTGAAGATGCCGGTGAGGGAATTTATCAGACCACTCCGGAGGGACGATGTCTGATGGCTAATCAATCCCTGGTCAGTATATTGGGATATGAATCACCTGCAGAATTTATATCTGACGTTGATGATATCGGCTCCCAGCTCTATGTTGATCCGTCCCGTCGGCTGGAAATAAAACGTTTATTGTCGGAAAACGGAACAGTGAAAGATTTTAAAACCCGGCTTATCCGCAAAGATAAAAAAACAATATGGGCAACAATCAATGCGCGGGCGATCAGGAATGAAGAAGGAAACATACTGGGCTATCAGGGCACCATATTTGACGAATCGGAAAAGAAGAATCTCGAAACCCGGCGTTTGCAGGCCAAGAAAATGGAAGCCGTGAGTACGTTTGCCGGTGGTCTTGCTCAAGATTTCAATGACATTCTTTTGGTGATTCAGGAGTGTGTTTCCATGATGCTCCTGGATATGGATTCTTCTCATTCCCATCACAGATATTTGAAGATTATCGAGACGCAAGTGGCAAACGGAGCCGATATAGCAGCGAAGCTGCTGGGAATTGCCCGATTGGGGAGGTATGCGGTAAATCCAGCCAATATAGATGATATCATTGAGAAAACATCTTATGCGTTTAGAAACATAAAAAAGAAAATTTCCATGCACCAGGAATCCGGGCAAGAGCTCGAAATGGTAGCAGTCGATTGGGATCAGATGGAACAGGTATTTATGACAATTTATGAAAATGCCTGGCAGTCCATGCCTGAGGGCGGCAAAATCTATATTAAGACAGAGCCATTCCTTATGGATTATAAAAAAGCATTTCCCCATACCGCTAAGGAAGGAAAATATGTAAAAATATCTATTGCCGATACCGGCGTGGGAATGGACGAATCGACAAAAGAACGTATCTTTGATCCCTTTTTTGCCGCAAAGGGCAGGGGAGGAGGTTTGGAACTGACAACAGTCTACAGCATTATTAAAGGGCACGAAGGCACCATCGATGTTTACAGTGAACCTGGTCAAGGAACGACTTTCACTATTTATCTGCCAACTTAAATAACGGAGTTTTTATGCAAAAAATATTTAAAGAGAAAGCTTTAAATGGTGTAGAAACGATTCTGGTGGTGGATGACGAGAAAATGATCCTTGAAGTCACGAAGGAACTGCTGGAATCTCTGGGATACCGAGTTTATGTTGCCCAGAGTGGTCCAGAGGCGATTGATGTTTATGTAAAGAATAAGGAACAGATTAATATGGTTATCCTGGACATGGTATTGCCGGGAATGTCGGGAAGTAAAATTTTCGATTGTCTCCAGGATATAAATCCGGATATTCGTGTGCTGCTTGCCAGCGGATACAGCATTAACAGCGAGGCGGAGCATATACTGGCCCGAGGCTGCAGAGGATTCCTTCCCAAACCATTTCGTCTCAAAGATCTGGCAGTGAAAGTCAGGGAAACACTAAGTTGAAAATATATGGAATTGGTATAAGACAATTTGGGTAACTGTCCGTCAACAATTAAACCCATCTCAGCAATCAATATAATTTTGTAAATTTTCACGGTTATTCGAACATGCTTTTCATTTGTTGATTCAATTAATATATTTCCGCAAAATTGTACGAATACCGGCGAAACCTATTAATCAATTTCCTTAAAGTTTTTTTGAAATGAATCCGAGACGAGCAATAAAGAAGAGTGACTTTTTCGGAAACGAGTAGTTATGAATGAAAAAGACAAGGATACATCCAAAGATCAGATCATGCTTGCTGTAGAAAAGGAAGTCTTCAAAAGACAATATCTGAAGATGCGTGATAATTATGATAATAAGATCAAAGAATTATCTATTATCAAAGAACTTATGGATTCGCTGCGTCTGACAAGTATAAATGATAAAAATGCTCTCTTCCAGGAACAATTGAAAGTTGTAAAAAAGAATATGTCTCTGGAAGAGATAAGCCTCATGATTCTGAATGAAGAATTTCAGATGCTCGAACTGGTTGCAACCGTAAGTGCTAAAAAAAGATTTCCTTTGGAATATAAACATTTTCTAAATCTTAATGAAGGAACGCCGGGAACCGCCGTTTCATCAAAGAAACCAATTATAATCAATGACGTGGAAGAATCCTGCAGCCGTGAAGAAAAGATGCGCGTTCAAGGAAAGTCACTTCTTTGCGTTCCTGTTATGGATGGTAATAAGGTTATTGGTATCCTGGAACTGACTCATAGAATGAAGAATAAATTTGATCAGAATCAGGTCAACTTCTTCAGTCTTGTCGCCAATCAGATTGGTGCCGCCGTAGTTTTGTTCCGTTTGTACGCCCAGATGCTTAAAGAAGAAAGCCGACGTTTTCTCTTGAGTCGCTTTTTTTCCAAAACCATCACGGAAGAGATTTTGGGCAAGAAAGGCTTTATTCAATTAGGAGGAGAAAGGAAAAAGGCAACCATTGTTTTCGTTGATATTCACGGTTTTACATCAATTTCCGAACACCTCGATCAGGAAAAAGTTGTCGAAATTCTTAATGCCTTTTTCTCTCATATGACGCCGATAATTTTTGAGAACAACGGTACTCTTGATAAACTGCTGGGTGATGGAATGATGGCGATTTTTGGTGCCCCTATCTCCGGTGATGATGATGCCCTGCGAGCGGTGCGGACGGTTATAAAGATCATTACCGAGCTTAAGATTTTTAATGAAAAATACAGTGAAAGAGGTTGGCCGCAGCTTAGCGTGGGTATAGGTGTGAATACTGGTGAAGTCGTAGCCGGATATATCGGATCTGAAGATCACCTGAATTATACAGTTATCGGTGATGCCGTGAACGTGGCGCAAAGGCTTCAGTCTATTGCGTCAGAGGATGAAATAATAATTTCAAAAGCGGTAAAAGATGCCATAGGTGATAAAATTATGGAGTTGGAGTATTTGAAGGGGTTGACGCCACTTCCTCCCCAGAAGGTGAAAGGCAAGAAAAAAGAGATTGATATCTTTCGTGTCGAAATCTGACCGGCTGTTGTCTAACAAAAACGGCTGTCAATCATTATATCAGGGCCGATTCTTTTTATTTTTTGAAAGGACAGTTTTTTGGCATATGCCAGATCGATGATATCTAGTTCGCCTATGGCTTCGATTCCTTTCCCGATAATTTTCGGGGCAATAATCGTTACCAGGCGCGAGGCTAGATTATCTTTCAAGACGGAAGTGATAATCTGAGCTCCTCCTTCCACCAGAATGGAAGATATCCCTCTGCCGGCAAGTATTTTGAATAATTTTTTTAAATCAACTTTACCGCGGCTGTCGGCATCTGTAGAAATCATTTGTACGCCATGATCAGCAATGTTTTGAAACCGGGGATCATCCGCCGTTTTAGTTGTGGCAATTAGAGTCTGAGCAGCTGAGAGGTTTTGGAGAATTTTAGCCTGTGAAGGGATTTTCAAGCCGGAATCCACGACAATGCGCAAGGGGTTGCGTCCTCTAATGTGGCGCACCGTCAACTCCGGATCATCTTTGATCACTGTTTGCTCTCCCACCAGGACTGCATCATGATGGGCTCTTAGCTTGTGTGCAAATTTCAGAGACGCCGGGGAGCTTATCCACTGTGACTGGCCGTTTGTCGTAGCAATACGGCCGTCAAACGTTTCGGCATATTTTACAGTGACGAAAGGCATACCGGTTTCCATATAATGAAAGAATACTTCATTGAGCCTGCGGCATTCGTCTTCTAAAACACCAGCTGTTACTTCGATTCCCCTGTTTTGCAAGTAATGTAAACCGTTGCGGGAAACCAGCGGATTGATGTCAATTGCCCCGACGACAACTTTTTTGAATTTGTTGGCGACAATGCTTTCCACGCACGGCGGTGTTTTCCCCGTATGACAACAAGGTTCAAGAGTTACATACAGAGTCGCCCCGGCAATATCTTCGCTTGCATTTCTGATCGCGTTGACTTCCGCATGAGGGCCACCGTACTGTTTGTGGTATCCTTGGCCGATAATACGGCTGTTTTTAACAATCAATGCACCGACCAGTGGATTGGGGCTGACGTAACCCTTTCCTTTCCGGGCGAGCTTTAATGCCAGTTGCATATAATATTCGTCTTTATTCATAGTTCAAAACCAATACCTCATAATTTGCCGATATGTAAAGATGATTATTGCTGAAACGTTGAAGTTTATGATGATAATCAAAATGCTGGATGGAATTCGAGAATTCCTGGGAGAGAAAAGACGGCTGATTTTTCTTTTTGTCTTTACCTATTGCCTCATAAATAAATGTTACCGAGAGAAGGAACTGGAGAGGAGACGTTTCCTCATAAAAGATGTTACCGAAGATGGGTAATCTTTTTGAGATTCAATTCAATTATATTTTTTAACTCAA
>JBDKUX010000159.1:0-3198 GCA_039679455.1 Smithella sp. | reverse complement strand
GACGGAAGAAATCAACAACAATCCCTTGTTTGACAGGCAGGACTCCGCCATAGCCGGAAGAAGCTTTTGCCCGCGGAGTAAGAGCTATATTTTTTTGTCTGGCCCAATTAATAAGATTGACCAGTTCTTCTTCGTTTTGAGGCTGAACAACAGCGTCCGGAACAGTCTTACCAATGAGAGGTGCAATGAGAGAAGGTATTGCTGCAATATCATGGCTATATAAGACCCGCTCCATCCTGTTGAAATTAACTCGTTTGCCAAATTGATTTTCAAGATATTCTCTTGTCTGTCCGTCCATTCATCCTCCAGTCCTGGCACAAGCCACAGTTTATAAACCCTCGTTTCCTGTGGAAACTTACAGCAAGATATTATTTGCCGGGATGTGCGACGATCATTTTCACCATCTGCATGAATCCAAGATGTTCAATCTTTTCAATACGCAACCCCGCCTTTTCAACATTCTCTACCGTACGCCGGTTGATGTTCGGACCGATAAAGTGCAGGAAGAAAGGGTTCATGATATCCATGACAAACCCTATGACCGGCCTATCGATCCGGACATGTTCGAGCAGAAGAATCTCACCGCCGGACCTTACAACGCGCCCTAATTCTTTTAACCCCAGAACCGGGTTGGGCACGGAGCAGAAAACAAAAGTCGCGACAGCCGTGTCGAAAGAATTTTCAGGAAACGGGAGAGACTGGACATCACCCTCCATGAGATGGACGGGAAAACCAAGCTTGTCGGCACGCAATCGCGCATGAAACAGCATCTTATCGGCAATATCGAGACCTGTGATATTAACACCACTTGGATAGTAAGGAAAGTTTTTCCCTGTACCTATCCCAACTTCCAGAACATTGCCCTTTGCACGTGCAAGTAGTTCCCGTCGCCAGCGACCAAAGGTGCGCTCGGATATTATTTCCATAACATCATAGTATGGGGCAATTCGGTTGTAGCGCATCTTTGTATGTGCTGTCAGATTCCCGTCTATCTGATGATCCATGCTTTCTTTCAAAATTCCCTGACCCCTTTTGCATGAATAGCATTAAAAATAATCAGAGCTTATACTCCAACAAAGGCCTTCTTCAACTGCCTCTCTACCGTTTCGACGAGTTTTTTGCAAAATCCGCTGAAAGCAGCAGGTGAATCCGTCTCTTGTCTCTTGAATACACTGGATCTTTCGGTCACGTCTTTTCTTCAATATAATTTGCGGGCATGGAACTTAAATGGAGGCATCTTTTTTTAGTCACTCCCACATTCAGCATATCAAGGTTTGAAAGCTTCGACCAATGCATCCATGTGCTTTCCGACTTTGAGTAACCGCACATTGACGAATCCTGCCTGCATAAGCCAATTCCTGATTTCATCGAAGGTATAGGTAGATCCCCCTTCCGTGTTTACGAGCATGTTGACGGCAAAAATCGCCCCATCTTTGGGTTTGGTTCGATCTGATTCCATGACGTGATCGCGGATGATGATCCGTCCTCCGGAAACCATTGCACGCAGCACTTTACGGAACAGCTCTATATTTTCCTCAGGGCTGTTCTGGTGTATAATGGCGGAAAGCATAGCCAGGTCGTGCCCGCCGGGCAGTTCGTCCTCATAAAAATCTCCCGGCACAAGATGGACCTTGTCGAGCATCCCTGCCTCAAGCAGGCGGTCACGGGCTAGTTGGATGACGGCGGGCCTGTCGAAAAGAGTAACCTTCATTTTCGGGGCAGCCTTGAGAAAAGCAATAGTGTAAGTACCGGACGCCCCACCTACATCGATCAGGTTCCTTGCCGGGCCCGGCTTGACAGCCGTCACAATTTTCCGCGCCAGGGGCATCCCTACTACATGCATAGCTCCAATAAAGGCATTAAGTTCATCGGTATTGCGGGCAGAAGATGCCGGGGGGGCAGTTAATCCGTGCCTTTTGACTTTGGAAGTAAGTTCGGACCAACTTTCCCAGAGGTGTGCCGCGTGGCGGAGCATAGGCAGGACCGACCGGGGACCCTTATCAGTAAGGAATGGGGCAGCATCGGTGGCGTTTATATACATGTCTTCCTGTTTGGAAAGCAAGTCCATCGCCGTCAGAGCGTCAAGCAGGATAGTTAGACTCCGCAGATCGGCTTGCAGCCGGTTTGCCAGATCTTTGGCTGTTGACGGTGTTCCGTCCAAATAACTAAAAATATTCATTTCGGCTGCTGAAAGAAGAATCCGGCTTTCCATGAACTGTCGGGCAAGCTTCAGGATGACTTCCGGCCTGTTGTTGATCTTCATGGGCAATGTCCTCTATTATTTTTTCTTGATAAATGTGTCTTCGTCAAGCTCTCTGAAAGCAATATCAAGCTCTTCCTGTGTATTCATAACGATTGGGCCGCCCCAGGCGATTGGTTCGTTGAGCTGTTTGCCGGTAACAAATATGTAATGAATATCTTCCATCGCCCGAACGGCAATATCTCCGCCTTCCGTGAATAATATCAATTGTGTCTGTTCCAGTTTGGTGTCATCAAATTCGCCTGTTCCTTCGATAAGATAACAAAAGCTGGTATACCCTCCCCCGGCCTCATGCAACAAAGTCATTCCTTTTTTTAATCGGACGTCCAGGTATGTGACATCGACTATCAACTCCCGCACGGGTCCGTTTACATTTTGGTAAACGCCGGCTATGACCCGCACTTCTCCCTCCGGTATCCTGATAATCGGCACTTCGCTTTCGAGTATTCCCCGGTAGCGCGGTTCCATCATCTTATTTTTCGCCGGCAGATTGACCCATAACTGTAAGCCGTGCATCATTCCTTTGGAAGGTTTCGGCATTTCCTGATGAATAACTCCGCCACCTGCGGTCATCCATTGAATGTCCCCCGGCCCTATCGTGCCCGAATTTCCGATACTGTCGCCATGCTCAACCGTTCCACCGAGCATGTAGGTCACTGTCTCAATCCCGCGATGCGGATGCCAGGGAAATCCTTTGATATAATCATCGGGATTGTCTGAACCAAAATGGTCGAGAAGAAGGAATGGATCGGTGAGCTTTGCGTGGTCACGGGCGAAAATACGCTGAAGCTTAACTCCGGCTCCATCATAAGTTGAATGCCCTTCCAGAATTATTTTCTTCATAATAATTCTCCTATATATGTTAGAATTCAAAGCGGATAAAACTTAGACTCAGAAACAATATTCTTTAGGCAACCAGGCTTGATGATCTTTATGAC
>JBDKUX010000158.1:0-45119 GCA_039679455.1 Smithella sp. | reverse complement strand
TTGTTACGCCCCCTTCGGTCTTCTGTATCCGGTTGCCGTTTAAGTCATAGGTAAACTGGGTGGCATTGATGTTCTGCTGTTCATTGCCGGCATTGTAGCTCATTGTATCCGTTGACAGCGGGCCGGTCAGACGGTTCCCCACTCCGTCATAGGTGTAGTTTTCCCCTGCGGTGCTGTATGTCAACCGGCTGACGGCGTCGTAAGTGTAACCGCTTGTGTTCCTTGTTGTTCTGTTGTTGATGCTGTTATAGGTGTAGCTGGTTGCGGAAAGGGTGATACCTCCGGAATTGGCGTGACTGATCAGGGTCAGGTTGCCGTTGGCGTCATAGGTGTAGGCCGCGGTCGCCCCGTTGGGGTAGGCCAGTTGTGTCCGTCTGCCCGCGGCGTCGTATGTCAGGGTGAAATTGCCGGCGAAGTTGCCGGTGCCGGTAAGCCGGCCCGCATTGTTATAGGTGTAGGTTGTTGTCAATCCTTCCGGGGAGGTCATGGATGTTCTGTTGCCTGCCGCATCGTATTGATAGTTTACCGTATGGTAGAAGGAGTCCGTTACCCCGGTCAGGCGATTGTTCACATCGTAGGTAAAGGCGAAGCTGATGTTCTGGTTGGCGGCGGTAATCATGTTGCCGTTTTGATCATAGCTGTAAGTTGCCATCGTGTTATCGGGATAGTGCTTCTCCAGTATTCTTCCGGCGGCATCGTATACGTAGGTAATGGTTCTGTTGTCCGGTTTGATCCTGGAAGTAAGCTTGCCCCTGGAGTTATAAGCGAAGGCGGTGCTTCGGGTCAGGGGATCGGTTTCGGTGACCATCCTTCCCGCGGTATCGTAAGTGTAAGTGGTGCTCTGGCTGAGGGCGTCAGTCAGCGCCGCCAGTTTCTCCGCCCCGCCGCAGCTGCTGCAGCCTGAAGGGCCGTAGGTCATCTGGGTAATGTTGCTCAGGGCGTCGGTGATCTGTATCGCCTGCCCGCGGTAGTTGTAGGCGTAGTTCGTCTGATTGTTGTAGGCGTCGGTTATCCTGGTAATGCTGCCTTTGTAGTCGTTCTGGTACTGAGTGACGTTGCCCCCCGGGGATCAGTCATCTGCGTCATTTGATTGAGGCTGTTGTAGGCGTAGGCGGTGGTATGGTTCAGGGGATCAGTGATGGAAAGGACATTTCCAACCGCATCATAGGTAAAGGAGGTTACCTGTCCCAGGGGGTTGGTTATACTGGTGAGGTTGTTTTGGGTATCATAGGCCAGGGTGGTGGTCTTTCCCCGGGCGTCCGTAATGGATGTAGGTTTTCCCTTTGTGTTGTATTGATAAGATGTTACGCCCCCGGCGGGGTCGGTTATAGTGAGCAGGTTGCCCGTGGTGCTGTAAGTATAGTTAGTGGTGTTCCCCCTGGGATCGGTCCTGGAGGTCACCAGGTTGAGGCTGTTGTAAGTATAAGTCGTTGTATTGTTCAACTGATCAGTCTCGGAGGTCATATTGCCGTTGGCGTCATAGGTATAAATTGTGGCGGTATTGTCCGGGTGTATTACCGATGTCAGGTTGCGCTTCAGGTCGTAGGTATAATAGGTGGTATTGCCCAAAGGATCAGTCTGAGATGTTTTAACGGTAAAGGCCGGGTCGTAGGTGTATGTCCAGATTCCGCCGTCTTTTTCGGTAAAAGTCGTTGTACCGGACGCCGTGTAATTCATGGTTCTTGTTTTGCTTTCCGGGTCGGTGGAGGTTAACAGCCGGCCTGAAGCATTATAGGCATAGGTTATTGTATTACTTAATGGATCAACCTTGGTGAGCATTCTGCCTGCCGTATCGTAAGTATAATGCCAGGCGTTGCCCAATGGATCGGTAATGGCGGTGAGCAGGCCGCCGCTATATGTCAGGCTGTGGGTTCTACCCAGGGCATCGGTGATGGCGGTGATTTTTCCGCTGGTGGTGGTTATTGTTGTTGTTCTGTTGTTTTGGTCGGTGATACTGTCCAGGTTGCCGCCGCTGTAAGTCAGAGTGATGGTATTGCTGTTTCTGTCGGTTATGGAGGTGAGCAACCCTGCTGTGCTGTATTGTTGAATTGTACCATTTTTCATGGTCCGCGTATATGTGTTGTCGGAGTTCCTGACGATTTGGGATGTGTCGCCGCTTATCGCTTCGGGATAGTAGACGCTGCCGGAAAGATGGAAGTAGATGACGTTGCCGTCTTCGGTTTTAAGTTTTAAGGTGGCGTTGTTGCTCAGAGCGGTCAGTTTCAGGTCGTAATTATGTGTCCATTTGCTCCCCAGCGGGCCGTCATAGGTGTCGATGCTGTTATAAGATAAAATCAGAGTTCCCACTTTTTGATCATGATAAAGGTTGCCGCTTTTGAGGTTGGCTGCAGATTCGTTAGGCACGTTCGGTGAAGTGGGGTTTTTTTTCTTGCATGGATCATCCGAATCGCCGGTATCGCCTTTGCTGTTGGGTTCGGTATCGCCAAGCGCTTGATATGGACAGCAGCCGGCTGTTTTTTGGGCATCAGTTCTATAGTCAATCCATCCATCACCGGGAAATGCCGGATGGTTATGCCAAAACGTCCCCCAGGCAGTAGGTCCGCCGGGATATAACGATCTCAGCACTTCCTTGGCCTCATCACATGAAAAAGGAGAAGATGGCATATTCGACCAGGAACATTGTCTGCCGTCTGCCTGCAATCCGGCGGAGGTTCCATCGCAATAATAACCGGGACCGTTCCAGTATACATTAATTAAATTACTGGTCTGGGGAGGCCAATATGATGGTCTGTTCTTTGGAGCACAGCAGCCCCCGCCAATTAATTCCATGCTCGGGAATTGCGCACAGGTATCGTCATCCATGGACCAATTAACCATAACAATATCATTGCCCGATTGATTATTAACAGCAATCCTCGTGCATTCCCTTTGTCCGGCGGAATCTTCCACACATATTACCGGATTGTATAAACAGTTCTCGTTGGATGTTGGAGCCGTATATCCTCCGGTTGAACTATTAATGTCGCCTCCGCCGGCAACTTTTGACCAGGTGTATGGGCCGGTACCGCCGGAAGCTGTAAATGTTTGCGATCCGCCGGTGGACATCTGGATTGAGCCATTGATAACCGGAGAATCGGCTTTGCTGTTAACCGCAAATGATAAAAACATTGTACCGATAATAATGCTGAAGATAATTGAAATTAAACGGTGTTGTCTTTTTGCTGACACATTCTCCCCCTTGTTCGGCAAATTAATTTCGAGGTACGCGCTGTTTTATTTTGATTCTGTTTATCTTCTCATCGATCTTGTTTCTTGTTGTTTAAGTCACTGCTGCATTAAATTTCATATATTTCTATACCCAAAGATATATGATTTCAATACAGATTTAACCTATAATTAATGGATAGTGAATTTATCTATTTTTAAGATAAGTAAATGCTGTTCTCGTAAGAGATTCCGGATATGGTTAATCTTTTTTGTATGGGCAGGAGAAATACATTGTCAAATTAAACAAATTGCTTTTTAGAGGGGAGTAATATAATAAATTCAAAATACAGGGGTGCCGGAAAGGCTGAGATTATACCCTTTGAACCTGATCCGGGTAATGCCGGCGTTAGGGATTGGCAGTTGAAAAAATAATTTAAGCCATATCCTTAAGTAATGGTCGGAGGGTGTGGCTTTTTTTTGGAAAGTCGAACTGTCCGGCGGCAACAGGATTTGAAGGAATTACAAAAGATATGTCAAAAAAAGTTATCATAATAAGTAACGGATTGCTGGGCGATCCCGCTTTCTTCCGGGAACGGGCGGCGGCGATGGGCAGCTTTCTTACAATCTGCTGCGACGGCGCTATTCGTCATTTGGAAGGGTTGAATATTAAACCTGATATGATTATGGGAGATATGGACTCGGCTGATACCGCCGGACTGAAGAGGTTCTCGGCCGGCGGAGTTAGAATATTAAAATACCGGCCGGATAAAGATGCTACCGATACTCAGCTCGCCCTGGAATGTGCATTGGGAGTTAAGCCGGAAGCAATTGAAATATGGGGTGCGTTGGGCGGCAGGATCGATCATGCCCTGGCCAATCTGTTCTTGCTCAACCTGGGTGAAAAAGCGGGAATCAAAACCAGTCTGGTGGATGAATACTGCGAAATTTTTACCGTCGAAAAAGAAGCATTTTTTGAAGAATCTTCGGGACAGACGGTTTCTCTGTTTGCTTTAGGTTCGAAAACGGCAGGTATAACGCTGCAGGGCTTTCAATATCCCCTGGTTGATGGAGCTCTGGAAATGAGCAGTTCCCGCGGCATCAGCAATGTTATTGTCGATTCTCCGGCTACAATTCGTGTCAATTACGGCAGCCTTCTGGTTGTTAGGTACTGGCGGAAAGATTTTTTCCCGGAGGCTATATAGAGAATGCAGCCGGTTAAAGTATTGTGCATCGGCGGATCGGATTCCAGCGGCGGGGCGGGTATTCAGGCTGACCTGAAGGCTGTGAGCGCCTGCGGCTGCTATGCGCTGAGTGTGATTACGGCGGTAACGGCGCAAAATACTTTTGGCGTCCAGGGTATATTGGAAATCAGCAGGGAATTTGTCGCCAGGCAAATGGAAGTCGTATTGAGCGATATTGGAGCGGATGCCGCAAAGACCGGTATGCTGCTCACGGCGGGGATTGTGGGAGCCGTGGCCGGAATGATCAGGAAATATAATATTGAAAAACTGGTTGTCGATCCGGTAATGCTGGCCAAAGGCGGGCGGAATCTAATGCTTACGGCAGCCAGGCAGGCTTTGGTGAAAAAACTGCTTCCGCTGGCCATGGTTGTCACTCCCAATGTTCCCGAGGCGGAAATATTGACCGGGATGGAAATCAAGTCTGTGGCCGCGATGAAAAAAGCGGCAAGAGTTATTCATAAGTTCGGGATGCAGAATGTTCTGATTAAAGGCGGCCATTTGCAGCGGAATAAACAAAAAGAAGTTATCGATATTCTTTTTGACGGGAAAAATTATCAGGAATATTCTTCGCCGCGTATTGATTTGCCGGAATCCCACGGTACCGGTTGCACCTATGCTTCAGCGCTGGCGGCAGGCCTTGCTCTGGGAAAAGATGTGGCGGATGCAGCCGGAGAAGCGAAGATGGTAGTCGCTTCGGCGATAAGAAATTCCGTAATCCTGGGAGCTGGACATGTGTCGGTCAATGCTCTGGCGGATAAGTTGAAAAAATAAACAAAGCATGCAATCAATAAAAATAAACAAACGCCTTAATGAAGGCGATGTATTTGGAGGGAAAATGACCCAACTGGAAACAGCCCGGGCAGGGCGAATCTCGGAAGCAATGAAGGCATGTGCCGAGGCGGAAGGTGTTACGCCGGAGTTTATCCGGCAGGGAATAGAAAAGGGAACAATAGTTGTATGCCGGAATATCAATCATTCCGGTATCAAACCTCTGGCTATCGGCGAAGGTTTGCGTACAAAGATAAATGCCAATATCGGGACGTCAAAAGATCATACCGATTTGGATTTGGAATTAACCAAGCTCAAGGTTGCCACTGAGGCGGGTGCCGATGCCGTTATGGATCTTTCCACCGGCGGCGATCTGGCGGCGATCAGGAAATCCATTATGGAAGCGGCGAAAGTAGCCATCGGAACGGTGCCGATTTATCAGGCTGCCTGTAAAATTATTGCCCAGCAGAAAGCTATTTCGGAGATGACGGCCGACGACATGTTTGACGTGATTGAAGAAAACGGGCGTGACGGCGTTGATTTTATTACCGTTCACTGCGGTGTAACCAGACAGAGTGTCGCTGCAATTGAAGAACAGGGGCGCGTTTTGGGTATTGTCAGCCGGGGAGGATCAATGACGGCCAACTGGATGGCCTGCAATGATCAGGAAAATCCTTTATATGAGCAGTATGACCGTTTGCTGGAGATTGCGAAGCGATACGATATGGTTTTAAGTCTCGGAGACGGACTGCGTCCGGGGGCGATTAACGATGCCACCGACCGTGGTCAATTGCAGGAACTTATTATTTTGGGAAGACTGGCCCGGCGCGCGCGAAAGGCCGGGGTGCAGGTTATGATTGAAGGACCGGGCCATGTTCCCATCAGGGATATTGAAGCGAACATCAAGCTGCAGAAGAAAATTTGCGAGGGCGCTCCGTTTTATGTTTTGGGGCCGCTGCCCACGGATATTGCGCCGGGCTACGATCACATTACGTCGGCCATCGGCGGGGCGATTGCCGGATCAGCCGGAGCGGACTTCCTCTGCTATGTCACTCCTGCGGAGCACTTGCGCCTGCCGACATTGGATGATGTCCGGGACGGTGTGATTGCCGCGCGCATCGCCGCGCACATCGCCGACATTGCCAAAGGCATCCCCGGAGCAAAGGCACGGGATCGAAAAATGTCCGAATATCGTAAGAACTTTGATTGGCAGGGGCAGGTGGACTTATCCATCGATCCCCAGAAGGCGGAAGCACTTTTGGAGAAAAGCAAAAGCGCCGATGACGAAGGTTGTACGATGTGCGGCGAGTTTTGCGCCATCAGGTTAGGCAAAAAATAACGTTCCAAGGGATGGGTGATTGCTGAAGCCGGAGATTAAAGATAACAACGACGCCATCCGTCGGCAGGCAGTGGAAATTGTTCGTCAGCTCATGCGGGAAGGCTTTGAAGCTTATTTTGTCGGCGGCTGCGTTCGCGATTTTATCCGTAAAGTTGTTCCCGACGACTATGATATCGGTACATCGGCTCATCCCGAGCAGGTGATGGCGATTTTTCCCCGCACAGTCGCCGTGGGCGCGAAATTCGGCATTGTGACTGTTGTCGTCAATGGTCATCCCTATGAAGTGGCGACGTTTCGCAGCGACGACGTCTATGTTGACGGGCGCAGGCCTTCCAGTGTTCATTTCTCCGATTCCCGTGAAGATGTGCTCCGGCGGGATTTTACAGTCAACGGACTGCTGATGAATCCGGAAACGGAGGAAATCATTGACTATGTCGGCGGCTGTGAAGATATCGAGAAAAAAGTTATCCGGACAATCGGCGATCCCGGCAAACGATTTAACGAAGATTATCTGCGGATGCTGCGGGCGGTTCGTTTTGCCGCCAATCTGAATTATGAAATTGATCCCGCAACCGGGGAGGCCATTGCGAGGCATTCCACAAAAATAACTCAAATCAGCGCCGAACGTCTGCAGGAAGAACTCAATAAAATACTTACCCGTCCCGGAAGCCGCCGTGGCCTGGAACTGCTGGCCCGGACAAAGCTGCTGCGGGAGATTCTGCCGGAAGTGGATCGTTTGCAGGGAGTACAGCAACCGCCGCTTTTCCATCCGGAAGGAGATGTCTGGCAGCACACCCTGCTGATGCTGGATCTTATGCCGCAGAATATGGAACCGGCTGACAAGCGGAGGTTGGCCTGGGGCGCTCTCTTGCATGATGTCGGCAAGGCTGTGACACGCACGGAAGATGAAAAGGGGATTCACTTTTACGGTCATGTCCAGATGGGGGAAGAAATTGCCTCCGGCATTATGCACCGTCTAAGATTTTCACGTATTGACCGGGAAGTAGTGACGGAGCTGATTTCCTTCCATATGGTCTTTATGAATGTGCAAAAGATGCGCCAAGGCAGACTGAAACGGTTTTTGCGCATGCCCCATTTTAACTTACACCTGGATCTGCACAGGCTGGATTGTCTGGCGAGCCACAGCATGCTGGACAATTATGAATTTTGCCAAAATCAGTTGCAGCATATGGCGGAAGAAGATTTGCATCCGCCGCGTCTGCTTACCGGCGATGATCTGATTGCACTTGGCTTTCCTCCCGGGAAGCTTATGGGGGAGATGCTGCAGGCTTTAGAAAATATGCAATTGGAAGGCGTGATTGCTACCCGCGAGGAGGCGGAAAAATTCGTCCGCGACGCATGGAATAAGCGCGCATCCATCGAATAGGTGGGGCATATATTCAGGACTTAATAATGAAAAATATTTGTCAAAAGGCGGTGCTTTTATTGTTGGCAGCTCTGCTGATTGTCTCCTGCCAAAGTAAACCGCAGCGCGTGAAGCCGGCACCACCGTGCGCTCCGGCAAAATCCCTGCAACTGATGGGTTATACAATTCAGGCCGGCGCCTTTGCCAAAGTCCAGAATGCCGTCCGTCTGACGGAAACACTAAAGGATCAAGGACTGGATGCCACCTACTTTTTAGCGAAAGACGGGCTTTTTAAGGTGCGCTTCGGTAATTTCGCCACAAAGGAAATGGCGAGACAGAGGGCTCAGCGCTTAAGGGATTCAGGCATCATCGAAGAGTTTTATATCGTTCAGCCCGAAGATTACGCCGTAGCCAAGCGAAAACGCTACGGGACGTATTATTTGAGGGAATCACTGGTCAAGACTGCCCGTGAATTTATCGGAGTTCCCTATCTCTGGGGCGGCACTTCACGTGAAAACGGATTTGATTGCAGTGGATTGACCATGACGGTTTATCAGTTGAACGGTCTGAATTTGCCGCGTCATTCCGCGACTCAGTATGATGCAGGTAATCCTATTGACAAACGGGAACTGCAAAAAGGCGATTTAATATTTTTTGCCACCAATGACAACGGCAAAGTATCGCATGTCGGTATATACATCGGAAACGGACGGTTTATCCATGCTCCGTCTCGAGGGAAGACTATTCGTATTGAGTCTATGTCCTGCAGTTTTTTTGCCAAGCGTTATATCGGAGCAAGAACATATCTGTGATACCAAGTTGCATTCTTTGCCTAACTTTGTTGGCTGCGTTGTCGGCTTCCTCAACGTATAAATAATACGCCTGCGGAGCCTCCTCCTTGCCGCCGCGTTATGCTTTAAATGCAACCTGGTATAAGTAAATTTAAAGTCTGATAATAAAAAATTGCGGCGGGTGTGAAAAGAATATTTGTTCAGGTAAAAAAAAATGCTTTTATTTTGCAGTTTTTATTGACCGATGATAAAAAATAGAGTAAAAACGCACTCTAATAATACATAAGAGCATTGCAGTTATAATATTAAATGTAATTTTATCAAAGGAGGCTTTACCTGATGACAGCAACAGCGAAAAAAGTAGCGAAGAAGGCTGCAAAACCAGCAGCAAAGAAAGCAACGGCAAAGAAAGTTGCAAAAAAAGCCGCAGCTAAAAAAGTCGCAAAAAAAGTAGCGAAAAAAGCTGCAGTTAAAAAAGTTGCAAAAAAAGTAGCAAAGAAGGCAGCTGTCAAAACGGCCAAAAAGGCGGCAGCTAAAAAATAAGCAAAGAGGAACTGACTTTTTGCTGTTGTAAATTTAATTTAAATGTACTTTACGACCCGTTAGGATGGTAAAGTAGATTCATTTGATGCCACGGATAAACAACAGAGCTGAGGATTAAGGAATCAAGAGTGCTCATCTTTACGCCTGAAAATGCAGGAAGCATTGGAGGGCGTTTTTTTTATCTGTTGAAAAGCAGGATAAGCGAAGCACCCGGAGATGAACAACATCTTTATTGACAACAGGAATTTTCCATCATATAGATAATAGGTTAGCAAGAATAATCTTAAAAGACCTCGACATCAATATCAGAATCAGGTGGCAGTAAGATTTATTTTAGCTTTTAAAGAAAGTAGGTATATCACATGCTGGAACTGAAAGATTTATATTTTACCGTACCGGATAGCAGTATCGGCAATTCCGGTGAACGAAATATTATAGACGGCCTTAATTTCCAATTTGAGAAAGGTAAGTTTTATGCCATTACCGGTCCCAACGGCAGTGGAAAAACAACTCTGGCTAAATTAATTATGGGAATTAATCCCGTATCCAGCGGGGCAGTCCTTTACGAGGGTAAAGAAATCTCAGATCTTTCCATTACCGAACGGGCGAAGCTGGGTATCGCTTACAGTTTTCAGCAACCTGCCCGTTTTAAAGGCATCACTTTCCGCGATCTGCTTTCTATTGCCACCGGCATCGAAGAAGAGAAAAAGCTTTTAGAGATAGTCTCCCACGTGGGTATTTGCCCCCTGTCTTTTCTGGATAAGGAAGTTGACGCCAAGCTTTCCGGCGGCGAGATCAAGAAAATAGAATTGGCCATTACTATTGCCGCCGGCCCTAAACTGGCGATCTACGATGAACCGGATACGGGTATCGATTTATGGACTATTGGCCCGATGGTTCAGTTATTGAAAAAAGAGCTTGCTGATCATTTTACAACAACGATTGTTGTCAGCCATAATCGTGTCTTTCTGGAAGCGGCCGATGTTATTTTGATTCTTGATAAAGGGCACCTGGTTTATACAGGAAATTTAACGGATGCACTGCCGCTGTTAACTGATCTGAGTGTATGCACTTATCATGACAGTTGTGAAGGAGAAGAAAATGCTGGATGCTTTAGATAAAACATTATTAAAAACAGTAGCTGAGTTGGAAGACCTGCCCAAAGGGGCTTACAATATAAGAAAAAACGGCAAACTCCTGCGCCGTCAGCAATCGGCAAATATCAATATAGAAACAAATGAAGATGGAACGGGAATTATTGTGACCATCAAGCCCGGGACAAAAAACGAGTCCGTGCACATTCCGGTTATTTTAAGTCAGGCCGGCCTTTATGATGTTGTATACAATGCATTTATTATTGGCGAGGATGCGGAAGTAACTATAGTCGCGGGCTGCGGCATCCATTGCGGTACGTCGGCTCCCGAAGGCCATGCCGGTATCCACGAATTCCGGGTAGGCCGAAACGCCAAGGTGACGTATGTGGAAAAGCATTATGCAATGGGAGAGGGAACTGGTAAGCGGACTCTCAATCCCACAACGAAAATCTTTTTAGAACAGGGAGCATCGGCGGACATGGAGCTTACCCAGATCGGCGGTGTTGATGAGGCCAACAGGATTAATGAAGCCGAACTGGGGCCGGACAGCCTGTTACTGGTTACCGAAAGAGTTTTGACCGACGGCGAGCAGACGGCTGTATCCAACAACAGTATCATTTTACAAGGCGCCGGCAGCCGAGCGAATATGATCTCGCGGTCAGTTATGAAAGGAAATTCCAACCAGATATTTTATGCGACAATAGAAGCACTGAATAAATCTTTCGGTCATATTGAATGCGACGCCATCATTATGGATAACGGCACCAATGAGACGATGCCCTCGCTGAAAGCCAAGCATCCCGATGCCGAACTGACGCATGAAGCATCCATCGGCAAAATCGCCAGCGATCAATTGACCAAGCTGATGAGCCTTGGATTAACATACGATCAGGCGGTAAACAGGATAATTCAGGGTTTCCTAAGGTAGATATCTACTTTGCATAAATTCATTTTAATCCTGATCATCATTATTTCCTTTTCAGTGGCCGCGTAATCGTCATGAGCGCCTGCAGTACTGTGTGGGGACTTTCCTCTGCGGGTAAAGAGAGCATCTGGCAAGTATCCAATATGAATCAAGATGAAATAATAAACCTTTTCGATTCCATAGAAGAAAAAATGATAAACAAGGACACCCTGGGTTTTGCTCCCGAGGTTCTTGATGTGCTGGATAATGTTGAAGCCGGCAGTCAGGAAATCGAAATGATCAAATTACAGATCAGTAATGAAATACTCATGCTGGTTTTCAGTATCGCCAACTCTGCCTATTATAAAAACATCAGGAAAGGAAAAATTTCCAGTTTTTATGAAGTTGTAACCAGCTTGGGAATGAATCATGTAAAGGTGATGATCATTATTTTAGCTTTGAAAATTCTGGCTCGGGGCGATAAAGAAATCGAAATAATTTTTATCCGCAGTGTCGTCTCCGCTGTTTTTGGGAAAATATTGTCTCAGCAATTCGGAATGCGGGAAGATAACGCCAGAAGAGTTGAATTAGGCGGCCTTTTTTCTGAAATAGGGACAATGATCATTCTTTTGTATAAAAAGCTGTATGCTGCACATGATGAGCGCATAGATGAAACTTTTATCAAGAAATACCACCCGTATTTAGCAGAAAGAATAATTGAACAATTTTCTTTGCCTGATTACCTGAAACAGGTTGTTTTTTCGGAGAGTATTGTATTAGAAGACAGTTATATAACGATATCCGGTATAACCAGGCTGTCGATTGATTTTGTCGCCGAATGCTTTTATAAGTTCCATAATCAACTGGTTGTTGAAGATCATTCACCACCTGTTTCCGGCTGCGATGGAGCAATGTCGTTGGCCAATATTATTGAACATCAATTTGATGCCGTAGGATTGGGTAAATATCTGCGCATAATAAAAAATAAAGAAAGGCTGTTACCCGAATATGAAGGAAGAAAGAAAGAACAGGAACGGGTTTAAAAATTTACTGGTAACCGGAGGCTGTGGATTTATCGGCAGTAATTTTATTCGTTATCTTATCGCGAATCCCGGGTTTGGCGGCAGGATTATTAACGTGGATAAGTTGACGTACGCGGGAAATCCGGAAAATCTTACCGACATTGCCGCCGCTTTCCCGGAAAGGTATATTTTCCGGAAAATTGATATTTGTGATGCAACTGAATTGGAGAAGGTATTCGTTCAATATGGCGTAGATGCCGTTTGCCATTTTGCTGCCGAATCGCATGTGGATCGTTCCATAAAAGATCCCGGAAGTTTCATTCAGACGAATATTGTCGGCACATTTAATCTGCTGGAAACAGCCAAATCCCTCGGCGATAAATTCCAGCTTTTTCATCACGTCAGCACTGACGAGGTATACGGCAGTCTTGGCGCTGATGGACTTTTTTACGAGGATACGCCATACCGTCCCAACAGCCCCTATTCCGCATCGAAAGCTGCTTCCGATCATTTAGTGCGCGCCTATTTCAAGACGTTCGGAATGCCGGCTACCATTTCCAACTGTTCCAATAATTACGGCCCCTATCAGTTTCCGGAAAAACTTATTCCCCTGGTAATTTTGAATGCAACGGAAGGAAAACAGTTACCGGTTTACGGCGACGGGAAAAATGTACGTGACTGGCTCTACGTGGAAGATCACTGCAAAGCCATCTGGACAATTATGAAATATGGCAATACCGGCGAAACTTACAATATCGGCGGTAATGCGGAGATAGAAAATATTCTGATTGTGCAGATGATCTGCGATATTCTCGATGAAATTGTTCCGCAGGCTTCAGGAAAAGCCCACCGGGAGCTGATTACGTTTGTTAAAGACCGGCCCGGTCATGACCGCCGCTATGCCATTGACTTTACCAAACTGAAAACTGAACTGGACTGGTCTCCGCAGGAGTCGTTTAAAACCGGTTTAAGAAAAACCGTCGACTGGTATCTGAATCAGAAAAAATGGGTGGACGATATCAAAACCGGTGTCTATCAGACATGGATAAAAGAACAATACGGCTCCTAACACAAAATCCGAGGGAGAGATCGAATCATGCCGAAAAACTCGAAATCTTATTCTGGCAATTCTCAAGACAATTTTATGGAGAGCAAGGTTGAAGTGCTCCGTCTTGATGTTAAAACTGATCCGGCAGCGCTGCGCCGGCAAGCGCTCTGGTGCGGTGTGAAACCGGGGATGCGTATTCTTGATGCAGGATGTGGATCAGGCAAAACGACGATGTTAATTCATGAAATAATTCAACCCGGCGGTTATGTCGTTGGTGTTGATTATTCGCCAGGCCAAATCGCTTTTGCTGAAGAAAACTATGGCGGCAAAGCCGGACTGGAATTTCATCTGCAGGACATAAAAGATCCTATGGAATGGCTGGGGCAGTTTGATTTAGTTTTTGTGAGGTTCGTACTGGAATATTACCGTGCGGGAGCACAGGTAATTGTCGAAAATCTGATGAAAAGCGTGAAGCCGGGCGGCTCCCTTTGTCTGCTTGATCTGGATTACAACTCCCTTATTTATTATGAAATGCCGGAGCTGATGCAGTCAACCCTGGCGAAAATAATAGGAATATTGGAAGATAAATACAACTTTGATGCCCTTATGGGACGAAAACTTTATTCTTTCCTTTATGATGCCGGCTTCGAAAATATCGAGGTGGAATTAATGGCGCATAATTTCATTTATGGTGAAATAAAAGACAAAGACCGGTTTAACTTAACAACAAAAGTAGAAACAGTAATGGAAAAACTCGGAGCTGCATTGAAATCCTACCCCGGTGGTTATGAGCAATTTAGAAGCGACTTCCTGAAGTTTCTTCTTGATCCGAGGCGTTTTACTTACACACCTTTGCTGCTTTGTAAGGGGGAGAAACCCGGGAGCGGCTGATTAATTTCTGTTATCGATAATTTTGCGGACAGCGACGAGCAGGTCTTCAGGATGGTATGGTTTACTGATGAATCCTGCTGCTCCTATTTTCTTTAATTCTTCTATTTGTTGAGGAGTGGAGTAACCGCTGGACATCAATACCCTGATTCGAGGGTTAATGGAAATTAACTCCGCCAGACATTTTTTACCGCCTTTACCGGGCATAATCATGTCCAAGATAACCAGTTGAATCTTCTCCTGCTGAGCCTTATAAATTTCAACGGCTTTTTCACCATTCTCCGCCGTTATTACTTTGTAATCATATAAGCTTAAAGTGTCTTCGCATATGTCCAGAATGCTTCTTTCATCATCCACAAGAAGAATAGTCTCCGTACCCCTTGGTAATTCTTTTGGCTGCGGCGATTCTATTACATTTTTGCTTTCTACGGTTTTTAAGGCCGGGAAAAGAATATGAAAAGTTGTTCCTTTCTCCAATTCACTCTCACAGTAGATAAAACCATGGTGACTTTTTACTACCCCGTAAACAACAGCAAGGCCCAGCCCCGTGCCTTTACCCGGTTCTTTTGTTGTGAAAAATGGTTCAAAAATATGCTCTAGAATTTCCTGTTCCATGCCGCAGCCTGTATCGGTTACGGATAGTCGAGCATAAATGCCGGCACGAATATTACAACCATTCATGTAAGTATCTTCAGTCAAAACAACATTACTTGTTGTGACAGTTATACTACCGCCGTCGCCAATGGCGTCACGGGCAT
Source organism: Smithella sp. (assembly GCA_039679455.1). Taxonomy (GTDB): domain Bacteria; phylum Desulfobacterota; class Syntrophia; order Syntrophales; family Smithellaceae; genus MVRV01. Next base: position 30,189 of record JBDKUX010000158.1, on the reverse strand, counting down.
TAATGACCAGATTCATAATTACTTGCCCGATCTGGGTAGGATCGGCATTGATGGGAAAAATATCTTCGCAGAGATTTGTTTTGATTTCAATCATTCTGGGGATCGACTTCGCCAACAAATTTTGCATGTTTCTAATTTCATTATTAATGCTGATCATTTTAGAGAGGGGTTCTACTTTTCGGCTGAATAAAAGTAACTGCCGGACAAGTTGGATGGCACGCTGCGTCAAATCTCTGGTATTATTTAAATAAAGCTTTCTTGTCCGGTCATCCTGCTTTTCTAACAGCATCAATTCGTTATAACCCATGATCGCTTGCAGTATATTGTTAAAATCGTGGGCGATTCCTCCGGTTAAAGTACCAACTGCTTCCATTTTAGATGCTTGCAGCAGTTGGGTCTCCATGTTGCGTAATTTAGTAATATCTTTTAAAGTTCCGGTAATTCCAATAATATCTCCTTCTGCATTTGAATCCGGGGTTCCGGTAAAGGTTACATAATGCGGTAATCCTTTATTATCTAAAATAGTAAAATTTCGATCTCTGATGGTTGATTTGTCGGCTATGATTTTTTTGTAGATTTGGATAAAATCATCACGGTCGTCATCCTGGATAAATTCAGTTAAGCTTTTGCCGCAGACCTCATTTTTATTATGTCCAAAAATTTCTTTCCAGGCGGGATTAATGTATGTAATCCTTCCCTCCGCATCCAGCTGATAAATGATATCGGGCGAGTTATTGCTCAGGTTGCGAAAACGCTCTTCATTTTCTTTAAGCTTCTTATGGGCAATGGCATTATTTAAACTGATGCCTATTTGTCTGGCAATGCCCATCAGCAGGCTCAGATCACTTTGGATGAGGGGCCTGTTTAATCTTGTGCCGTCGACGGCGAAAATACCTTCTGATTTTCCTTCGTAAATAATCGGGATACAGGTAAAGGTTTTAACGCCTAATTTTTCCATGAATTTCAGGCTTTTTTCAGAAAGTTTACTTTTGATATCCGATACGTCATTGACCAGGAACGGTTTTTGGTCGCGGTAGGTCAAATAGAAAATACCTGTGGATTGAGGGTTGCACAAATTGAAATCCGTATTTTTTAAAAGTTCCTCCTCTTCGCGGGTATATCCATAACCGGTGGTATAAATCAGCTTGGTCTTTTCCGGGTTGGTGAGCATAATCATGCTGCGAGTGAACTGCAGACGTTTCCTTAAAGAATCTGCAATAAAATTAAGTAGTTGTTGTGGGTCGAGGATGTTGGAAGCGGCTTCGCCGATTTCTTTAATTAATGCCAGTTCGTTATATCGAATATTGAATTGCTGCATTAGTTGATCGCCGACGTTTTGTTGACTTTCAACTGATTTATTTAAATCTCTTCTCGCCAGTTGTTCCGCTATTAAATGACAAATTGCCGAAATTAATGCCAAAGCTAAGGAATAAGTAATCCATGAGTGAAAAGAAACAAAGAAAAGTAAAATTAATGAGGCAATAACGCTCAAGGCGGATGAATAACCGGCTATGAGTTTCCAGATCATCGCTGGCGTCGTTTTCCAGGAAATTATGTATTTACATGAAGGATCTCCCTTATGAACGCATTCGTTATGCTCGATTGTCGGATATTTATTGGTAAAAAACTTAACCAGGCCTTCAAATAAGCCGATCCTGTTTTCACACTGATAAGGTTTTTCTTTTACACCGGCTTGAGGAGTTACGATCATTTCCACTTTGTTTGCGGCAATATGATTAATTTTAAAATGCAGATGCCTGGTTAATGTGGAGCTGATTTTTCCCATCATCCAGTAGGCCATAGCAGGCGTCACAAATCCTGCCGTATATTGCCTTAAAAGAGACGACGATTTTGACTGCACGACAAAGCGCCCGGCTTCACGCGCTATCTGAGGATTTTCCGTATGTTCCGCTAAGTAATCATGAAAACGATCGATCTGCGTCTGAGTCAGCCAGTGTCCCCGATCTTCCAGTTCATAAGGAGAAATCTTTGCGTACTCCAATAACTTGTCTACATTAACATGGGGATATCTTTCCTGCAGTAAATCCATGTATGTTGCGAGGAGAGTACTGTTATAAAGAGGGATGTTTTCCATCATTACTTTCCGGTATTCAATTTCATGAGGCTATCCATATATATCAGATAATCGTCGCTGGCATGTCTTAAATTCAATATCCATAAAGCATATTTTTTTTCTTCCGCAATATCTTGTGAAGAAAGATAATTATCCGGATATATAAGCAATGGAATTTTCTCCTCGGTAAAAACACCATATAAAGTATGGATTGCAGCCGCCAATTTTTCCCACGGAAGCGCGTCCGGTTCCATGACGATTATTTTTATGCTGTTAAGTAAATCGGATAAGTTCAACCCCATGTCTGATTGATTGACGACAAAAAAAGCTAATCGCCGCCCTTCAAAACTCAGACAATATGTATGACACTCCCTCTTAAAACCGGCTTTCGTAAATGATTGATTCAAACTTTCCGTTGGGATTTCCAGTCCCAGAGCACTCAATAAAAGGCCGTTGGATGCATTCCTGTAAAACTCCCTTAATTTAGCCAAATCCGAGATCAGCGCTTCCCTTAATTCCCATAGGTCGGGCAGTTTTTCCATCGGGGATTGTTTTTTGAAAAGAAGATAGGAAAATATATCCAGAGAGCTTTTTTGGGGATCATTCAAATGACGGGCAAACCTGCCGAAGATGCGATTAACAACCTTGTTGTCGGGTCGGTAGTAGGTCATTACAAGATCCATTCTTGCCGACGGAAAACGGTTATAAGAACTGATGTACTGGGTTATCTGTTTTAATACTGAAGGACCCGGCAGGCGGTTTCCCATCCGGCGAGCGGCAAAATGATGAATTATCCAGGAAGGTTCGTAGGCATGGACCAGGGCAATATGTCCGTAGATTTTTCCGTTTCTTTCATAAACGAAATGACGGGCGATGTCCGGATTATCCTGATATAATTTTCGATAAGTCTCCTTAAACGTTTCACGATAAGGCTGGAGGTGTTCATATTTTTCACCATAAATAAAACCGGTATCGAAAAAAAATTCCCACAGCGCATCCATATCCACTTCGTTGGATACACGGGCGTTATTGTCCAGATATGAACCGAGGATATGGTTGAGCTTGCTGTAGGAATGGACATCCATATCCACAATAGCCAATCCGCATTGAACATCATTATTTTCCTGGTCTTCCCGGCGGTAAACAACTTGAGCGGAGCAATTTATCTTTAAAATGCCGGCATAATTTAATGTTATTTCCGGGATAATCATTCCGGGCAGGAGAGTTTCTTCATCTATTTTATCTTTTATGGAAAAACCGGCCGGAGAAATATCAAAAATATCGCGTTCTACCGTCCCTTTGAAGAATGGATGCTTAAAAGTCATGGAAAAGGAAGGAACGATATGCTGGCGAGGATTACGCTGCTCTCTTTTCGGAAACAACGCCATCTGATCACTCAGCGGTATAAATACGATTCTGCCGTCCGGAAGATCCATGTCATTGCGAATACATTTACACACTCCGGAAAAAAGTTTAATCCCGTTTTTAGACAGATTTATCAGAACGGATTTCTTTTCATCAAATCCTTTCATTTTCCTGGTGCCGGTCAATTTAATTCCCAAACCACGGGGAGTAAAATCTATCAGCATACCGGGGATATGAACATCACCCTGGATTACCTTGCAGTTTATATCAGCGCACTGGTAGCGTTTTGTCCGGCGCTTGGTTGTAAAATAACACTTTTCCGGAATGGTTATTTTGATTTCATGGTTATCTCTACTGACAACTTCGGTTGCCGCAAAAATTGTATTATATCCGTCCTCGATCATTAAGTAAGCCGGATTGCATTTTTCCAGATCGCTGGGATTGGTTTCACTGTCAAGTCGGCAGACCAGCTCATCCTTTACACATGGCCGGGGATAAGCTTTAACAATGATTTGTTCGTTTGTTATATCGCTGTTAAAAAGAATAAAAATATGGCTGTCGGTAAAGTTGATATGATTCAGTTTGTTAATTAGTTTTTTCTGTGACCAGAATTTTTCTATACACAGTTCATCAAATAGTTGACCGTGTTTAAAAATTCGCGGCAAAGCAAATTGTGACGGTGTATCCTGAACAGCATCATCCGTTATTTTAAAATTATTTTCGCTCATCGTATTATCTCTGTTTTTTTATTAAAGAGGCCGGAATACGAGTAAAATTATACCTTATGGTATAATACATTATATATTGTGAGGTATAAGCGCGTTTGCCGATGATTGTCAATGATAAAATAGAGATTATCCAGTATTGGCGAAGGAAAGATCGATTTTTTTTGAAAATTGCTTGTAAATGGGGACCTACACGGCACGACATGGTTAAAATAATGAATTCCCGGAATTGAATATTACTCTTGAGCTTTTGAAATAAATTTGCAATTAGTTCATGCTTATAGAAGGTATATTAGATGACCGAATAAACGACATTTTACAGGTTGCTGTGCAAATGAAGGAAATTTTAATAGCCGTAAGCGGTGTCATTTTATTTTTAATAGGTATTGTAAGGCTTTCTTCAACAACACAAAAATTTATTGATATCCGTATAAAACACTATATCAAGTACGCAGTGGAGAGACCTTTCTACGGTTTGCTGACGGGGGCTGTCACCACAGTTTTTTTTCAAAGCTCATCAGCTTCCATAGCATTAACCATAGGTCTGGTAAGTGCAGGATTGATAAGTTTTTACAGCTCGCTCGCCATTATTCTGGGTGCAGATATCGGAACAACATTGACTGCTCAATTTGTAGTGTGGAAATTTACGGAGATATCACCGGTATTCATTTCCGCAGGCGGATTTTTGTGGTTGATCGGCCGAGGTAAATGGAAACTCGCCGGCGAGACGCTTTTTTATTTCGGCCTGATCTTTTTCGGCTTGCAGTTGGTAAACATGGCGGCGGAACCGTTAAAAAGATCGCCGGCTTTTCTGAGTTTCTTCGCCGAAACCAGGAATCCATGGTTCGGTATTGCGCTGGGTATAGTTGTTACCGGTATTGTTCATGCATCGGCCATACCCATCGGCATTTTAGTCATTCTGGCGCAGCAGGATATTGTTTTGCTGGAAAACGCTTTACCCGTGGTTATGGGAGCAAATGTCGGCACAACTGTCACGGCGCTTCTGGTGGGTGCTGTCGCTACTGTAAGCGGAAAAAGAAGCGCCGTTTCTCATTTGGTTTTCAAGTGTACAGGTGTTTTGCTTTTCCTGATATTTATGCCGTATTTTCTGGAGCTTTTGAAGAGTATTTCCGCCAGCACAGCCCAACAGATTGTTTTGGCTCACTTTTTATTGAATTTGCTTATTGTCCTGCTCTTTGTTTTTTTCTTAAAACCCTTTGCCCGTATGGTGAATAAGATAATGCCCGGCAAAGATGAAACTCTGCCGCTCTGGCCGGAGTTTCTTGATCAAAATGATTTGTCCGATTGCCAGAAGGCCTTGGATGATGTTCAAAAAGAGCTGCAGCGGGAAATGGTGATTGTGCGAAAAATGTTCATGAACAGCATTGATCTGATTACCGACCTGAAAGAAGGCAGGGAAAAAGATATTTCGTATATCGAAATGGTAGTTAATAATTTACGAACACAAATCATCAAATTTTTATGGCAAGTATCAGCGCGGCAACTTTCCGTAAAACTTTCGCAGAAACTTTTTGCTTATACGGCAATTGCCGACGATATTGAAAGTATCGGCAATCATGTGATATTAATGACGGATTTGATTCATCAAAAGTCCGCAAAAAAAATCAGGTTCAGCGAAAGCGGCGAGCTGGAGGTAGCGGAAATTATCAGTTTGGTAAACCGGAATCTTGACGACGCCATGATAATTATTGCGGAGCCTGATGATCAGAAAATTCGGGAAGTTATCGGCAGGGAAGAGGTTATAGATATAAAAGTAAAAAATTCCCGGGAAAAACATATCAGGCGGTTTCATAAACGGCAGTGCCGCGCTGAGGCCGGACCTTTTTTTGTGGAATTGCTCATCCATCTGGAGCGAATATCAGATCATTGCAACAATATTGCCGAATATGTTGCAGATATAAAAGAGAAACCATTGGAAGTAAAAGTACCGATAGACAGGAGAAAGCACCACAGGCGTTTTACCGATAAATTGAAAAAACCAACTGCGTAAGCCTGAAAAAGTTCGCTGCCGGAGGAAAATAGACTGGTTTTAGTGATTGATGTACTTTCAGCTTGGAAGGTGAGGTTTACTCTATGATGAAATCATTCTGGCTTTGTTTTGTTCCGCTCTTTGTCGCCGTTGATGCAATTGGTGTGTTGCCGCTTTTTATGAGTCTTACCGAAGATATTGAACCTCGGAAAATCCGGCGTATTGTTTTACAATCAATGATTACAGCTTTAATTGTGGCATTGATATTCATTGCTGTAGGTACGGCTATTCTAAGGCTGCTCGGCGTTTCTGTCGCCGATTTTATGATTGCCGGAGGAACCCTTCTCTTCATAATTTCCATTAGAGATATTTTGGCAACAGATAAGCGGTCTTATGCCGCCGATCCGGAAATCATAGGCGCAGTACCCATAGGTGTGCCGCTGATTACCGGCCCGGCGGTGTTGACCACATCCCTGCTTTTGATTAATGAACACAGCCTGCTTGTCACTTCTGCCGCAATCAGCGTCAATATATTGATTGCGGGAGGCGTTTTCTTTTTTGCTCCTTATATCAACCGGGTCCTGGGAAAAACCGGCTCCAAAACGGTATCAAAAATTACCAGTCTTCTTTTGGCGGCTATTGGTGTAATGATTGTGCGTCGCGGTATTGCTGCTTTTATAGCTCAGGGAATTCATTTTTAATGTATTAGAAGGAAGAATTTGTTTTAAATATAATCCGTCAATATACGCCGGATTGAAAAGCTATACTGCTGTAAGGTGCTTTATGTTAAGTGTTGAACAATTACGCTACGATATAGATAATTTTTCCTACCTGATCTATGGGCAAAGACACGCCATGATTATCGACGGCGGTGCCTGGCAGGAAATTCTTGCATTTTTGAAAAACAACTCGTTGTCACCGCTGATAGTGACTAATACGCACGGACACTATGATCATACATGCGGTAATGATGAATTGCTTAAACACACAAAGGCTCAGTTCCGGAATTTTACCGCTGGTTCCGATGACGGGGAAATTATTATTGACGGTGAGAAAGTCTCTGTCTGGCGGACTCCCGGACATACCGCTGATTCTGTCTGCTTTTACACAGATTCTGCTCTTATTTCCGGCGACACTCTTTTTAACGGGACTATTGGTAATTGTTTTTCCGGTGATTTGAAAAGTTTTTATCTTTCCATCAATCGTTTAATGACCCTTCCCGAGGAAACGGTAATTTATGCCGGCCATGATTATGTTAAGGATTCCCTTGCCTTTGCCAGGCGTCTGGATCCGGACAACAAAGATATTGACAGGTTTTGGAGCTTCTATGATTCCGGTCATGTCTGTTCGACGATGGCCGATGAACGCAGAATAAATCCTTACCTGCGGTTTAATGAAAAATCGATTGTTAAGCTTCTGGAGAAGAGAGGCCTTCCCTGCGCGACGGAATGGGAGCGCTGGAAATCACTAATGTCGATTGAATGAAACAGTAGAAGAAAGATGGAACATGACAATCTTTTGCGTTTTCCCGGCGGGTGTTGTATTTCTGTGAAGAAATAAGAACTGTTTCGATAAGGAGGACTCAATGGCGGACAAACCTGATGTGCAGCAATCTCAACCGATCAAAATCAACACAGTAGATGAAATATCCAGAGGCAGATACAGTAATATGGTCATCGTGTCACACAGTCCGGATGAATTTATGCTCGACTGGCTCTTGAATTCACCCAATGGTCCTCATCTGGTAGCCAGATTGATATTAAGTCCGGCCAATGTGAAAAGAACGATTGATATCCTGAAGATTAGTCTGCAGCAGTATGAGAAACAATTTGGAGAAGTTAAACTGCCTGATCCGGATGATCAAAAGGTGCATTAGCCGATGGCCTGCAGCTTGAACAGTTGTTGCTTTTGGCCGGCTATATATATTGTTTTCATTATGAATATTACAGAGATGAAAGATCGGTTTGATGTAAAAAGATTTATTGACAACATTATATTTTTACTCTAGGTTACGCACAAAGTTTTTGATATCATTTTTGGAGATAAAAAAGGTGAAAGATATTGGCTCTTTAGATTTAGGCGGGAATTTTCATGGAAGTCTCATCGGCATGGTTCTCGATGCAGGGTTCATGGTTAAATTAGTTTTGCTTTTACTCCTTGTTTTTTCCGTGGTTTCCTGGGCAATAATTTTTCTGAAATACAAATATTACCGGAATATTAAGAAAGAAAATGAGGAGTTCCATGCGGAGTACATGAAGAGCTCCAAACTTTCCGATGTTTTGCCGGCAGCCAAAAAATACAATTATTCCACGACGGCTGAAGTGTTTCGCATCGGCTATTCGGAATTAACAAAAAGTAATAAACCTTTTAAAGAAGGAACATCAGGCAATAGTGAAATAGGCCTCTCCTCGCTGGATAATATCGAAAGATCTTTGAATAAGGCCTGTAATTCCGAAATGACCAAGCTCGAAAGCGCTTTAGGTTTTTTGGCAACGACCGGTTCAGCCAGTCCTTTTATCGGTCTTTTCGGTACGGTATGGGGAATCATGGATACGTTTAAGGGTATCGGCGCCCGCGGATCGGCAACCCTTGCCGTTGTCGCCCCCGGTATATCCGAAGCTCTGATAGCGACCGCCGCCGGGCTGGCCGCCGCCATACCTGCTGTTATTTTCTACAACTATTTTCTTAACCGCTCCAAAATAATGGTGCAGGAAATGGACAATTTTTCCGCTGAATTTTTAAATATTGTCGAACGCTACCTGTTACGCAAATAAATAACGCTTCTGTATTCGGGGATCTGTAAATATGCGCTTTTCACGCAGGCGAAACAATCAGGACAAGGCACTTTCGGAAATTAACGTTACTCCGTTAGTTGACGTTATGCTGGTTCTTTTAATCATTTTCATGGTCACAGCACCGATGCTTTCCATGGGCATTGATGTGAATCTCCCCCGTGTTAAATCAAAGAGTGTTGATGTTACCGAAGAAAAACTGATCCTGACTGTTAATGAAACCAAGGAAATTTATTTAAACAAAGTAAAGATACCGCTGGGTGAACTCGATTCCAAGCTGGAAGCTATATTCGCAAGCAGGATCGACAAGGAAGTTTTCCTGCGCGCCGATAAAAATGTGCCTTATGGATTTGTTGTGGAAGTTATGTCGGAAGTGCGGAAAGCCGGTGTTGATAAGCTTGGGATGATTACGGAGCCTCCTGAGGATAAAAAATGACGTTCCCGATGTTTGACAATGGGTACAGTCATAAAGATTTAAACTTCTGCAACATGCTCCTTCTTTCCCTGGTTGTACATTTTGTAGCAATCACGATAGTCCTTTTTTCCGTACCTTCTGCGCCCAGGCATCTGACCTTCGGACCTGTTTATTCCGTTTCGCTTGTCGGCCCTGAAATTGTCTCATCAAAAAATCAGGGATCATCATCACTGGTCAAAGAAATTGAGAAATCGGAAATAGCCGGTGAAGCATCAAATTCATTTATTTACAAAAATCATATCAGCCAATCGGCTGCCGTTCCCATTAAAAAAGCAGAAACAGACAGGGTGAGCATTGAAAAGGCGATAAGCGCCATTAGAAGGAAAGGACAGGCGGCTCAGGGGATGTCCTCTTCCTCCGCGCAGACCGGTGCCGGAGGACGCGCAGGCAGAATGGCATCGGGTGGAGCGGCGTCCGGTGGAACAGGATCGGATGGAATGAGCGGGCAGGCAAGCGATTATGCCGGCTTTGTTTCCTCCCGAGTGCATAGCAACTGGTCGATACCACTGGAACTTAAACCCCGCGGCAACATACTGACAATCATCGAAATAAAAATTCGACGCGACGGTTCGCTGGCTTACGCCGTATTTGAGAAACGTTCCGGCAACAACATTTATGATGATTCCGCCATGAAAGCCGTTAAAAAATCGGCGCCTTTTCCTCCCCTACCCGCAGGGTATCCAGATAACATCATGGAAATAGGCATACGTTTTCACCCGTCGCAATTACACTGATTATCAGGAAAGGCAAATAATCCCTCATGAAAAAAAGTTTCCTGTCCATACTGTTTGCCGTATTAATTTCGTTATCTTACTTCGGCAGCGATGCAATTGCTAAAGTATACATTGATGTTGATTCGCCCAACTTCCGGCTTTTTCCCATAGCCGTTTGTGATTTTAATCCTGCCAACGCAAATACCGCCGCAAAATCCGGGGATTTAGGCATTGTCCTTGCGGATGAGGTAAAAACGTATTTAAAAATGACAGGATTTTTTAATCCGCTTAATAAAAAAAGTTTTTTGGACGATAAAGGTATTAATCCCATCGTTTTTACCAACTGGACAATGATCGGTGCCGATTATCTGGTAAAGGGAATAATTTCGCAAAGCGAAAAAGAAATAAATAATGAATGCCGTTTATACGATGTCGTCAAAGGGGAGCTTCTCTTTAATAAAAAATATACCGTTGGCCGCAACGATTTTAAAACTTTAGCGAAGAATATTGCTTCCGATATACTGTTTGCCCTTACCGGCGATGAAGGAGATTTTAATACCCGGATCGGCTTTGTTGCCAAAAGGGGCAATAAAGCCGATATCTATACTGTTAATTATGATGGCTCTGATTTGAAAACAATGACGGGCCATCGCTCTATTATTATCGCTCCGCGCTGGTCGCCGAATGGCCGGTTTTTGGCTTTTACTTCATTTAAAAGCGGCGTACCTGAAGTTTACATCCGGGATTTGCAAAGCGGTTCGGAAAGGAAAGTAGCTTCATTTGATGGAATAAATTTGTGTGGCTACTGGTCACCCGACGGGCAGAAATTATTATTGACGTTAAGCAAGGATGGCAACGAAGAATTGTATCTCTTAGAAATACAAAATCTAAGTTTGAAACGTCTGACGAGAAACTATTCAATTGATGTTTCTCCCACCTGGTCGCCGGACGGCAAAAAAATAGCCTTTGTCTCCAATCGCGGCGGATCACCGCAAATTTATACAATGGACGCAGACGGCAATAATGTAAAAAGAATCACTTTTGCAGGGAACTATAACACCACCCCTTCCTGGTCGCCGCGCGGCGGGCGTATTGCCTATGAAGGGCTTATCAATCATAAGTTTCAAATATTTACTATTGGAGAAGATGGTAATAACATGATGCAGCTTACTTTTGACGCCGCGGATAACGAATCTCCCTCCTGGTCTCCATCCGGCAGGCAGATTGCCTACAGTTCGAAAACAGGTTCAAGAAGCAAAATTTGCATTATGAACGCCAACGGACAGAATGTGAGAGTTCTTAAAGAAGGTGGCGGCAATGTTATGATGCCGATGTGGTCGCCGCGATTTAAGTAGCGTCTTTTACTTCTAATTTTAAGGTTGTTATTTTTTATCGTTTACCGTATATAAAAATCGCTATGTTAAGACCCGAATTTAACAGCAGTATTAAAAAAAACAATGCTTTTGCCGGAGTTGCCTTCCTGCCTTCGATATTTTTTTTATTGATTTTATTTGATTAACGCAAAGAGTGCATAGCTATTGAAAAATAGTTGTTTTTATAAATAATTTTTGGGATAGAAAGGAGATCGAGTAATGAAAAAGAGCTTAAACTGGATAGGATTTATTATCGTTCTTGTCTTCAGCCTCAGCATGTTTGTCGGCTGTGCCGAAAAAAAGGCGGTAGTAAAAGAAGGTGCTTCTCAGGAAGTAACATCAAAAGGGGCTTTAACCGGTGAACAGGCTGTCAAAGAGGGAGCAGAGCAAGCAGCTAAAGCAGCGGTAGAAGATGTGATTAAAGATATTTATTTTGATTTCGACAAGTCTAACATTCGTCCGGATGCCCGTGAAGTTCTCAAAACTAATGCAGATTGGTTTTTGAAAAATAGCAATGTTTCCATTATTATTGAGGGCCACTGCGACGAAAGAGGCACAGCCGAATACAATATGGCTTTAGGTCAAAGACGGGCTGATGAAGCAAAAAAATATCTGGTCAATCTGGGTGTAAACGGATCAACATTGAAGACAATCAGCTATGGCAAGGAACGTCCGATTGATCCCGGTCACGACGAAGAGGCCTGGGCAAAAAACCGCCGGGATCACTTTGTGGTGAAGATAAAATAATCTAGGATAGAGGTAAAAAGTGAGAAAAATTAATTATCTCATTTTATTGGTAATATTGCTCATCTTTACCGGATGCGCCACGAGGGGCGATTTAAAGACACTGCGTTCTGAATTAAATCAAAAAATGGACGCTACTGTTGATTCTGTGAAAAAAGAGCTGGAAAAAAGCTCTGAGGTTCTGGAGCAGACAAGAAAAAGTAACGCCAATACTGCCGCGGATATTGCCGAGTTGCGGGATAGTATTCAACAATTGCGGGGCCAGGTGGAAACATTGAAAAAGGATGCGGCCCGTGGAATAAAAGATGAGGAGAAGATAGAAAATATGCTCCTCAAAATCAATTTTATTGAAAACTTCCTGGAGATTGGTAAAAAAGACAGTTTAAGCGACACCGGTGATAAAAAAAAGTCAACAGGTAATGGCTCCTCTAAAGATACGGCCAGAAAACAGGACAAGGAGAGCATGTACTCCGCCTCGTATCAACTCTTTAAAGAAGGAAATTACGATAAAGCCAGGGTGGAATTCCGAAATTTTCTAGCCTTATATCCTAAATCTGAGTATTCGGAAAATGCTCAGTTCTGGATCGGTGAATGTTACTTTTTTGAAAAGGATTATGAAAAAGCAATACTGGAGTACGAAAAAGTAACCAAGAATTTCCCGAGAGGCAAGAAGGTTCCTTATGCTTTACTGAAACAGGGATTATCCTTTCTGAATCTGAAGGATAAAACCAGCGCCAAGTTGCTTTTGCAGCAGGTAATCAAGGATTATCCCAATACCAATCAGGCGCGTGTAGCACGTTCGAAATTGCAGGAAATAAAGTAAGTTTAAGCGGCGGGCGGAAATAAAAAAGAGGCGGAAAGAGCCTCTTTTTTATTTGTTAATGATCGGGAACAAAGTCGCCAAATCAAAAAATCAATTCTAGTCGTCTTGTTGCCCGGCCAGATTTTCCAATTCATCCCAGCGGTTGTAGGCAATGTCCAACTCGGCGTCAAGACGGGCCAGCCTGTCGCTCGCCGTCCTGATTTTTGCGGCGTCTTTATCTGCATAGAAGGAAGGCGAACTTAACATCACCGTCAAATCATGCTTTTCTTTTTCCAGTGCTTCTATTTTCTGCGGTAATTCCTGGAGTTCCAGTCTCTCTTTATACGAGAGTCTGCGTTTTTCCGACGGCAGCTTTTCCCTTTTTGGTTTTTCTTCCTTGATCTTTATCCTTCCCGGTTCCACCCACGCTATGCGCTGTGCAAGCCAGTCATCATAACCGCCGACGTATTCCTCCAATCGTCCTTCACCCTCAAAGACAATCGTGGATGTAACAACATTGTTGAGAAACGCCCGATCATGACTGACAAGCAAAATTGTGCCGTTATACTCCATTAATCTGTCTTCCAGCAGTTCCAGTGTTTCTGCGTCCAGATCATTGGTAGGTTCATCCAATACCAGTACATTAGAGGGAAGACTGAAAAGCTTGGCCAGCATCAGCCGATTACGCTCCCCGCCGGAAAGTGATTTGACTTGCGCTGTAATCTGCGCGGGCGGGAAGAGAAAATCCTGCAGATAACCCACGATATGCCGGGGAGATCCATCTATAAAGACGGTGTCGTTGCCGGCTGCTACATTGTCTTTGAGGGTCTTGTTTTCATCAAGCTCGGTCCGCAGCTGGTCGAAGTAGGCTATTTGTAGCCCTGTACCTTGCCGGATACGGCCCTGTTGCGGTGTAAGCTCACCCAATAAAATTTTCAGGAGTGTGGTTTTGCCGGAGCCGTTAGGTCCTATAATGCCCACTTTATCACCGCGGATGATAACGGTGGAGAATGCTTTTATAACTTTTTTATTTTCATAAGCGAAACTTATATCTTCAGCTTCCACAACTATCCGGCCTCCTCTTTCGGCCTCCTGAATTGCCAGGCGCGCCAAACCTGTCTGTGTCAGCCTGTGGGCGCGTTCTTCGCGCAGCTGAAGAAGAGAGCGGACTCTGCCTTCATTCCGGGTACGCCGCGCCTTAACACCCTGCCTGATCCATGCTTCCTCTTTGTCCAGCTTTTTATCAAAATCATGCCATTGTTTTTCTTCTGCATCCAGTAAGGCCTGCCTTCGTTCAAGATATGAGGAGTAATTGCAGTCATAGGATATCAACTTGCCCCGGTCAATCTCCACAATACGCAATGCCAATTTTTGAAGAAATGCACGATCATGGGTTACGAAAATGATGGTTTTATCATAACTCAGCAGAAAATCTTCCAGCCAGACGATTGTGTCTATATCCAGGTGGTTGGTGGGTTCATCGAGCAGAAGAATGTCCGGTTCGCAAACCAGCGCCCGGGCCATAAAAACCCGGCGTTTCATTCCGGCGGATAAGGTTCGAAATTCGGCATTTTCATTAAGCCCTGTCCGGCTGATGATCGTTTCGACCCGGAGATGATGATTCCATGCTCCGGATGACTCCAGCCGGTGTCCGATAAGCTCGAGTTTGTCCAGCAATTCATTATCATCGCCGTTTGTGGCGATTTGCGAGGTGAGGTGATGATATTCCTGCAGCAGTTCAATATTATCAAGGCCGCCGGCGGCCACGATGTCGTACACCGAGCCTGCCAGGTCATCCGGAACATCCTGCGGCAGCAGGCTTACACGGATGTCGCCGCTTTTAATAATTTCTCCTGCGTCAGGAACGATATCGCCGGCAAGCACTCTCAGCAGAGTGGACTTGCCGGAACCGTTGCGGCCCAGCAGCCCGATTCGTTCACCTGTTTCAATTTGCAGCGTCACGTCCGACAACAGCAGGGGCCCGCCGAAACTGACCGAAACATTATTAAGCCATATCAATCTCATGGTTTGATGTTATCACATTACTCGGCTTTACGCATCATCCATCATTTGTGCAGAGGAGTAATTTGAACCCTTTGTCCAAAACTACGATGAACATTTTTTACGGCAGTCTTGATTCTGTTGGCCGTATCTTCAACATGTGATTTCCGTGTGCCCTTGGAATGCTTAAGATTTCCTTAACATACAAGTCCGAAATTCTTAGAGTTCAACGTGTTCTATCAAATCAAACCTCAACTGCCAGGGGGAAGACCATGAGCGATGAAAAAATGCTTAAAGAAGATACTTCCGGCGGTTATGATGGCGGGTCGAAAAGGTCTGTTCGTAGTAATGTTTTCCTGATCAGAGATCAAAAAATGCAGCAATCTTTACATGAAAAAAATATCCGCCTATACAACCCCCGCGAGGAAGATGTCTGGTACGCGCTTGCCGACGATGTCATCTTGAATAGCGGATTTTTCTATGGAAAAGACCGAAAAATGCAGAAAAATGAGAGTATTCAGCAGAAGGATTCTATCCATGTGCAAGCTGCGGGATCGGTCAGAATCTATATGTAGAGCCGGATGGAACGGCGTTTCCCTGTAATGCTTACCACCAGCCTCATAGTTTTCTGGGGAATGTCTGCCGAGACGGTTTGCCTTCTGTTCTTGAAAGCATTGCCTTCCGGGACTTGGCCCGGCAGACCGTCGACACGAACCGGCGATGCCGGGACTGTGGGTGGCGCTATATTTGCGGCGGCGCTTGTCGGGCATGGGGCGGTGAAGCAGCCCAATATGATCTGGACGCTCCACCTTGGAATTGTGACCCTCTCAGAAAGAGGGCTGAAAGTATCTATTAGGAAGCTCTTGCCTATTTGGGGTTAGGAGCAGTTTAACCCAATATTGCCGATTGACAGAGATTATAAGATGTGATTATAAAAAAGACAAAAGAACACAAGGGGAGGTCGTGTCGTCGGCCTGAGAGTTCCGTAGAGTGAACGGATAACCCTCATAACCTGATCTGGGTAATGCCAGCGTAGGGATGATAAGAAATGTAACCCCTTGTGTTTTGAATTAAAGCACAGGGGGTTTTTGTTTGCGGAAAAAATGTATACCGGCCATAAAAGACGGCAGTCTCTATCTCGTTCTCAGTGAAGAATATGGAGGCGCAGCACCCTTGATGGGCATCGCTGAACAGGCGATAGCCGGGGGCATCGATATTCTCCAGATGCGGGAGAAGAATAAGTCACAAGAAGAGTTGATAGGTTTGGGACGCCAGCTCGCCTTCTTATGCAAAAAGAATGGAGTGATTTTCATAGTTAATGATGATCCCCAGCTTGCCAAAAACCTAGAAGCTGACGGCGTTCATTTGGGGCAGGAGGATATACAAAAATATCCGGTAAATACAGTGCGGCAGTTGATTGGACAGGACAAAATCATCGGTTTATCCACCCATTCCCTGGAACAATTTCAGGCGGCAAATCAAATGGATGTAGATTATCTGGCCTTCGGCCCCCTTTTCCCCACCAAAACGAAAAATTATCATATCGGAACCGGAGACGTTTCCCGGGTGCTGCAAACGGCCTTGAAACCCATTGTTTTTATCGGCGGTATCAACACGGATAATCTGGATGTTCTTTTAGCCGAAGGGGTTTCCAATATTGCTTTGATTAGGGACATCATGCAGGCGGATGATATTGTTACGCGGACTAAATGGTACAAGAACCGATTGATGGTCAATAAAAGGAACGGGGAAGCCAAATGAAAGTCAGGATTAACGGCTCAGATGAAATAATCTCCGAAAAATTGATAACGCTGCAGCAACTCATTAAGGACCGTGGGTTGTCACCAAAGCAGGTCGTCGTTGAGGTTAATCTTCAGATCATTCCCTGGGAACAGTGGCCGCAGATCACCTTGCAGGACAAGGATTCTATTGAAATAATCAGTTTCGTCGGAGGAGGATAATGAAGGAAGATAGTTTGGAAATCGGCGGGGTTAAGATCAACTGCCGGCTTTTTGTCGGAACAGGCAAGTTTCCCAGTCATCAAATGATGCAGGAGGTGTTGCTGGCTGCAGAGGCTGGTGTCACGACGGTAGCCTTACGCAGAGTTGACAGCGGGGCTAAGGCGGACAACATTCTGGATTATATTCCGTCCGGCTGCAAAGTTATGATCAACACCTCCGGGGCGAGAACGGCCGATGAAGCGGTCCGCATTGCCCGGCTGGCCAGAGCCGCCGGTGCCGGAAACTGGATCAAGATCGAGGTTATCGCCGACAATCGTTATCTTCTGCCGGATAATCTGGAAACATTGAAAGCAACCGAAACGCTGGTTAAGGAAGGTTTTGTTGTCTTTCCCTATATGAGCCCGGATCTCTCCGTAGCTCGCCGGCTGGCCGAATGCGGTGCAGCCGCGGTGATGCCCCTGGGAGCGCCGATTGGTTCCAACCGGGGATTGAAAACAAAGGAACTTGTGGCGATTATGATCAGGGAAATCAAGGCACCAATAATTGTTGACGCGGGATTGGGGAAACCGTCCGATGCCTGTGTATGCATGGAAATGGGATGTGCGGCGGTGCTCGTCAATACCGCTATTGCCGTTTCCCGCAATCCAGTCGATTACGCCCGCGCATTCAGCCAGGCAGTCCAGGCGGGAAGACTGGCTTACTTAAGCGGTCTGGCCGAAAGTGTTGATGAAGCCAGGGCTTCTTCGCCCCTGACAGGCTTTTTGCACAATGAAGATTGAGGCCCGGCGATGAGCTATTACGATTACTCTTGCCGCTATAAAAATGGAGAAGGGAGTAATGCCGCTGCCTTTGGTAATGATGATGTCGAACGGGCCCTGGCCGGGGAAGACCCTTCCCCGCTCGATTTTTGGGCCCTGCTCTCCCCGGCTGCGGAGGATTATCTGGAACGGATGGCCAAAAAGGCGCAGGAGATAACACTGCGGCATTTCGGCAGAACCATCCAGCTCTATGCGCCGATTTATGTGTCGGACTACTGTGATAATCAGTGCCTGTATTGCAGCTTCAGTGCCCGAAACAGAGGGCCAAGAAAGAAACTCAGTCTGGACGAGGTTGAGCGCGAAGCGTCATTCATGGTGGAAGCGGGATTGCGTCAGATACTGCTGTTAACGGGAGAATCGAAGAAGGAGAGCCCGCTCTATTATCTGCGGGATTGTGTTCGTATACTCCGGCGATACTTCAGTTCGATTGCCATTGAGGTCTATCCCCTCGCCGTTGAGGATTATAAATCGCTGATCGCCGACGGCGTCGACGGGCTGACCGTTTATCAGGAAACATACGATGAAGAGATTTATAAAAGTGTGCATCCTGCCGGTCCGAAGCGTAATTTTCGATTCCGCCTGGAGACGCCGGAGCGGGGGGCAAAGGCAGGCATGAGGCAGGTCAATATCGGTGCCCTGCTTGGTTTGGCGGATTGGAGAAGAGAAGTGTTTTACCTGGGAATGCACGCCCGATACCTGCAGGATCGATTCCCTGACGTGGAAATCGGAGCTTCTGTTCCAAGGCTGAGGCCGCACGCCGGCGCATTTCAGAGCATGTACGCGGTAACCGACCGGAACATAGTGCAGATTATTCTGGCCTTGCGGCTTTTTATGCCTCGGCTGAGTATCGCTCTTTCGACAAGGGAAAATTCCCGCTTCCGGGATTGCCTTATTCCTCTCGGGATTACCCGGATGTCGGCGGGATCCGCAACCAGTGTGGGCGGTTACACTTCGCCGTTATCGAATGACAAAGCGCTTTCCCAGTTTGAGATTGCCGATCACCGGAGCATCCCGGAAGTTATGGACGTAATTCGACGGAAAGGCTACGAGCCTGTTTTAAATGATTGGATTTTCGGGATATGACTGCGGCATTTTACGAAAATTTGACAAGAAAAATAGGCGAAAATAAAGTCAACATTATTCGGGAAATCAAGATTGGGATTGCCGGAGCCGGCGGGTTGGGATCCAACTGTGCGGCGAATCTTGTTCGGGTCGGGTTTAAGAGACTGAAAATTATTGATTTCGACGTGGTGGAAGTGACAAATCTGGACCGGCAGTTCTATTTTGCCGATCAGGTCGGGATGTACAAGGTCGAAGCCCTCCGGCAGAATCTGCTGCGGATTAATCCCGCCGTGCAGATCGAAATCGCAGTCAAGAAAATTGAACAATCCATGGCCCCTGTTTTATTTGCCGATTGCCTTGTCGTGGCCGAATGCCTCGATAGCGCCGAAAGCAAAAGCATGCTGGTTGCAGAACTTCTGCCGCTTGATAAATTAATCGTCGCCGTTTCCGGATTGGGCGGTTATGGTTTGAGTGACAATATCAAGGTGCATTTGGTTAAGGAAAATTTAATTATGATCGGTGATCTGCAATCAGATGTTACGCTGAGGCCCGCCCTTTCTCCACGGGTCAACATCGCCGCGGCAAAACAGGCCGATACGATTCTGGAATATGTCTGCCGTTGCACTTGATAACATTGGTGGTGACATAAACCGAATAAAGCGTATTTTACAATTTCCAATAAATATTTTGCTTGACAAATAGAGCAAAGTTGCATAGCTTGCGCCTTTAAATTTTCATCACTTGGTGGTTTTTATATGAAAACATATATGGCAAAAACGGAAAAAAAGGGTAGCGAGTGGTACATGGTAGACGCTTCCGGTAAGGTATTGGGAAGACTGGCTGCTGAGGTAGCTCATCGTCTAAGGGGTAAACACAAGGCGACATACACTCCGCATGTTGATACAGGCGACTTTATTATTGTTGTCAATGCCGAAAAAATTATGTTAACCGGCAAAAAACTGACGGATAAGATTTATTATCACTATTCAGGCTATCCGGGTGGATTAAGAGAAACAAGCGCAGGGAAAATGCTGGCCGAGAAGCCGGAAAATTTAATTCGTACTGCAGTTCAAGGAATGTTACCTAAGACAAATCTGGGCAGGAAAATGTTGAAAAAACTGAAAGTTTATTCCGGCAATGCTCATCCGCACGAAGCGCAATGCCCGCATATTCTGACGGTCTAAATTCCCTGATTAGTATAAGATTCATTTGATTATTTATTATTTTTGGAGAGGGTATGACACAGACAGAACAACGTTATTATGCAACCGGTAAGAGAAAAAACGCCATAGCCCGTGTCTATATGAAAGCGGGCAGCGGTAATATTATCGTCAATAAAAGAAACTATGAAGAGTACTTTACCCGTCCCAGTTTGAAAATGATTATCAGGCAGCCTTTTGAAATTACCGGTAAGAATGGCCAGTTTGATTTATTTGTTAATGTCAACGGCGGAGGAGTCGCCGGCCAGGCCGGAGCAGTCAAACATGGAATTTCTAAAGCCCTCTTGGAATATGATGTCCAACTGCGTCCCATACTGAAAAAGGCAGGTTTTCTGACCAGAGATGCCCGCGTCAAAGAAAGAAAGAAGTATGGACAGCCAGGTGCAAGGAAGAGATTCCAATTCTCCAAGCGTTAAAATTAATTCAACAGGGGGGCTTTCAGCCTCCCTTTTTTTTGGGAGTATTATGGTAAAAGCAGCAATATTTGGAGCCAGCGGTTATACAGGCCAGGAACTTACACGAATTTTATTAGGTCATCCGGGAGTGGACTTAGTGGCCGTTACGTCGCGGCGTTTTGACTCGCAGCCGGTAGCCGCAGTATTTCCGTCGCTTTACGGCCTGACATCATTAAAATATCAAAATGCAACGCCGGCAGATGTAGCGGAAATGTGCGATGTTGTCTTTCTTGCCCTTCCGCATGGTGTCTCCATGGATATAGCCCCTGCCTTTATTTCAGCAGGGAAAAAGGTTATAGATCTTTCCGCTGATTACCGGTTAAGAGACGTCGCAACTTACGAAAAATGGTATGCCGGGCATTCCAGCGCAGATTACTTAAAAGATGCTGTTTACGGCATTCCCGAATTATACAGAGAACAGATAAAGAACTCCCGGCTCGTTGCCAATCCGGGCTGCTATCCGACAAGCATCATTTTGGGCCTGGCCCCGGCTTTAAAGAACAGGCTGTTAGATGTAAACACCATCATTGCCGATTCCGCCTCCGGTGTCAGCGGGGCCGGAAGAGACCCACAAATCGGCTCGCTGTTTTGCGAGGTTGACGGCGGTTTTAAGGCTTATAAAGTCGGCCAGCATCGGCACACGCCGGAAATTGAGCAGCAACTGAACGAACTTGCCGGCGAAAAATTTGCCGTTACCTTCACGCCGCATCTGCTGCCCGTCAAACGGGGCATTTTGAGTACAATTTATGCGAGTTTGAAAAAAGATATTACGTTGCCGGAATTGCACTCTCTGTATTCGTCTTTTTATGCGGAAGAAAAATTTGTGCGTGTTTGTCCTTCCGGCGTGTTTCCCAATATTTCGTCTGTTTGCGGCTCCAATTTCTGTGACATCGGGCTGACCGTTGATTCGCGGACAAAAAGGGTGGTTATCATCTCGGCGATTGATAATCTGGTCAAAGGAGCCGCCGGGCAGGCCGTGCAGAACATGAATATCCTGTGCGGCAATAAAG
This sequence comes from Smithella sp., assembly GCA_039679455.1. Classification (GTDB taxonomy): domain Bacteria; phylum Desulfobacterota; class Syntrophia; order Syntrophales; family Smithellaceae; genus MVRV01. Next base: position 8,609 of record JBDKUX010000158.1, on the reverse strand, counting down.
AAGACGCCGGTTTGCAGACAGCCCCGCTTTATCCTTAGTAACCTGTTAATACTGCAGAAAGCGAAATGGTGAATTTATGCCAGTAAAAATATTTCATACACGAACGAGAAAAAAAGAAAACTTCCAGCCCCTGCAGGAAGGCAAAGTGGGGATTTACGTTTGCGGAATTACGGCATACGATGTCTGCCACATCGGCCATGCCCGTGCCGCCGTAGTCTTTGACGTAGTGGTGAGACACCTGAGGTCGCGCGGCTACCAGGTTACGTATGTTAAAAATTTCACCGATATCGACGACAAGATCATCCTCCGCGCGCAGAAAGAAGGGGTAAATTTTTCTGAAATATCCGAGCGCTTTATAAAACTGCATAATGAAGATATGACCGCGCTGGGCGTGGAGACCCCCTCCATAACTCCCAAAGCCACCGAGCATATGGACGATATGATTTCCCTCATCAATACTTTGATGGAAAAAGGATACGCCTATGCTGTCGACGGCGACGTGTATTTTGAGGTAAACAAGTTTAGTCAATACGGCAGTCTTTCCGGTCGCAATCTGGATGAAATGCAAGCCGGCGCACGCGTGGATGTAAACGACAGGAAAAAGAATCCGATGGATTTTGCTCTGTGGAAAGCCAGCAAGGCAGGAGAACCTTTCTGGAATTCTCCCTGGGGGCCAGGCCGGCCGGGCTGGCATATCGAATGTTCGGCGATGAGCAGGCGCTATCTGGGAGAAACTTTTGATATTCACGGCGGCGGCGAGGATTTGATTTTCCCGCATCATGAAAATGAAATTGCCCAGTCACAGGCGGCCAGTGGCCAGCCTCCGGCCAACTACTGGATGCATAACGGTTTTGTTAAGGTTAATGCGGAAAAAATGTCCAAATCGCTGGGAAATATTTTTCCAATCCGGGAAATTCTGAAAAATTATCATCCGGAAGTTCTGCGCCTTTTTATGCTGCAGAGCCATTACCGCAGCCCGGTTGATTATTCGACAGGTTCGCTTAATGAAGCCAGAACAGGGCTGATCAGGTGCTATTCAGCATTGCAGCAGGTGAAAGAAATTTTGGATGCTGCGGCCGATAATAAGACGGCGCCGGTCAAAAATAAGTCGCAGGTCAAACAGGAAGAATACGTCGATAGATTAAACGAACTGATGGAAAAATTTGATGCGGCGCTTGACGATGATTTTAACACCGCACAAGCGTTGGGGTATGTCTTTGATGCCGTCAGGCTGTTCAACAACTTTGTTGCCGGAGAAAAAAATATAATTGCGGCGGGGCAGTCTGCCGTATTACCCGAAGCAAAGAAAGTTTTTGACCATTTCGGCGCCGTTCTCGGCATTTTTCAGGATGATCCCGATCATTTCTTTCAAACCGACAAAGAGATGGAGGCCCGCAAGAGAGGCTTGGATGTGGCGGAAATTGAAAGCTTGATCAAGGAGCGGCAGGCGGCGAGAACCGCCCGGGAATGGGCCAGGGCGGATGAAATCAGATACAAACTGGCCGGTCTCAATGTTGTACTCAAGGACATCAAGGATAAAACTATCTGGTCGATAGAATAATTGCCCGCTTTTCTGCGGGCTCGTCATTTTTATCTTTTAAAAATATCCGAAATATATGGAAAATATCGGGAAAGGTGATATAAGTTCATTAAAATTATATCATATTTCCTGTATCGTGAGGATTGCTATGAAAAAAATACCGCATAAGTGGCTTCTCTTAGTTCTTGTTCTTTTTGGAGGAATTATCCTGTTTGTCCCTTCCACCGACAGCAAGGTGTCTGCAGCCGGAAAAGGGATATATAAGGATATCAAGACATTCAATGAGGTTTTTGATTTAGTGAAGAAGAACTATGTTGATGAAGTTGATCCGCGCTCGTTAATTCAGGGCGCCATCAACGGCATGATAAAAACGCTTGATCCCCACAGCGCCTTTATGAACCCCGAGATGTACAAGGAGCTGGAAGTGGAAACAAAGGGGCATTTCGGCGGAATCGGCATTGAAATTACTTTGTTGAAAGATGTCTTAACGGTCGTTTCTCCGATTGAGGATACGCCAGCTTATCACGCGGGTATAAAAACCGGTGATCAGATTATTAAGATCGACGGAAAATCCACTAAAGACATTACAATTATGGAAGCTGTCCAAAAAATGCGTGGCCCTAAAGGTACTAAAGTGACAATAACAATCATGCGGGAAAAGATGGACAAACCAAAAGATTTCGTCTTGACGCGCGCCGTTATCCAAATCAGGAGTGTCAAAGCTAAAACTTTTGAAAATAATATCGGTTACATCAGGATAGCCTCTTTCCATGAAAGGACCGCTGATGATTTGCGTAAAGCATTGAAGGAAGTTGCGGGCAAATTGCAGCCCATGAAAGGACTGGTTCTGGATTTAAGAAATGATCCCGGCGGATTGCTGATTCAGGCAATTGAAGTATCTGATATGTTCATTAAATCTGGAGTAATCGTTTCCACTCGCGGTCGTACCAAGAGTATGGAATCTAAAATAATGGCTAAGGATAATGGCAACGAAATAACCTGCCCGATTGTTGTTCTGGTTAATGAAGGTACGGCCAGTGCGGCGGAAATTGTTGCCGGAGCACTCCAGGATAGCGGCCGGGCGCTGATAGCCGGCACGCAAACATTTGGTAAGGCGTCGGTGCAGACGATAATACCGCTGGAAAACGGATCAGCGTTGAAACTGACTACCGCCCGTTATTACACCCCGAAAGGACGCTCCATTCAGGCGGAAGGCATAAAACCGGATATCTTTGTGAAATATGTCAGATATACCGAAGATGCGGATAATAACTGGGAAGACCGGATCAGGGAAAAGGATCTTAAAGGCCACATTAAACCGGCTAAAGAAGACGGCACCAAACTCGATGAAGCGCTGCTCAAAGATGCAGCGGATTTTTCGGATTTAAGCAAGGATAATCAACTGAAAACGGCAATTGATATCCTGAAGAGCTGGGATATCATGAGAAAAAATATAGCGAACTGACATTAATAAATAGTTCTTGAATATTAACTTATGAAAATGCTGAAACGTTTCCTTAAGGGATTGTTGATATTATTAATAATTCTTTCCATTGTGGCGATAATGTACATTCTGCAATGGAAAGAAAAACCGACGGAAATAAAACCGCCGAAAAAAGAAGCAAAACAGGCTGAAAAAATCAAAGCCGGTGTGCCGGAAAAGCAAAAGGAAAAACATCCGAAAGAAGTGGCTATTGTTCCTAAAAGCCTGCCGGAAAAAGAAAAAGAAGAGGAAAAAGAGAAGGAGAAGATAGTTGAATCCAAGATAAAAAAAATTCCTTCGCAGCGGCGTCAGGTGGCAATAATTATCGATGATATCGGCAATGATCTGAAACCGGTGAGAGAACTTCTGAAAATAGACGCTGACATTACTTTCGCCGTTATGCCTCTTTGCAGTCATTCGCGAGAAGCGGCGGAAACATTGCATAATGCCCGCAGGGAGATCCTTTTACACCTGCCCATGGAACCTTTATCCTATCCCCGGGAGAAGCCTGGTAATGGCGCTCTCTTTACTGACATGAACGAAGAGGAGCTTTTGTTCCAATTAAATAAAGACCTGGCTTCCGTGCCCCATATTTCGGGGGTAAATAACCACATGGGTTCAAAATTCATGGGTGATGAAAGAAAACTGGTGCTGGTTTTCGACAGGTTAAAGGCGAAACATTTGTTTTTCATCGATTCAAGAACAACACCAAATTCGAAATCTTCAGCTGCCGCTGCAAAAGCGGGTTTGACGATTGCTTCGCGCAGGATATTTCTTGATAACAACCGCAACTATAATGAAATTTATAAAATATTAATCAAAATTGCCCGGGATACGGAAACCGGTAATATTACACCGATTATAATTATCGGCCACCCACATCCGGAAACAATACGGGCAATTAGGGACGCAAATAAAATATTACGGGAAAAGGGTGTGGTTGTTGTCCCGGTTTCTAAGTTGGTAAGAGGATAATGCGCCAAGGCTGTTCTAAATTTCAGTTGAACTAAAAATTATTTTAGAGCCGGGAGAAAATAATCAGTTACTATGCAAAAAAAACATAACTATCGAATATTGCTGCTGGGGATAGCAATAGCAGTGATCACCGGCTGCAGCATTAATTCTTCAGCAATTTCCCCGGACAAAAGCTCCGCGTCATCGACATATCATTATTCACTAAGTGTCCTTTTACGATTGGATGGACAGGTTGCCGAAGCAACTGCTGAATTGGAAAAGGCAATTGATGCTGATCCCGATTCAGTTTATCTGAAAACGGAACTTGTTTCTCTATATGCGGAAAAAGGTGAATTACCCAAGGCCGTTACTCTGGGTGAGGAAATACTCAGCGTTGATCCGGATAACAGCGATCTGCACCTTATTATGGGTGGTCTGTACCTGAATGTCAGTGAATATCAAAAAGCAATCAAAGAATACAAAACAGTGATTGCACTGGAACCGGCAAGTGAGATTGCCCATTTGTACCTGGCCACAATTTATGCCGAAGAAAAGGAATATGATAAAGCCGAAAAAATCTTTGTAAAATTGTTAAAATTAGATCCCGACAATGTAATGGGTATATACTATTACGGCAAAGTATTGGCGGAAATGGAACGATTTGATGAGGCAGCTGAAATGTTCAAAAAAGCCATTTCCATCAGGCCTTATTTTGAATCAGCGGTATTCGATTTAGCCTCTCTTTATGAGAAGCAAAAGAAAATGGACAAAGCGATTGAGGTGTATCGCAATTACATTGAAATCAATCCCGCCCGCGTGAATTTACGAGTGAGAATCGGAGACCTCCTTATTAAGGATAAAAAATATGAAGAAGCACAGAAAGAATTCGAGCAGCTCTTAAAGATTAATCCCGATAACAACGAAGTGAGAATAGCACTGGGACTTTTATATTACGAAATGAGGCGTTTTGATTTAGCTGTTCCGGAATTTTTAAAGGTGCTGGAGAAAAATTCCGGTGATGATCGTACCCGTTATTTACTGGCCAGCGCTTATGAGGAAAATAATAATAACAAATCCGCCAGGGATGAATATCAAAAGATATCAGTAAAATCAGAATTGTACACCAATGCCCGGATTCACGTCAGTATGATTTTAAAGAAAGAAGGGAACCTGCCGGAGGCGATTAAGGTAATAAAAGAATCCATATTTAAGAAAAAGGACCAGCCTCAATTTTATCTTTTCTTATCTTCTCTTTATGAAGAAAATAAAGATTTTTCCCATGCAGAGAATATCTTAAAAGAGGGGCTCCGAATTTTGCCCAATAATGTCGACATGCATTACAGCCTGGGCGCCATTTATGAAAAGACAAATCGTTTCTCTGAAAGCATCAGAGAAATGGAGGCAATTTTAAGTATTGATCCGGACAATGCAGAGGCGCTTAATTTTATCGGCTACAGTTATGCAGACCGTGGCATTAACTTGGATGAGGCTGAAAAATTGATCATTAAAGCATTGCAAATCAAGCCGGACAATGGTTATATGATTGACAGTCTGGGCTGGGTATATTTTAAACAGGGCAAATTTGACAGTGCGCTTTCCAATATCAAGAAGGCAATGGAGATCATGCCCGCGGATGCCGCCATCGTTGAGCATCTCGGCGATATTTATTTGAAAATGGGCAGGCTAAAAGAAGCGCGGGAAGCATATGAAAAGGCGTTGAAAATTGATCCCCAAAATAAAACGCTGCCCAAAAAACTGGAAAATTTTATAAAGAAAAAGTGAATAAATTTTCTTTCTGAAAATTAGCGCCGGCTGTTATTGCGCACATTAATTACTATTCGAGCGATCAAAGAAACTTTTTCCATGCAAGACCAATCTTATCTCTTTAGAAAAATTATTTTTTTGATTATTGCCGTAATTTTAAATTCAGGTTGTGTCAAACGGGGAATTATTCCTCTTTATCCTTCAACACAAGAAGTTCTTTTTTCTATTTCCAATGCAATTTCTGAAGATGATACGTTAAGGGGGAGCGCTCAGATTAATGTGGTTACCTCCCAGGGTTATTTTCCGTTGCGAGCGGCTGTCATTATAAAAAAACCGGCGTATTTGCGTTTAGAACTTCTTCCGCCAATGGGGCCACCCGATTTCTTTCTGGCTGCGACTCCTCAGAAAATGAAAATATTATTACCGGAGAAAGGCGAGATGTATCAGGGTGAACCCAACAGCCGTAATATGTCACGATTTCTGCCCTGGCATTTTAATCTCGAAGATATTGTTGCGGTATTTACATGCACCTGTCCGTCTTTGACCGGAGATATCACTTATCTGCGTTATCCGGAAGGAAGTGATCTGCGGATAGAAATGAAAGTCAAATCCCGAATCATGCAAAGAGTCTGGATAGGATCTGCGGGCCGTTTGAGTAAGATAGAACGTTATGATGAAATGGGGAAATTACTCTTTAACGCAGAATTTGCAAATTATACGGAAGGAAGTCCAATTGCCGGTAAAATTTATATCGTTATGGCGGATGGTATTACTTCTATTACCGTAAAATATGACGATCTTAAAATTGAAAAAGAAAAGGATCTGTCGATTTTCGATTTGCCTGTTCCCGACGGTTTTAAGAAGATTTATCTGGATTGATGCCGTTTTCCGCCCGCCGGCTTTGTTGACATTGTTGCGGGCTTTTTATAATATTTTCGAGGGGTATATATCCGCGATGAAAAAGAATGATAAGACGAAGGAGCTACGCTCAGAAGAATCCAGCCAAACCTGCGAGCAGATTTATGAGATGGAAAAATCGGAGGCGGGGCGCAAATTGGCGGAAGCCGAAGAGCTTTATAAGACAATGGCGGAAAGTTCTTTCGCCGTTGTCTTCATAGTTCAGGACGGGAAATTCCGTTTTATCAATACCAGCGCCATTTCTTACGCCGGTTACACCTCGGAAGAACTCACCGGTCAGGATTCCGACATCATGGTTTGCCCGGAAGATAGAGAAAAAGTAAAGAGAATGTCCAAAGAGATGCTGGCGGGTGCGCGCAACGCCGCATTTGAATTCAGGATGATAACCAAACAAAATCAAATCAGATGGATATCGCAGACAGTGACGCCCATCCATTATGACGGCAGACCGGCTATTCTCGGCAATGCCCTGGATGTTACCGATCTCAAACAAGCCGAAGAACTTTATAAAACCTTGGCGGAAAGTTCCTTCGCCGTCGTCTTCATAGTTCAGGATGGAAAATTCCGTTTTATCAATACCAGCGCCATTTCTTACGCCGGTTACACCTCGGAAGAACTCACCGGTCAGGACTCCGACATCATGGTTTACCCGGAGGATAGAGAAAAAGTAAAGAGAATGTCCAAAGAGATGCTGTCCGGAACACGCAATGCCGCATTTGATTTCAGGATGATAACTAAACAAGATCATATCAGGTGGATATCGCAGACAGTGACACCCATCCATTATGACGGCAGACCGGCTATTCTCGGCAATGCCCTGGATGTTACCGATATAAAGCAGGCTGAAGAAGCGCTTAGGGAAAGCGAGCGATTGTACAGCATTATTCTGGGATCACCGTTTCCCACTTTTGTGATCGGCAATGATCATAAAGTCATGCACTGGAATAAGGCGATGGAGACGCTGACCGGGATTAAAGCCGATGAAGTGATTGGAACGGTACAGGACTTAAAAGCTTTCTACGGTAAAGAGCGCCCCTGTATGGCACATCTCTTGGCGGACGGTCTTATGGATGAGCTTCCCCAGTTTTATTCCGGTAAGTATGTCAACTCCAGTTTAACGGACAGGGCTTATGAAGTGACTGATTTTTTTTCGAATATTGGTGAGGGAGGCCGGTGGCTTCGCATTACTGCAGCGGCGGTCAGGAATTCAAAAGGGGATATGGTCGGTGCGCTGGAAACAATTGAAGATGTAACTGAAAAAAAGCGGATGGAAGAGGCCCTGCGGGAGAGTGAAGAAAGATACCGTGAATTAAGCATTGTCGATGCGCTTACCCGTTTATACAATTCCAGACACTTTTATAATCAATTGAAAATGGAGATAGATCGCGTCAATCGTTATGAGTCGCACCCCTTGAGTCTCATGCTTCTCGATCTTGACAACTTTAAGGCAGTTAATGATATTTATGGTCATGTCGAGGGAGACCAGGTTTTGTCGCGGCTGGGGCAGGTTATAAAAAGATGCATGCGCAAGACGGATTCCGCTTATCGTTACGGCGGCGAGGAATTTACAATTCTCCTGCCAGTGACAACAAACAGGAACGCTGCTGTAATAGCAGAAAGAATCAGAACGGAATTCAAGAAAGAAGTTTTTTCCCCCGCACCGGGTAAAGAATTTCATATGACAGTGAGTATAGGACTTGCCGAGTATACGCTGCAGGAAGATATGAAGGCCTTCGTGCATCGCGTTGATCAGCTTATGTACCAGGCAAAGAAGAATGGAAAAGACAGGATTTGTTCCGATACGTCACTTCAAGAATAGTTTGTGCCTATTGCCTCATAAATAAATGTTACCGAGAGAAGGAACTGGAGAGGAGACGTTTCCTCATAAAAGATGTTACCGAAGATGGGTAATCTTTTTGAGATTCAATTCAATTATATTTCTTAACTCAA
>JBDKUX010000157.1:0-22858 GCA_039679455.1 Smithella sp. | reverse complement strand
TTACCCCAGTGCCTTGTCTACTCTTCGCCGTTACTTGATTTCCAGGATTTTCGTATACAAAAAAAATTATATGTAAAAGAGGAGGAAAAGTATGGAAAAAATGGCAAACCCCGGACCAATCGGATTAATCGGATTTGGTCTAACGACAATTTTATTGAACATTCACAATGCAGGGTTTACTGCGCTGGATGATCATATTCTGGGAATGGGCATTTTTGTGGGCGGCCTGGCCCAAGTTATCGCGGGAATCTTGGAAAACAAAAGGGGTAATATTTTTGCATCAACAGCATTTACACTTTACGGCTTCTTCTGGATTGCACTTGTCTGGATGGTATATCATGCGCATACTGCCGGAGGTTTAGCCACATTCCTGATGGTCTGGGGAATATTCTCCTTCTTCATGTTTATCGGCACGTTTAAACTGAACAAGGCGCTTCAGATTATTTTTGGTACTGTTACCATATTGTTTGCCCTGCTCACTATCGGAAACTATATGATAGCGGCCGGATCGATAGATGCAGGGAAAGCTATCATTCGTTTTGCCGGGTATGAAGGTATCCTTTGCGGAGCAAGCGCAGCGTATCTGGCCATCGCTGAAGTTTTAAATGAAGTCTATGGGCGTCCAGTTCTTGCTGTAGGCCCCGTAAACAAATAAGAATATAAATTAATTAATTAATTACCCCGCCGCAAGCAGCGTGGCATCAAAAGCCCTCTATTTTTATTTAGGCCATTCGTCTCATGCGGCGGGGAATTATATCCCCTTTCCATTTCCAAATCAAAGATGCTACCGCGGCGACCAGGAGGAGGCGACGAGGCGTATTGTACATACGCCCCAGAAGCCGACGACGACGTCAACAAAGGTAGCACTTGATTTGGAATTGGAATAAGAGATTAAATCGGCAATCGGCTATAGAGTAATACTAAATACTAGTTGTAATGTAACCATGATGATAAGAGAAGTGATTTTGGGTGTTGCTGTTACTGATTTTTGCATAATAACTAGGAAATGATATAAGTCTATAAAAGATTGCCGATTTTTTTGCCTAACGTTAGATAAGCGCCACTGCACCATTATTCACCCCCATTCCTTTCTTAGGAAATGAACAACCGAAGCAATCAACCTTTTTACCGGCAACTAATTGTTTTTTCTTGCATTGATTTCAAGAAGTTGTATTATTCGCTATACATCATTAAACAATTTTGAATATTAGCTGGCAGCTAAAAACTTATATTTCAAGACCCGATTCTAATTGCTCCTTATGAATTTGCTAATCGACACAAACATTGTGATTCCTCTCGAACCTGGTTCGGCTCTTGATGAGGAAGTTAACACTGAGATAGCAATTAATTTCCACAACCTTGCAAATTTATCTAAAAACGTCCTCTGCATCCACCCAGCAATTGATTATGACCTTTCGAGAGACAAAGATATTGCACGAGCAAATATCAGAAGAAAGCTAATCAAGCGATATAAGCTTATTCCGTCGCCACCAAATGTGACACTTCTTCCAAGAGAAATAATTGGCGCAACAGAATTGGGTTCTAACGACTACGTGGATAATTGTCTACTTGCTGCGGTCAAAGCTGATGCTGTCGATTTCTTGGTCACAGAAGATAAACGTATCCATAGAAAAGCTGAACGCATAGGCTTAGAATCACGTGTATTACTTTTGCAGGACACTGTTTCACTATTACATGATCTCTTTGATATCACTCCACTTCCGCCGCCTTCTGTTACAGAATGCTACGTCCATGAATTAGACGAAAAAGATGAGATATTTAATTCATTGCGAGATGATTATGCACCTGAATTTGATAGCTGGTTTACAAAATGTAAGCGGGAACATAGAAAAGCATATATAATACGTGATGAAGGTGAGGTTCGCTTAGCCGGACTCGTTATATTAAAGCAAGAAAGTGAACTCCCAACCGGAATATTAGGCAAAACACTTAAAATATGTACATTTAAAGTGTCAACACTTAAGAGCGGAAATCGTTATGGTGAATTACTTCTTAAAACATTATGCGATTATGCATGCAAAAACAAATACAAGCATTTATATTTTACAGCCTTTACAAAACAGGAAACCCTTATTACCTTTGCAAAATCATTCGGATTCGAAATATTAAAATCCCAAACGAGACTAAATGAAAATATCATTTACAAAAGCATTGACTACACTTTGACAGATATGGCATCGTTACCCCCATTTGAATTTCATCTAAAATTTGGTCCCAGAGCAGTTTCTTTTTATAATAATTCTTCTTTCATTGTCCCTATCGTACCTCAATACCATAAGCTCCTTTTTCCCGAACTCGAAACACAGACGTTTCTAATGCCAGATTTACGTCCTTGCGGCAACAGCATTAGAAAAGCATACTTGTGTCATGCAAATACAAACCAAATCTCAAGAGGTGATAATGTTTTAATTTATCGTTCAAATGATATATCCTCCATAACAGCTATAGGAGTAGTTGAAGATACATTACGTTCAAAGGACACAGACTCAATAGCAAGATATGTAGGTTCTAGTACCGTTTACCGATATGATGAAATTTGTGCCCTTTGTCATAAACCTGTACTTGCTATTAAATTTCGATTTGCTAAAGAGCTTGACAATCCAATTTCATTGAAACAACTTAGTGATGACCACATAATTAAAGGGCAACCTCAATCCATTTCAAAAATACCGCAGGAGAAAATTGCATGCATCAAATCACTGATAAAGATGTAATTGTTCTTGCAATAAAACCACATTATTCACATGCAATAATGTCGGGTGAAAAAAAAGTAGAATTTAGACGAAAGGGTACACCCGTTAATGTTGAACATATAGTAGTTTATTCTACTAGCCCAGATCAGCAAATTATTGGCCATTGTGAAGTAATAAAATGCGTTGTCGCTTCACCTCATACTCTATGGCAAAAATATGGGGCACAGGGTGGTATTTCTCAAAATGATTTTTTCTTATATTATAAAGGTGTTACTGAAGGTAAATGTTATATTCTAACAAAACCTCAAAGATATGTGCGACCAATTTTACTAAAAGATTGCTGGTCATTTTCAAGGCCACCACAATCATTTGCATATTTACTAAAGAATGAATGGAAAAGATTGAAAAGGAAAAAAATACAGGGGATATTGAAACAATAAAGGTCAATTCGGGAACTTCCATGATAAGAAATACCAAAAGGAAAACGGAGATTTCCCTTGACCTGCTCGGATGACGCCTGTCTAATTCATTCCTTTATGTATAAGAATGGGCGGTAATTCCGGGAGGCATAACACCTATATTCAGAAAATTGAGTGCCATATCCCTTTATCCACCAAAATAAATTTCCAAGGAGAACAACCATGAAAATCATTGACCTGAGCGTTACCATTGAAAGTCACACTCCTTGTGATCCGCCTTCGATGCCTACTGAAATCAACTATGTCGATCATCAACAGGGCGCCGAACATATGAAAACTTTTTTTCCGGGTGCTACAAACGATGATCTGCCCGAAGGTCTCGGCTGGGCTTTAGAGCATGTCCGGTTGACCACTCACAGCGGAACACATCTTGATGCTCCCTGGCACTTTCATCCGACAATGGATCAGGGAAAACCTGCACGCACTATTGACCAGATTCCTCTGGAATGGTGCTTCTCTGACGGGGTGGTGCTTGATTTTTCTTCCAGGCCGGATGGTTACCGCGTTGTCGCCGACGATGTAAGTCAGGCTCTGGATAAAATAGGTTATCGTCTTAAACCGCTGGATATTGTTCTCATTCGGTCGGGCGCGGCAAAATACTGGGGTACGCCGGAGTATTTGGTCCGGGGTTGCGGCATGAGCCGCGAAGCTACGTTATTCTTACTGGATCAAGGTGTTAAAATCGTGGGGACTGATGCTTGGAGCTGGGATCGGCCGCTTTCCATTATTGCGCAGGAGTTCGCCACAACAAAAGATGCAACACTCATCTGGGAGGGACACTTTGCCGGGATAGAAAAGGAATATTATCATCTGGAAAAGCTCGCGAATCTGGATAAGCTCCCTCCTTTCGGATTCAAGGTGGCGTGTTTCCCCATCAAGATCAAAGCGGCAAGTGCCGGCTGGGCAAGACCGGTGGCCATATTAAATCCATAAAGGCAGTGAGGGTATAAGTATGGAAAAATGTATTATCACCGTTGCGCCGACGGGTGCATGGCCGAAAAAAGAGAATAATCCCCATGTACCGATGACTCCCGGAGAAATTGCTGAAGACGTCAATGATTGCTGGAAGGCCGGCGCTTCCATCGCCCATCTGCATATGCGCGATGATGCCGGCAACGGCACCATGAATATTGAGAAATTTCGCGAAACCGTCGCCCTCATCAAAGAAAAAAACTGTAAAATTATTATCAACCTGACGACCTCCGGCGATCTGCAGGCCACCGAAGAAACTCGAATGGCTCATTTGATCGAACTGAAACCGGAAATGGCTTCCTATGACGCCGGTTCCATGAACTGGATGCATACCGGATTGTTTCTGAATCCACCCGCCTTTTTGGAAAAATTGGGGCTGGTGATGCAGGAAAACGGCGTCAAGCCGGAAATTGAAGTTTTTGACGCCGGATTTATTTATAATGCCCTGTACTACCAGAAAAAAGGCGTCTTAAAAGGGCCTCTGCACTTCCAGTTTTGCCTCGGTGCGGCGGGCGGCAGCGCGGCCACGGTTGAAAATCTGATTTACCTGAAAAGTCTGATTCCCAAAGAATCAACCTGGTCTGCTTTCGGCATCGGCGCGGGACATTTGCCGATTCTGCTGACGGCGGTTGCCATGGGCGGTCACGTCCGGGTCGGCATGGAGGATAACGTGATGTATGCTAAAAACCGTCTCGCCGCATCAAACGCCGAATTTGTGGAACAAGCAGCCCGAATCATTAAAGAGGCCGATCGCCAGGTAGCCACGGTAGATGACGCGAGAATTATTCTCGGTTTGCGATAGCTTTAACAATCTCATAATTGAGCATATACCGCTCTCTGATTCTGCACTACACCAAGCGTGTTTTTTTAGGAATATAGGTAAAGATTATAAGCAGATACCGTTCGTCCATTGACATTATCCTGTCATATAAGCATATTACGTTATTAATTTTCAAATGCAAATGTGTATCATTGTGTGCTAAGTTAACAACCAAACAAACAATTTAACGCCATGCTTCTGAAAATGATGCAGTTGGAAGGAGGGGCTTTTCAATGGCGGATCTGATGCCGGTTATCTTTTTCGGACACGGTAATCCAATGAATGCCCTGTCGAAAAATTCCTATACGGAAAGTTGGTCGTCTGTCGGCAAATCAATCCCCTGCCCCAAAGCCGTGCTAGCCATATCGGCTCACTGGTACATACCAGCCTGTGCGGTAACGGTTAATGCCGCTCCACAAACAATCCATGATTTTGGCGGTTTTCCCGAAAAACTCTACCAGGTAAAGTATCCTGCGCCCGGCAATCCAGAACTTGCCCGGCAGGTGAAAGAGCTTCTGGCCCCTCTTACCGTAAAACTTGACGAAAGCCGGGGATTGGATCACGGCACTTGGGCAGTGCTGTGTCACGTCTTTCCAAAGGCTAATATCCCCGTTGTGCAGTTCAGTATTGATGCCACACAACCGCCGCAATTCCATTATGAAATCGGGAAAGGCCTCGCCACATTACGCGAAGAAGGCGTTTTGATCATTGGCAGTGGCAATATAGTCCATAATTTAAGTGCTTATGTCTGGGGAGATGCCAATGTCAGTCCTTTTGATTGGGCCGTGCGTTTTGAAAACCAAGTACGAAAGCTGCTGTTGAAAGGCGACGATGCACCATTGATCGCATATGAAGGATTAGGGCGTGACGCGCTGCTATCTATTCCAACGCCGGAACACTACTTGCCATTACTTTATGTAATTGGTCTGCGCAGAAAAAATGACCGGGTCACTTTCCCGGTGCAGGGGATCGCGGGCGGTTCCGTGTCAATGCTTGCTGTCCAAATCGGATAATCAACTAGACAGGACATAAATAAGGAGGACAGGATATGATTAAAAAAATTGCTGTTTTTGTTGGAAGTCTGAGAAAAGAATCTTTCAATCGGAAGATGGCCATAGCGCTCACAAAGCTGGCTCCGGCATCACTTGCGCTGGAAAGTATCGAGATCGGCAAGCTTCCTCTTTACAATCAGGATTACGATGACGAAGGCAACCCTCCTGAAGTATGGACAGAGTTCCGTCAGCGGGTGAAGCCTTTCGACGGCGTCCTGTTTGTAACACCGGAATACAACCGCTCGGTTCCCGCCGTGCTCAAGAACGCTCTTGATGTGGGCTCGCGGCCCTACGGTCAAAGCGTCTGGGGCGGCAAGCCCGGCGCGGTGATCAGCGTCTCCCCCGGTGTGATCGGCGGCTTTGGCGCCAATCATCATCTCCGGCAATCTCTCGTATTTTTGGATGTACTAACCCTGCAGCAGCCTGAGGCCTACATCGGCGGTGCGGCACAGCTTTTCGACGCCAATGGAAATATTGCAAATGAGGCAACACTTAAGTTTCTTCAGGATTTCATGGCTGCATTTGCCGATTGGGTTTTGAAAATCTCTAAATGAAAAGTTAAGAAAACCAGCAGTTGATCAGAGAAAAAAACGAGAAATACATTTGCACCGGTTTTCAATCAGCCACCGAATCAGCTTGTTTTCTCATGAATACAGTAAAGATTATAAGCAGATGCTTGCATATAACCCCGGAGTATAGTAATCTAATCAAAGAAGGTGTACTAGGAGGCATTAATGAATTCCGGGTTGCTGCTTGCAGGCAAGGTACCTATTCCGACTGCTGAGAATGTGAATGCTGTAATTTCAGAAACGAAAATCGATTTACCGACCCTTCCGCTTGTCATTCTGAAGCTACTGCAAATCACCAACGATGAAAATGCGTCGCTCGACGATCTTGAGCGTGTGGTCGGAACAGAGCCGACAATCCTGACGAAAATGCTGCGTATAGTCAACTCGGCGGCATTTGCCATACCGCACCGTGTATCCAATGTCAGGGAGGCGATTCATCATGTCGGCTTCCGGGCAATCAGAACTCTCGCCCTGGAAGTAACCCTTTTTGAGCAGCTGGTGGCGCCGTCGCGCCGGTATGATTTCGATCGTATTCATTTCTGGCAGCACTGTCTTTCCGTCGCCTGCATGAGCAAGGCAATTGCCGAGGAACTGCAGTATCCCCATTCCGATGATGTATATGTCGCCGGACTGCTTCATGATATCGGCAAGATCATTCTGGAAGTCTATGGCCGTATTACCTACAGCGATTTTCTCAAACATCTGCCGCCGACCAACGGGCTTCTGGTCGACGATGAGGCACAGGTAATCGGGATGGCCCACCATAAACTCGGGGCCTTTTTCTGCGCTGAGTGGGGATTGCCCGATAGTTTTGTGATGGCAATATGCCTGCATCATGAACGGTTTGCGCATCTGGGGCTTACTCCGGAGCAGGAATTGCTGGTTGCGATTATATCCCTGGCGAATTTTGTCACATGGACTCAGGGCATCGGATCGGTTAAGATTCTACGTCATCCAATTCTTCAACCGGAAGTATCGGAATTAATCGATATGGATGGCATCAATTTACGAAGCCTGCTCGAGCGCATGGATCGCGAGGTAAAAGGAATCGCCGATTTTTACAATTTCAGTTTTCCTTCGGCAGACATTTTTCGGGAAAATCTGCTGAGGGCGACAATTGATCTGAGTAAAAGAAATACCCAGTATCACTACCAGGAAGCGGAACTTCAAAAGAAAGTCGAGTCGCTTACAACACTCAAGAAAAGTGTAACGGCACCGCACAGGAGCCTTGATCCGAGGGAAATTATCCAAAGCACTCTGGAGGCGGTGCAGCGGGAGTTCCTGTACGATCGGCTTTACGTTTTCCAGATTGAAGGGAAAAAAAGGATTCTCATAGTAACCGATTGTTTCGTTACAACCGGTTCCCCCGAAAGCCTCCTGGAGATGAAGGTGGAGATCACCGGGCAACACGAGGGTATTATGTCCTGCCTGCGGCAAAAAAGTCCGATTCTGATAAACGGAACTGTTAAAGCGGAGCGCGAATTGCTTAATCGGTTTGGTATTGTGGAGATGGGAATCATTCCGATCACCAGTGACAACAAGATTCTGGGATTAATCGGTGTTGATTGCATCACATCCGGCCGCCCGATTAATCCTGCCGAACTTTTTTCAGTTTCCATTGTTGCCAATGAACTCGGCATGGCGCTTGAACGGGCGCGTCTTTTCGAAAATTATCGTGTCAAAGCGGCTTACGATAACCTTACATCTCTTTACAACAAAGGCACAATCAGTGAATTGATTGCCGGGGCATACGAAAAGGCTGTTGCCGACGCAGACAGCCTCTCCGTTGCCTTGCTGGATATCGATCACTTCAAGCGATTCAACGATTCCTTCGGCCACCTGGCAGGCGACAACATCCTCCAACTGCTTTCAACCGCAATGCAGAGATTGTCACGCCCGGGAGATTATGTCGGCCGTTTCGGGGGCGAGGAATTCCTGATTGTCCTTCCCGATACAGTCTTTGATCAGGCAATGAAGTATGCGGAACGTTTACGCAAGGAGATCGAAAAGCTCGGAAAGTTATTGCTGAAACGCTATAGCGGACAGCCGCTGACCATCAGCATCGGCATCGCCACATACGAACCTGATCTGAAAAACTGGAAAATGCTTGTGGAAAAAGCGGATGAAGCATTGTACAGCGCGAAAAACCTGGGTCGAAACCGGGTCGTCGGATTTTTCGGTTCAGAAAGAAAATTTTTACCATAACCGGCTTACCCACTTAAATCCTATAATGAATTCGCAAAAAGTTGCAAAATCATCATTTTTCAGACGAAGGAGAATGAAGCCATGCTGATCGTCATGCATCACAACGCCACCCAAAAACAAATCGGCGCCGTCATGGGAGCGGTTGAACGGATGGGGTTGGCGGCATCACCCATTCCCGGAAGCGAGAGGACAGCTATCGGCGTCCTGGGAAACAAAGGATATGTGGATGATCTTTCCATCCGCGATCTTCCCGGAGTGAAGGAAGTGATCCATGTCTCCAAACCTTATAAGATGGTATCCCGTGATTTTCATCCCCGGCCAACGATAATTAAGATCGGCGGCGTGGAGATCGGCGAAGGCAAGCCCCCTGTAGTCATCGCCGGACCATGCGCCGTGGAAAGTGAAGAACAGATTATGCGGACAGCGAAGGCGGTTAAGGCTGCCGGGGCAGAGTTCTTCCGCGGCGGCGCCTTCAAACCCCGAACCGGACCTTATTCATTTCAGGGACTAAAAGAGGAAGGGTTGAAACTTTTAGCCTTGGCCAAACAGGAAACCGGTCTCCCTCTGGTCACCGAGGTAATGACTTCCGAAAATGTGGAGCTTGTGGCAAAGTATGTTGATATTCTGCAGGTGGGCGCCAGAAATATGCAGAATTTTGATCTTCTGCGGGAACTCGGACGTATTCGAAAGCCGGTGCTCCTCAAAAGGGGCTTAAGCGCTACAATTGAAGAATTTCTGGCGGCAGCCGAGTATATCCTGGCCGAAGGAAATCCTCAGGTTATACTCTGTGAACGGGGTATTAGAACCTTTGAAACGGCCACCCGTAACAGTCTGGATTTGTCTGTCATTCCTATCATCAAGGAGCTTTCGCACCTGCCAATTATGGTGGATCCGTCCCACGCTACCGGCAAGCGCAACCTCGTTCCGCCGATGGCCAAGGCATCGCTGGTGGCGGGAGCCCACGGCATTATGATTGAGGTTCACCCCGAACCGGAAAAAGCCCTCTCCGACGGCCCTCAGTCTTTAACCATTCCCGGTTTTGAAAAGCTGATGACGGAGATCAAACAGATCAAAGCATTTCTCGGGTATTGATGCCACACCGGGAAAACATTGGGGGAAAATATTGGGGACGGTTCTGTTTTTGTAAATTCTCAAAAACAGACCGCCCCCTTTGATTCAATTCAATTATTTTGCTACTGACTTTTAATCTGTTTTATTTACCTGTAAATTCCGGTTTTTTCTTTTTCCCGGTAAATACGGCTACACCTTCCTTATAATCTTCGGTGCCGGATGTTTTAATGACTCCCTGCCGCTCCGCTTCCAACTGTACTTCCAGGTAAGGCAGCATTACTTTGTTCAACAACACCTTGGAGGAGGCGAAAGCAGCGGTTGCACTGCCCGCAAGTTTAGCGGCCAGTTTTTCGGTTGTTGCTGTTAACTCTTCCGGAGCTACCACTTTGTTGACCAGTCCCCAGTTAAGAGCTTTATCTGCTGCAATGACTTCGTCTAAAAAGACCATTTCACTGGCCCGGCCCAATCCCACCAGCAGCGGCACCATCTGAGTAAAGCCGCCGTCCTGGCTGATTCCCACTCCGGTATAGGCCTGCTTGAAAATTACGCCGCTGTGGCAGACGCGAAGGTCACAGGCGGCTGCAAAACTGATTCCCACCCCGGCGCAAATACCGTTGACACTGGCGATAATGGGCTTGGGAAGCTGTCTCATATCGGAAATCAGGCGCGCCAGCGGCATGGTCATGTCCCTAAAAAAGGCCTGGAGATCACCGTCTCCGTAGGTGCTGGCAAAAGCGATATCGCCTCCCAGGCAAAAAGCTTTGCCCGCGCCGGTCAGGATAACCGCGCGGATACTGTCGTCATAGCATTGTGCAATAGCCTGGCAGAGACCGCTCATCATATCGGCATTCAATGCATTCATGGCCTCCGGTCTGTTCATGGTTATGGTGCAAATCCCATCTTTCTTGCTGGTCAATACTGCGTCATTAGCCATTCTTTCACCCTCCTTTTTTACATTTATTTAAAATGTTTCAATATCAAGACCATCGAAATATCCTGAAACAATAAGCGCCTCATAAACAATCCCGACGGCAACACGACTTGCAATTTATCTGATTTAACAAGAACTTTTTGGGAGAAGTGAAGTATAGGGAACGCGAACTTTAGTGTCAAGGAAATCTTCTTAGAAATATTCTTAGAAAATCTCATTTATATCGAAATGACAATCTTTGTAATTATGGCACCGGGTCCAAAAAAGGCCGGTCATTTTGACCAGCCTCCGGATGTCATCCAATAAAGTTCTTTTCTGATCCTCGCCGCATTATGCTTTGGCTGCTTTTTTGCCTATGGCTGCATTAAATTTTTCCGCATCTATGACATATCTTTCATGCGTTGCTTCGGATACTTTTTCGATATCATCAAAAGCTTCCAGTTTAAAAGTTAATTTACGCCCTTCCACCTTATCGAGTTTTCCTTTTACGGTAACAGTCATCCCCGCCGGCGTGGCGGCCGCATGGGTCATATTCATGCCGATGCCTACCGTTTGCTCTTTCGGCCAGTCAAGGTGAGTTTTCAGAGCCTTGATGCAGGTAAACTCATATAACCCCAGGAGAAAGCCCGTAGCAAATACTTTCGGCATTACATGGCCCTCTTCAAATTCCGGATATAGAAAAGGAACGGTTTTGTTTTCTGGAACTTTGAACTTAAATTCAACTGTCAATCCCGGCTTTAAAGAATCTTTCATGACATACCTCCATAGTAAAATTTAAACCGCATCCGGGATAATAAACCGATTTTTTTACAATAAGTCAAAATAAAAATCAGAATGTTTATGATTGATTGGAAATTGAATGGGCTGTTTTTCCATGTTTTATGCTAAAATAAATCAATTTTCATATCTGCTGAACAGGGAAAATCTTATGGCGGACATATTTGACGAGTTATACCAAAAGGCAAAAGCTGCGGTAAATCCGCGCCGTCTTTCTACGCAAGCAAAAGCCGGCGAAGTAGGTGCTGCGCTGCTTTCTGAAAACGGAAAAATCTATACCGGTGTTTGCATTGAAACTTCCTGCTCGATGGGATTTTGCGCTGAACACGCCGCCGCTGCAGCAATGATCACGGCAGGCGAAAACCGCGTCGTTAAAATGATTGCCGTTGATGCAAACGGTAAAATCCTGCCGCCCTGCGGACGGTGCCGGGAATTCATCAGTCAACTTCATGAAGAAAATTGCCGGGCGGAAGTTATGGTGAAGGAAGGAACAATAGTTTCTCTTCAGACACTGTTGCCGTATAATTGGCGTGACGCGACCGGAAAAGATAAAAAGTTATAAAGCTAACAACTTTCAGACGACCACTAAAAAAGGCGCAGGCAAGGCGCGCAAACTCTGAGGAATGAGACGTATTTTTTCATACGTCGCAATGACGATGAGTGCAGTGCAACGCAGCATCCGGCCTTTTTGAAAGGTCGTCACCCTATTTTACCAGCATGACCGGGCTTTCCGACAATAGAGCAACCCTGTAACTGATCGTACCCCAGTCCCGGAGAGGATTTTTCATTTTAGCCTTGTGAGAATTCATGATGATCAGGTCAATTTCATATTGCTTGATAAATTTAAGTATTTCCTCGACCCGATTCCCGTAACTGATGTGATGGAGCGGCAGGGCAGATTTACCCATATAGTTTGATATGATGCTTCTCATCTGGTGTTGCGCTTTTTTCTCCAGTTTTTTGTAAAAATCCTCAAACTCCGCAAAAGTTGCTTCAGGGATTATTTCAATGACATGGAGAAGATGAATGGTGCTGCTATATTTTTCCGCAAGGTTTATTGCCATGTCCAGAGGGCCAATTATCTTCTTGGAGAAATCTGTCGGGATCAGAATTTGACGAAACATAGACTGATGAGCCTCACGTTAAAAGCGGGACCAAATAAAAGGTCCCGCCTCTTAAAGGTTTCAGCCATATTCCAAAGTACAACCGGATACTCATTAGAGCAAATCGATTGATGGATATGTACTGTTACTGTGTGACTGAACTAGGATACCTTCTTGCCGGCTTTACCGAGATCATAAATTTCCTCGATTTTTACTTTGATAGCCGCTTTGGGTGGAGCAGGTATCTTCAATGCCTGAGCCAGCTTTACCGCGTCGTCAAAAAGCGGTCCGGAGGTGACTATTTCTGCATTTCCTTCGAACCGGAAACCCTTAAATTTGCTTACATCAGACACAGCGATGGCAACCCAGGGATTCTTCTGGACGTTGGCCCAGGTTCTGTTACCCATCAATTCGAAAAAGGCAATATGTTCATCGTCAACTATCCTTGCACTGCCCTTTATTGCTAGACTGGCTTTTCCATCGGCGCCGCTTGTTGCCACCCAGGCCTGCTGACCTTTGATCATTTCCTTCATTACATCATTCAATTTAGCCATGGTATCTCCTCCCCTTAATTTTGAATTAATGAGACATTTCCTTCTTGCTAAGATATTATAAAATAAGAGATTTTATGTGTCAATGCAATAATAAGCAATAATATTGGGATTTTTTATTTTTTACTTATTCCGAAAGTCTGTTTCAATAGCATTTTTACCTTCATTCAGGGCCCATTTTTTTACTATGTCATGTCAATCGTATGAAGCTTCAGTAGAAAATCCTTAAATTTTTCTTTTGTTGTTTCCTTGATTGATTCGAGCCGGACAACGATTTCATTATTGTAAAATGTATATCCATTTTCAATTTGTTCCGGATTCTCGTCATCGTCAATGAAGCGTTCCATAAATCTCAGCGCTGATTTTTTCGCTTCGCTCTCGCTCTCCGCCGTAATCAGGTAATGGTGACGATTAATATCCTCGCGTTCCGTTTCACTAATTTTGATCCAATATTCAGGCATATTATTGCTCCCGTTATCAACACTTAACAAGTTATTTTATAATCTCGATTCGTTCCCTTGCACCAAACAAAGTTGTCAAATCCTTTTCCGCCAGCGGCAACACGAAGTTCATGTTCCTGTCTGTATGCATTTATTAAAACTGTTTTTCCAATATTAAAAGAAATTTTCTTTGTTGATACAATATCATTTAAAATTAGTCAACTATTGCAACGATGAATCCTCTACCCGCACAACAATATTTTTGCCGCCGACTTTTCCTTTCACGCTGACAAATTGACCTTTAGACAGTGCAGCAACTGAACTATCTTTACCTCTGGCAAATACACATTGCACTCCGCCATATCCAAAGGCACGCCCCCCGATGACAATAAAAGGCTGCCCCAGAGGATCTTTGCCGATTTGATATATTTTCCCCTTAACCACAACAATTTTACCCTTATATTTTTTATCCGCCTCTATTTCATTTTCCGCATAGTCCGAGGCCAGCCTGGTCGCCTCCATTTCCAGGGCGGGAACTTCTTTAACCTTGCGGGTGCCGGTATCTTCAGAGCCCGAACACCCTGCCCATAAGAAAATTATCATCAATAATGCCGCATATTTCTTCATTAAAAAACTCCTGTACGAAAAGCTTATGCAGACTTCAGCCATCCGTAAATTCATTTTCACTGTTCCTTATGCCGGATTCTATTTTGGCATTGCATAATCTGCCGTCAAATTAAACTATTAATCCGGCGTGTCAATCTTTTTTCCGACTTTTCTCTCAAATATTATGTTACCTTTGATTAATCTCGTCATTCATTTCACTTGACACGGATATTTATTTGATATTTTATCAGGCAATCGATAAGACAGCCATTTAGATAAGGAGCTGCTTTCATGACATTCGAACATCTTTTCAAACCCATTGCCATCGGAAAAATGAATGTTCCCAACCGTGCGGTAATGCCCGCCATGGGCAGTGCATATGCTATGCCCGACAACAAAGCCGGGGACCAACTGGTTGCCTACCTGGAGCGCCGCGCCCAGGGCGGCACGGGACTAATCATCGCGGAGATCTGTGCGATTGACCCGCGTGGCAAGGCTCTCCCCAATGAATTGGGCGGCTGGAGCGATGATTTTATCCCCACACTGGCGCGCATCCCGGAAGCTGTGCACCGTCATGGAGCAAAAGCAGCCATCCAGCTTCATCACGCCGGTCGCGAAACCCTGCCCAACATCATCAACGGTGCAGTACCGGAGGCCCCCTCGGCCATCCCGAGCGTCATTTACCGGCAACCCTGCGAGGCCATGAGTCTTGAGCGCATCGCCGAGATTATCCAGGCTTATGCCGCCGCCGCCGGGCGCGCCCAAGCAGCCGGGTTCGACGCTGTGGAAATCCACGGAGCACACGGCTATTTGATAGCCCAGTTCCTTTCGCCTTTTACCAACCATCGCGAGGATAAATATGGCGGCGATGATGCAGGCCGGTCACGCCTCCTGCTGGACGTCATTACCGCGGTGCGGAAACAAACCGGTCCGGATTTCCCCATCATTGTAAGAATTTCCGCCGATGAGATCATCCCGGACGGCTACCATCTGGACTTCATGCAGGCTTTAGCGCCCAAAATGGTTGCAGCCGGAGCAAACGCCATTAACGCCTCTGTCGGGGCCTATTCGACGCCGGGCTTCCTGAACGTTGCCTCCATGGATACGGAAACAGGCTTTAATCTTTTCCGGGCGCGGGCCATTAAAGAAACCGTAGACGTGCCGGTCATCGGAGTCGGACGGATCGCCAATCCGGCTATAGCGGAAGAAGCACTTGCCCGGGGCGATGCCGATCTGATCGCCTTCGGCCGTCCCCTGCTTGCCGATCCCGATCTTGTAAAAAAAGCGAGGGAAGGCCGTCCGGCTGACATTCGCCCCTGCGTGGCCTGCAACCAGGGCTGCATCGAACGCCTCCTCCTGGAAATGGGTTCCATGACCTGCACTTTCAATCCTGAATGCGGACAGGAATTCCGGGGAGCGCCGGAGCCAGCCGCGAAAAGCAGGCGTGTCTGGGTCGTCGGCGCCGGTCCGGCCGGTCTCGAGGCCGCTCTTGCAGCCGCCGGCCGTGGTCATCAGGTGGAAATCTTCGAACAGGCGGCCACACCCGGCGGTCAACTTCTGCCGGCGTCCGTTCCTCCACATAAGGCAGTTTTAAAGGACTGGCTCGCCTGGATTCAGAACCAGCTTGCCGCAGCCCGCGTAAAAATACATTTAGGGAAAAAGATCACCAGGGCGGATCTGGAAACCGGGCGGCCCGATGCCGTCGTTCTGGCGACTGGCGCAGATCCTTGTACACCGGCCATACCCGGATTAGACAGCCCTCAAGTCGTTGATGCCCGTGCGCTCCTTATGGGAAAGGCCAGGCCTGTCGGCCCGGCGGTCATCCTGGGCGGCGGCCATGTCGGCATGGAGACGGCGGATTTCCTCATCAGTCAGGGTGTTGCCGTAACCATCCTGGAGCAGATGGTCAAACAGCCCGTCACCACCCAGACGGTTCGCGGATACTGGCTCTATAAACGGCTGCGACGGTCCCGCAATCGCTTGATTACCGGGGCACAGGTTACGGAAGTGACCGCTGGCGAAGTGCGGTATATCCTCGACGGTCAGACAATGTCTCTCCCGGCAAATCTGGTCGTCACCGCCCTTGGGGCGCGCCCGAACGATGCGCTTCAGACTGTACTGGAAGAACTGGGCATCTTCTGCATACCTGCAGGAGACGTAAACAAGCCACGCCGTTTTCTGGAAGCCATTCATGAAGGCCACCAGGCAGGTCTTGCTCTTTAAGGATTGAGAGGCTGATTGATTAGGAGCAATGAATGATTCAACAAATTAAACAAGTGATTCCGGCTTTGGAATTACAGAAAAGACTGGATCGTTTTCAAGAAGTTTTGCGCAGCAAAAACATTGATGGAGCCCTTCTCGTACATCGTGTTGACACCATGTATTTTACGGGAACCGCCCAGGACCTGCATGTCTACATACCGAACACGGGGAAACCGCTTATTCTTGCCTACCGTTATCTGGAACGCGCCCGGAAGGAATGTCCCTGGGAAATCATACCGCTTACCGGCATTTCCAAACTGACTCAACTCATTGGCGCTACGGGACACCCCGTGCCCAAAATACTGGGACTGGAGTATGATGTCCTGCCGGTCGCCCGTTTTGAACTATACCGGAAAGCGTTTGCCGAAACAAAATTCATCGATATTTCCTATGCGCTTCGTTTTGTCAGGGCTGTTAAATCGGAATGGGAAATCGCCCAGATCGAAAAAGCTTGTGACATCTATTCAAAATTACTGGAGTATGTATCAACCATACTGCGCCCCGGCATGACCGAAGTTGAACTGGAAAGCCTTCTCGGAATTAGGTCCCGCCTGCTCGGTCAGGAGCCCATTGTCCGCCTGAGAAGTTTTTGCGGCGAAATTCATTTTGGCGGTGTTACCGCCGGTGCACGAGCCGCTGTTTCGACCAATTTTGACGGCCCCACAGGCGGTCTGGGCCCTTCCTGGGCCTATCCTATCGGGCCTTCACACAGCCCGATCCAGATTAATGAACCAATTGTCATGGATTTTGCCCTTGCTTTTAACGGCTATCTCGCCGATGTAACACGGATGCTGGTTATCGGAGAACTCTCCGAAAAATTCCAACGTGCATATGAAATATCACTGGTAATCGAAGAGCGCATCCGCCGGGCGCTTATTCCCGGTCGAACAGCCGGAGAGGTCTATGATGAAACCCTGGCATGGGTGCAGAAAGAAACTCCTTTTGCTGAAAACTTTATGGGATTCGGCCCCACCCAGGTACGTTTCGTGGGACACGGCATCGGTTTGGAGCTTGATGAACTCCCCATTATTTGCCGGGGCGCCAGGGAGGTCTTGCAGCCGGGGATGGTTATTGCTATTGAGCCGAAGTTTTTCTTCCCGGGAGAAGGCGTGGTCGGGGTGGAAGACGACGTGGTCATTGAAGGTGAAAAAGGAGCCCGCTACATCTCTTCATCATCCCGGGAAGTTGTGAAGATTACACCATAATATTTATACCTGCGGAGCCTCCTCCTTTCCGCCGTGTTATGCTTTGAATGCAACTTGGTATAAGATTTCCAGGAGTATACTTTAACAAAATCCTTCATGGCCAGTTCTTGCCCGGTTTGCCCCAGTCGTATGCGTCATAGGTGCCGTCAACATAATCATACATGGCTTCGTAGGCAAGAAACTCCTCATCACCGCCTATTTTCTTCCATTCCGGGTCGTTGCCCCAGTAAGTCTGAAATTTTGTCTCGTCAAATTCCATGCCCGGTTCCAGACTGTCGGGGATGCCGTCCTGATCGGCGTCCGCCGCGTTCATCTGTTCCAGGGTTTTGCCCTCGCGCCATGTGTGATAGGCATTTAAATGGATGTACTCGTGCCGCATGATGACGGCAAAGGTGTCGATGTGCTTCGTCGTCCTCCTGGATTTTACCGTAACGGTAGCCGGCACACTGCGTTTAAGCTTCGGGAAAGTGGCGGCAAAATTGAGGTCAAGCTTTTGCGAAAGATCGCAGACATGGATCGTTTTGTACATATAGCCGGGTTTGAACATGGCGGGAACATGAAAATCCCTGCAGCAATCGAACTGCGTTCCACCGAATTCGATATTGACTTCCTGGCCGAAAGGTTTTGCCGCCGGAGTCTGTTTCCAGTAATAAAACCAGTTGTAGTCTACACCACCGGGATTATTTTTGGAGTCACGCGGATAGAAAAACTGTACTTCTCTCGTTTCCGTTGCCGTGCAGGCGCCCGCTTTCAGTATCGCCGTGACCTTCTTTTTCCCGAACTCGCTGTTTTTCTCGGGCAGATTCTTATAGACCACCTCAACCGTGGAACCGGTCAGCGATCCCCCCGTTACCGAACGTTCCACTCCTTCCATTTCCGGAACAATCCACTCCACCGATGCCGCATAACTTTCCGGTTTGGTCTTTGCTTCCAGGTTAAGGGTGAGTTTTGCCTCCAGGGGACTGAAAACATAACGGGCCTTGCTTTTTGGCTGAACAATCGTAAGTTCGACTGGTTCACCGGACCCTTCCGCAATGACGCCGCTCAGGGTAGGTTCGACCGGATTTTCGATGTGGAACTTCCAGGTCATTGTACTGCCTGAAAGGCTGCCATGCCAGGGCGATGTTCCTTCCATCCTCACCTTGTTATTTCTGACTTCCAGAAACATATTGTCCGAAGTGCTGAAACACCGCACAACATTGCCCTGTGACGTACATTTTGAATGGAGTTGCACGCCCATACCAATATTATGAATGTCATCCGTCGCCAGTACAGGGAGATTTCCCGAAGGATAGACGTTGATTTGCTCAAAGGAAATTACTTTCCACCTTCCGTTATAACCCGATCCTCCTCCAATTTTGTAAGCCTTCAGAATTTCCGTATAGGTAACGCCAAACATTATTGTCGTTCCCTCCAGGGAAACACTGTAACGGGGACACTGAGCTGTTGCACCAAAAACCGCTGTGGGAATAAGCAAAAAGAGAAAAACAAGGAAATACTTGATGACTGATTCCTTTGAATGATGACAGCCGAAATAAAGTTTCTGATTCCAGTGTCCTGTCATTACCAACCTCCCTGAAATGTTTTTGAACGGATTATCTTTAAAACTATGGAATTAATCAGAGCAGCAGTTAATAATATATATTATCTTATCACTTCCACATTTGGGGCATTTGATTGCATCCCCGTTTTCTTCCTCACAATCTATCGACCCATATTGATTCCACATATGCAAACATTCTTGATTCTCACAGCTATATTGATGATAGGCGATTTCTTTTTCTGTACCCATTTTCTCCCTCTTTCCCGGATTCAGCCGATGACACGATTATAATTTAGCAACGGTTAAAAATCCAAGCAAAATAATTAAAATGAAATATTTACTAATTATTTTGTTTAGACTATATTCAATTAATTTTTACAGGAGGTGAAGATTATGAAAAAGTCAGTTGTTATCATGTTGGCGTTGAGCTTTCTGGTGTCCTTTTCCTATGGCTGTGCATCAAAGAGTTTCGTAAAGGAACAGAACGACTCTTTGGCGGATAGAATCAGTAAATTGGAAGCCAGCAACGCGTCGAATAAAGCTGATGCTGAAAAGGCAAAAAGTGATGCTGCAGAGGCTTTAAAGACTGCCAAAGACTGCGCCAGCAAGAGTGAGACCGACGCTCAAAGAGCAGAGGCGGCTGCAAAAAGATCTGAAGCCGCTGCCAAGAAGGCTGAAAAGGCTTTTGAACTGCACCAAAGAAAATAGGCCGTTTCATGGGGCCCCGGCCGACGGAAAAAAGGGGCCCCATAAATTCACTCAGTGATATCGGTGGGGATGCCGTCTTTTTTCCTGAATACTTCCTGCATTTTCTGGACATTCACCTTTCCCAGCAGACCTTTGCGTATCAGCATATTAGCAGCATCCTGCAATGTAACTACAGCATACGGATCATCGTGGATTTCCATGTACACCCTGTCGGCTTCAACCCCCACCTTAATGGGCTGACGCACAATTGTTACCGGCGTACCTTTGGATACAAGCATGAAAAGTATCGGAATGTCTTCAGGATAAAGTCTCAGGCAGCCATGACTGTCCATTCTTCCGACAGCAAAAGGCCTGTTGGTGCCGTGGATGAGGATGCTTTGGTTAGAGAGCCTCAAAGCATGGGTGCCAAGCGGGTTGTCGGGTCCCGGAGGAACAACACTGGGCAATTCGGGTTTTTCCTGCAGGATGGATTTAGGAACATGCCAGGCGGGATTGGCGATCTTTTCAACCACCTTGAATACACCGACGGGCGTTTCATGCCCTTCACTGCCGATGCCGACAGGAAACGTTTCCACAAATCTTGAACCAGCTTGGCCCAAAAAATAATAAAGCCTGAACTCGGAAAGGTTAATGACTATTCCTGCCTGCGATTCTACGGAAGGCAGTATCCAGCGGGATGGAATAGTAACAGTTACACCGTCTCCCGGCACAAAAGGATCAAGGCCGGGGTTTGCTTTAATAATTGCGTTATATCCGAGATCAAATTTTCGGGCAATCTCAATAAGAGACTCCCCCTCTTTCACCGTGTAGGTCATGATGGTTCCCTCCAGCTTTTGGGCCGGCGATAAGGGATAAATCTTTGCCTCTGCTCCATCTGCGGGAAAGATTATGGCAAGGAATAAAAACAAAAAAAATGTTCTTGTGATGCATTGAAAAAAAGACTTATAAAAGCTGATCATTTTTACTTATGATAACCTTTCTTAGATTTTTATTTTTAAATATCTCTGGTAGTCATAATGTCGGAACCGAAAATTTGCAAGGGATGGAAACATTTTTTGAGAAAATATGTATAATATGGCGGGTAAGCACATAAGAAGCATTTTGATTATTGTTGTTGTAGCGTGGCTGTTTGCTATGTCTCCCGCGGCTGTCCATGGCGTCGCTATTACGAATCCGTCGGATGCTCTCCTTTACGAAAGTCCGGGCG
The DNA here is from genome assembly GCA_039679455.1 of Smithella sp. Lineage (GTDB taxonomy): Bacteria > Desulfobacterota > Syntrophia > Syntrophales > Smithellaceae > MVRV01. The sequence continues at coordinate 1,643 of JBDKUX010000157.1, read as the reverse complement.
TTAATAAAGTGATCAAGCAGATAGGTCCCAGGGCTGAGGCCCGCATAAAGCCATTCTTCGATAGTGTCGATATGCCTTACCCTCCAAAGCAGCTCTGCTTGATCATCGTGAAAGATGTCATGGAACTGGAGATCTGGGCCGAAAGCGCAGGGAACTGGAGACATATACACACCTATGATATTCTATTCGCCAGCGGCTGGTCGGGACCCAAACTGCGCCAGGGAGATAATCAGGTACCCGAGGGCATCTATCAAATCGTTGCTCTTAATCCGGCAAGCAGGTTCTATCTGTCTATGAAAATCAATTACCCCAACGATTACGATCTTCGGAGGGCTCGTGAAGACAGAAGATCGAATCTGGGCGGCGACATCCATATTCACGGGAAAGACAGGTCCCACGGATGCATTGCCATCGGCGACACTGCCATCGAAGAACTCTTTGTACTTGCTGCAAAAACGGGCTTAAGCAATATAAAGGTAATCATTACGCCCAATGATATGCGAAAGTTTGGTCCCGTTAAAAATATACCTTCCCATCCTTCCTGGCTGCCGGACTTGTATGAAACCATCAGGCAGGAGTTAATGAAGTTTATAGACAAGAAAGGTGCATGGTGGGCTTTATCTTAAAATTCGGAACCTTAAACATAATTTATGCACGAAGATAATATTGATGCAACGCTCTCCATTATGGAGAGCTAAGATATTCTTGACATGCCGGCCTTCATTTCCTATGCTTCTTCCACAAAAAATAAGTTCTTATAAAAAACAGGAGTATTTATTATGACTCTTCACATAAGCAGACGTTTTTTCCTTAAGGGCACGCTGCTTACAACCGCCCTGGCCCTTTTCCAGCCCGGAAAAGTTTTGGCCGATATCTCCGGAGAAAGACTGCCGTCGGGCCGCTTAAAATTATACAACATCCATACCGGTGAAAAAATCAACACCACCTATCGGGACCGGGATGGTCAGTACAACATCCAGTCCATCAGGGAACTGAACTGGCTGTTGCGCTGCCACTATACAGACCAGCAGTGTCCAATCGACATCAAGACCATTGAGTTTCTCGATCTTGTCGGCACCCGACTCGGTTGCAACGACGAAATCCATGTCATTTGCGGTTACCGCTCGCCAAAATACAACAACTACCTTTTAAGCCGTGGCCACAAAGTGGCGAAATACAGCCTGCACCTGGAAGGCCGTGCCCTCGACATCCGCATTCCCGGCGCTTCCCTGTCCGTCCTCCGGCGCACCGCAATCTCGCTGCACATCGGTGGAGTTGGCTACTACCCAGCCGATGATTTTATCCACATTGATTCAGGAGCATTCCGTACCTGGTAGTCTATAAGCAAAAAGAATCTGTTTAACATTTATTATTCCATTTCCAAATCAAGCGCTACCTTTGTTGGCCCTTCGGCAGGCTCAGGGCAGGCTTATAATTGAGTCAGTTATGGTGAGCTTGTCAAACCACGCCTCGTCGCCTCCTCCTTGCCGCCGCGGTATCATCTCTGATTTGAAAATGCCTATTGCCTCATAAATAAATGTTACCGAGAGAAGGAACTGGAGAGGAGACGTTTCCTCATAAAAGATGTTACCGAAGATGGGTAATCTTTTTGAGATTCAATTCAATTATATTTCTTAACTCAA
>JBDKUX010000156.1:0-2604 GCA_039679455.1 Smithella sp. | reverse complement strand
AGTTCATAGAGTATGGAGTGGAACCCAAGCCCAAAGAAACCGGACACCATTAATTTGCTGGAAGTTGTATAGATATCAACGTCATCGAAAGCGGCGTTCATCAACAAGGTGGACGCCGCTTTCTGCTGATACCGATTGTAAGTCTTCATTTTCTTCTTAATATTTAACTGAAAAATTCATTGTATACGTAAGTATCCTTTATATCTAATGTATTAAAAAACTATATGGAGAAAAGATATCGGTCAAAATTGACAGAATTGACAAGGTGGTTTGCTGCCTCTATAAGTATCAACTGTTTTTTTTAACATATGAGGGGTTAAGCTGAGAGCATTGACTTTTTGTCTTTGCAGATGGAGAAGAAAATGGAAAACAAGATAAAAATTACACTAAACGGACAAGAAGTTTTAGCCGATGAAGGACAAACTATTTTGGAATGCGCCCGTGACAACGGCATATTCATTCCCACCCTTTGCCATTATCAAAAAACAACCAATGTCGGCGCCTGCCGTGTTTGTGTCGTGGAACAGGAAGGCGCCAGATCGCTAGTCGCCGCCTGCTGTATGCCGGTAAGCCCCAACATGGTTATTCGTACGGATACTCCGGCGGTAAGAGCAGCGCAGAAAATGATCGTTGAACTGCTGTGGTCTTCCGGTGATCACAACTGTCTGGTCTGTGAACAAAACGGTCAATGTGAATTGCAGGATCTGGTTTACTGGTTAAAAATTGATAAACCTCGCTTTGAAATAGAAGCTCCGGGGTATCAGCTGGAAGAAAACAACACGATGATTTCCCGGGATCTCAATAAATGCATTCTCTGCGGACGCTGTGTTCGCGCCTGCAATGAGATTCAGGTCAATGAGGTGCTGGATTTCTCCATGCGCAGCTCAAAAGCCAAAGTCGGCCCCGCCTTTGATGAGGATTACATCAATTCATCCTGCGTCTTCTGCGGCGAGTGCGCCCAGGCATGTCCAACCGGTGCAATAACATTTAAGCAGGCAAGATTTGCCGGAAGACCCTGGGAACTGAATAAAGTGCGCACGACCTGCGCGTATTGCGGCGTCGGCTGCCAGATGGATCTTTTTATTAAGGATAACAAAATCGTCAAAGTGAAGGGCAACCGCGATTACGGAACACCCAATCAGGGAAGCCTTTGTGTCAAGGGCAGATTCGGTATGGATTTCGTATCTCATCCCGATCGTTTAAAGAAGCCATTGATCCGTTACAGCAAAAACGAAGAACTTAAAGAAGCCACCTGGGATGAGGCTTATACATTCATAGCGGACAAACTCTCCGCCATTAAAAAAACATATGGTCCGGACAGTATCGCCGGTCTGTCTTCCGCGCGCTGCACCAATGAAGAAAATTATCTGTTTCAAAAATTCATGAGGGCGGCGGTCGGCACCAACAATGTCGATCACTGCGCCCGTCTCTGACACTCCGTAACGGTGGCCGGTCTGGCCGCCACATTCGGCAGTGGAGCAATGACCAACTCGATCGATGAAATCGAATATACTGATCTGATTCTGGCCACAGGAACCAACACGACGGAAAATCACCCTGTCATCGGCATGAAAATCAAGCGCGCTGTTCGACAGCACGGCGCAAAGCTCATCGTTATTGACCCGCGGGAAATTGATTTAGTCAAGTACGCCGACATTTGGCTGAGGCAGAAACCGGGAACCGATGTGGCGGTTTTCAACGGCCTGATCAACGTGATTATCGCGGAAGACCTCTATGCCAAAGAATACGTTGCCCAGCGCACCGAGGGATTTGATGCCCTCAAGGCGATGGTGGAAAAGTATACGCCGGAATATGTCGAAAAGATATCCGGCATTCCCGCTGAAGATTTGAAGAAGGCCGCACGGATGTATGCCCAGGCCAAGCGCGCCGCCATACTTTACGCCATGGGGATTACCCAGCATATCAGCGGCACGGACAACGTGAAAAGTACAGCCAATCTGTCCATGCTTTGCGGTAATGTCGGCATTGAAGGCGGCGGCGTCAATCCGTTGCGCGGACAGAATAATGTTCAGGGAGCCTGCGACATGGGCGGACTGCCCAATGTTTACCCGGCTTATCAGCAGGTTGCCAGTGAAGATGCCCAAAAGAAATTTGAAGCGGCCTGGGGCGCGAAACTTTCTTCAAAGCCGGGGCTGACGTTGATGGAAATGATGGCGGCGGCGGGCAGCGGAGCCATAAAAGCAATTTATGTCATGGGTGAAAATCCGCTTCTTTCCGATCCCGATCTGCAGCATGTGAAAAAAGAACTTGAGAAACTGGATTTAATGATTGTCCAGGATATTTTCCTGACTGAAACTGCTCAACTGGCTGATGTTGTTCTGCCCGTGACCAGTTTCGCCGAGAAAGAAGGGACATTCAGCAACACGGAACGGCGTGTCCAGCGCGTACGCAAGGCGATTGAACCGCCGGGAGAAGCCAGAACAGACTGGGAGGTCATTTGCGCTCTATCCAATAAAATTGGTTATCCCATGAACTATTCTTCAGCGAAGGAAATATTTGAAGAAGTTGTCAAAGTGACACCCAGTTACGCAGGCATCAGTTATGAACGTCTCGAAAAACAGGGTATTCAGTGGCCTTGCCCGA
>JBDKUX010000155.1:0-4098 GCA_039679455.1 Smithella sp. | reverse complement strand
ATTTTGCCAATCGTCCTTTTGAAGGGGTGATCAAACAACTGGAACGCCGCTGGCGGGAAACAACCTCCACCTCGGTACGCAATGATCTGGCCCGCTATATGGATTTGAGCGCCTGTCCTTCCTGCCAGGGGGCGCGTTTGAAAAAGGAAAGCCTTGCCGTCACCGTGGGCGGGAAAAATATTTATGATCTCTGCCGGATGTCCATTCGCGAGTGTTTTGACTTTTTTAAACAACTGGCACTCTCACCGCAGGAAACACTAATTTCCGAGAGAATTCTTAAAGAAATTAAAAGCAGGCTTAATTTCCTGTTGAATGTCGGCATGGATTATTTAAGTCTGGAAAGATCAACCCTGTCTTTATCCGGCGGGGAATCGCAGCGCATCAGGCTGGCCACGCAAATCGGCTCGGGACTGATGGGAGTGTTGTATGTGCTGGACGAGCCCACGGTAGGCCTGCATCAGAGAGATAATTTACGTCTGATCGATACATTGAAAAAGTTGCGTGATATGGGCAACACAGTGCTTGTGGTCGAGCATGATGCTGATATGATGCTGGAGTCGGATTATATTGTGGATCTGGGTCCGGGTGCGGGGGCGCAGGGCGGTGAGATAGTATTCCAGGGAACGCCGCAGGAAATGTTGCAGGACAAGAATTCTCTGACCGGAAAGTACCTGTCCGGAGAGGCGACGATTGCGCTGCCGGCAAAACGCCGCTCAATTACCGGCCGGCATATTATCCTGGAAGGAGCCTCTGAAAACAACCTCAAGAATATTGATATTAAAATACCGACGGGAGCGCTGACGGCAGTGACCGGTGTCTCCGGCTCCGGCAAAAGCACGATGGTCATCGAAACCCTTTATAATGTGCTGGCGCGCCGTTTAAATCAGCAAAGCGGGGCCATGGGAAAAATAAAAAAGGTTGTGGATTTAGGCGGCATTGAGCGCCTTGTCTTAATTAATCAACAACCCATCGGCCGGACGCCGCGTTCTAATCCGGTGACATATACGGGAATCTTTTCTTTTATCCGCGATCTGTTTGCCAATCTTCCCGATTCACGGGTGCGCGGGTTTAAACCCGGACGCTTCAGCTTTAATGTGAAAGGCGGTCGTTGTGAGGCCTGCGAAGGCAACGGCTTGATACGCATCGAGATGCATTTTCTGCCCGACGTTTATGTTACCTGTGATGTCTGTCACGGCAAACGGTTTAATCAGGATACACTCGACATAAAATATAAGGATCACAGCATTGCCGATGTCCTGGATATGACCGTCAATCAGGCCCTGGAGTTCTTCTCCAACATACCGTCTATCCGATCTCATTTACAATTGCTCTATGATGTCGGTCTGGGTTACGTCCGTCTGGGCCAGTCGGCGACAACGCTTTCCGGCGGCGAAGCGCAGAGAATTAAGCTGGCACGGGAACTGGGCAAAAGAGTCAACAGTAATACCCTTTATATTCTGGATGAACCGACGATCGGGCTGCATTTTGCGGATATTCAGCGGCTGCTCGACGTACTTATGCGGCTGGTCGATATGGGCAATACCATGGTTGTGATTGAGCATAATCTGGATGTGATAAAATGTGCCGATTATGTAATTGATATGGGGCCGGAAGGCGGTCCCGGCGGCGGGCAAATTATTGCATCGGGAACAGTAGAGCAAATAGCCCGCGAAGAACAATCGGCCACCGGTAGTTTCCTGAAAAAAATGCTTTCCACTTCTTATGAATAACGAGATTGAGCCTGTTGAAATTCCCATAAATGGTGTGCTTGACCTTCATACCTTTCAACCGCGGGAAGTAAAAAACCTCATCCCGGACTATTTACGTCTCTGTCATGATAAGGGTATTGGGGAGATAAGGATCATCCACGGTAAAGGAACCGGGCAGTTGCGGCGTACAGTTCACGCAATTCTCGGCAAAAATGATATGGTGAAATCTTTCCACTTAGCCGGGGAGGATGCCGGCAACTGGGGTGCAACTATCGTTCAACTCAAAAAATAAAACTCCTCTGAGAGAGGAGTGCTTTGATGAAATCTGATTTACCTTATAAAATTAATTAGCATCTACTAACAAACAACATTGAAAAGTCTTTGACGTTGTGAATTATGATTCAAAAGGTGCAACGCCAATGTTCACAAGCAATATTCTTAGTTAAAAGATTTATATCCGCATGGCGGGATCATCATAATGCGATACTCATTGATTCACCCCCGACTAAACCTGTGAGATCTCCGACAACATCCTGCAAACGATTTGCCTGGGAATTCATCTCCGCCGCTGCACTGGCAGACTCTTCCGCGTTTGCCGCATTTTGCTGCACTACTTTGTCCATTTCAGCAACAGCTTTGTTTATCTGATTTATGCCTTGGGACTGTTCCTGTGATGCCTCCGCAATCTCACCGACAATCTCCGTTACTTTTCTGGCAATATGACGATTATTGGATAACTCGCTACTAACCTCTTCGAAGAGGGTGGAGGCCTGTTGAATTTTCGCACAAGAGTCGGCGATCAGGGTCTCCGTATTTTTTGCCGCTTCCGCTGAACGCATCGCCAGATTCCTTACTTCTTCGGACACTACCGCAAATCCAGCTCCTACTTCACCTGCCCGGGCAGCCTCCACGGCTGCGTTCAAGGCCAGAAGATTGGTCTGAAAAGCAATTTCATCAATAGTCTTAATGATTTTTGATGTTTCCTCGCTGGCAGTGACACTGGCGTTGATGACATTTTGCATCAAAGTCATCTTATCGGTGATTGCACGGTGACTCAGTTTGGTATCATTGGACAGCAACGAGCTGGCTTGTTGTGCATTATCGGCATTTTGTTTGGTCATGGAAGACATTTCCTCAAGCGAGGAAGACGTTTCCTCGACAGCGGCTGCCTGACTTGATGCTCCCTCGGCGAGTGACTGGCTGGCTGCCGTAACCTGCGCAGATACCGAAGTTACCTGCTTTGTACTATTAGAGAGACGCTCTATAATGTTATTGATTGGTTTTGTGATATAGTTAGCAAAGAAAATGCCCAGTATAATCGCAACTATAATCCCAACTCCCGTCCCAACAGAGGTCACAAACTGTGTCCATTTTACGGTGACGGCAACAGCATTGTTTCTTTCCTCCAGCAGTTTCATATTGAGTGACACAAGATCGCCTAATAACTTATCAAAAGTATTTAGAGCTTCTCTCGTTTTACTTTTCGAGTAGACGAGTGCTTCTTCCCGTTTGTCCATTTTGAGAAGCTCCATCTCCTGGTTATGTTCCTTCCGCCAATTTTCCCATGCAACCTTGAAATTGTTCCAGATCACCGTTTCTTCTTTTGTGCGGGGTATAGGGTCAATTATTTTAAAGCCTTGTTCTGCTATTTTCCAGTCTTTCTCCATATCATTTATCTGTTGATTCTTTTCGTTGCTCTCCTTGATAAATTCCGGGATCAGCATACCACGTTCGCTTTTTTGTATGGCAACATGGGCTTCACCAATCATCGCCAGGCCCCTCATGATAGGAATACGGCTGTTATTGAGTTCTTCAAGATGGTTACTCAATAAATGAACACTATACCAACCAGCAAAACCGCCCACAAGGATCAGGCATGCAACCATCATAAACCCACTAATCAATTTAACGCTAAGTTTTGCATTCTTCATAACCACCTCACTGAAAATGCCATTTGGGGAGTATTATAGCCACTGAATTGGTTTTGAGAACTTTACTCATCAATGACTGTTTTGTATGTTGATAGCAATATTTGTTCAATGTCTCCATATAATCGACAACAATCGTCTTGGGTATGTAAGATATCGGCTAATAAACTGACAACTTAAACGGACTATAAATAATAACCCTGTTCTTCTATATTAAGACTTGCTGGTAATCTACAGATTTTACGGCTCCTCCTTATCAGTTACATAGAGGCGTCATGTTTATATGATAATCATTTGAAAGTGTTCACCTTATCGAAAATCAACAAACACTCACTTACAGCTTACTATAGGGAAGAGAGGTAAGGACATGGTCTTTTCGATCTGTTAAAGTTGAATAGCCAAGACAACTATAGCAGAAAGGAGAAATGACCATGTCCAAGAGCGACTATAACAGGCAGGTA
>JBDKUX010000154.1:0-97294 GCA_039679455.1 Smithella sp. | reverse complement strand
TTTCCGTGAGTGCTCCTGTAGGACATACTTGAACACACTGACCGCAAAAGACGCATTCACTTTCATTGTAGGGCATATCGCCGCCGGTGACAATCTTGCTCTTGCCGCCACGGTAGCCCTGGGAGATGGCCCTGTTGACAACGACTTCGTTGCAGGCCTGGACGCAACAGCCGCAAAGAATGCAGCGGCTGAAATCACGGACGATGAATGGATTTACGTCTTCCGTGGGATAGATGTCTTTGTTTTCTTTTTCATCAAACTGCAGTTTGGTTATTTTATAGAAATAAGCCATATCCTGCAGACGGCAATTGCCGTTTGATTCACACATCAGACAGTTATGTCTGCCACTCGCCAGCAGCAATTCAATGTTCATCTTTCTGGCACGATGAACAAATTCGCTGTCGGTTGTTACCTCCATACCTGCTGTAACCGGCGTGGAACAGGCAGCCATCAGCGATCGCGCACCTTTGACTTCAACGCAGCAAACCCGGCAGGCGCCGGTTGGCGTCGAGCCCTTCAGATAACAGAGGGTGGGAATCTCGATCCCTCCATTGCGCGCCGCATCCAGGATCATTTGTCCCGGCGTAAACGGCGTCTCTTTTCCGTTTAAAATAAATGCATCGCTCATTTTTATTTCTCCTGTCCTTTGTCTATGTTTATGCAAACATATGCTTAAGTTAGCATAATCATTGAATATGTTGTCAATTACAAGATTATGTCTTATTTGTCAAACTAATTAAAATAGCGCTGTTTAAAACAGTTGGACTAAATGATAATTTATTTTCTATATCATTAGATATATAGAAAATAAATTATTCGATATATGGTATTCTTACCACAACAATTATATATTTTAACGTCTTTAAGCCGTATTCAATACGATCGCTAATCCCGATTTAATGAATGGATCCGGCTGCCGCCTAATTAAGAATACAGCTGTCAGTATTTATATTCATGTTGGTTATACCAAGTCGCGCTCAAAGCCTGACTTTGTTGGTAAAGCCCTTCAGTAACCGAAACATATGCTTTGAATGTAACTTGGTATTGGATATCTAATTGATATTGTAACGAATACGAAGGGAGGCAAAGCAAACGATGGCTGTGGCAAATATTACCATTAATGGCCGAAAAATCAGCACACAAGCCGGCATTACGATTCTTCAGGCTGCCAGAGAGGCAGGTATAGACATTCCCACTCTGTGTGACCATCCCGCACTGTCTCCAGTCGGTGCATGCCGGATGTGCATAGTGGAAGTAACAGGGCAGCGAACTCTACAAACCGCCTGTACTTTTCCCGTTTCCGAGGGAATGCAGATTGAGACGGATTCCCCCCAGACAGTTAAAGCCCGCAAGCTTGTTCTGGACATGCTTTTTTCAGAAAGAAATCATTTTTGCCCCTACTGCGAGATGAGTGGAGACTGTGAACTGCAATCGCTCGGTTACCGGTATGGGGTCGACCACTGGGTTTTCCCGACTTATACTAAAAGTTTTGACCTGGATGCCTCGCATAAATATTATTTGATGGAGAACAACCGCTGCATCCTGTGCGGCCGTTGTTACCGCGCCTGCGACGAGCTTGCGGCCAATCACACACTTGGTCTGCGGCAGCGTGGCAATGAAAGTATGATTCATGCCGATGCCAATATTCCCCGTGGCGAATCCACCTGTATTTCCTGCGGTACCTGCGTACAGGTATGTCCAACCGGAGCTCTGTCCGATAAGAGAAGCGCCTTCATGGGACGTGAGAGTCAGACTCAGAAAATTAAAAGCACCTGCAGTCAATGCAGCATCGGTTGCGGCATAGAAATCGTGATGCGGGGAGGCAATATTTTACGCCTTAACGGCGATTGGGAGGCGCCGGTAAATAAAGGCCTTCTTTGTGTACATGGGCGATATGAACCTCTTTACGACGTCCGTCAGCGTATTTCTAAACCACTGATCAGAACTGAGGGAATGCTTGCCGAGACAACCTGGGAACAGGCAATACAAACTTTGACCGAAAAAATCAGCGCTGCGAACAAGGATGAAACGGGATTGCTGGTTTCCTCACATGCCACCAACGAAGCTCTGTATTTGATTAACACATTGTTTCGTGAAAAATTGCAGGTAAACAATATAAGTCTGCTGAACAAAGCGGCACCGGAAATTCCGGGGAAACGCAAAGGATCGCTTGCTGATATAAACAATAGTGATGTTATAATTTTAATTGGCGCCGATCCCGTCTCTGATCAGCCGGTAGCGTCATTTATTGTTAAACGTGCTTACGACCGCGGGGCACGTCTTGTTGTTATCGATGAGAAGGAAAATGGGCTTTCCCCCTTTGCCTTCATGAATTTGGGATATGACGGGATTGATACTGCAATTGATCTTGCCTCTCGCGCTGAACATCCGGTTGTTCTGTACGGATCGGAAATTACGAGAAATGCAGTAGAGGCTTTGCAAAGGATGGATAACAAAGCTGTATTCATCGCCCTTGAACCGGGCGTCAATACAAGTGCTGCGGCGGCATTGAAATTTGATAACGGGTTCAGTCCCTCGTCGGTTAAATGTCTGTATGTACTGGCCGGTGAGCAGGATTACGGCAGCGCAGATTTATTAAAAGATATTGCCAGGGATGCCTTTGTTGTTGTGCAGGCAGGTTACATGTCACACCTGATCGAAAGGGCGGATTTGGTGCTGCCGTCGGCGATCTGGTCGGAGCGGTCGGGAAGCCTGACGAATATGGAAGGCCTGGTGCAGGAAGTTAATAAAGCTGTCGAGCCAATAGGAGAAGCCAAAACGGATTGTGAGGCTCTTTCCTTATTAGCAGAAAAATTGGGTAAAAAGATCGATGTCTCGCACGATGAAATATCGTCTTACATAACCCGGTTGGTTAATGAAAGGAGAAGCTAAATGGCGAAGGTCAGGATTGCCACAGACTGGCTTGCCGGCTGTGCCGGATGTCACATGTCATTGCTGGATATAGATGAACGTATTGTAGTATTATCGGAGCTGGTGGAATTTACATCAAGTCCGATAACGGACCTGAAGCATCCTCCGAAAGAAGGTGTCACTGTAGGTATTCTCGAAGGGGCGATCTGCAACACCCATAATATTGAAGTCGCCAAACAAATGCGCGAACGCTGCGATATTCTGATTGCCGTCGGAGATTGTGCGACCTTTGGCGGAGTGCCGGCAACGCGTAATCTGGTGGGGACGGATGCGGCGTTGAAAAGGGCTTACCTGGAAACGGAAAGCACGGTAAATGGAATCATTCCGGATTCTCCTGAATTGGGCAAACCACTGGATATGGTTGTCGGTGTGGACAAAGTTGTTAAGGTTGATCTTTTCATTCCCGGTTGTCCACCAAGAGCGGATGCTTTTTTCTATGCATTGACGGAACTTCTTGCCGGGCGTACTCCGGTAGTTTTGCCGCCTGAACTTTTCACATATGATTAGAGGAGAATATTTATGGGGCGAAAAATAACCATTGAACCTGTTACTCGTATTGAAGGTCACGGACGGGTGACTATCCATCTAAATGACGAAGGCGCGGTGGAACAGACTTACTTTCATGTTGATGAGTTCCGCGGGCTGGAGAAGTTTTGTGAGGGTCGCCCATATTATGAAATGCCTCAAATCACCCAGCGTATTTGCGGTATTTGTCCGATAAGCCATCATTTGGCCGGGGCAAAAGCCTCTGATGCCGTTGCTCGTGTTGAGTTGCCGCGTCCTGCTAAATTATTGCGTGAATTAATGCATATGGGGCAGACTGTGCAGTCACACGGCATGCATTTCTTTCATCTGGCTGCGCCCGACCTGCTCTTTGGTTTTGATGCGGATCCAGCGACGCGCAATGTGTTTCGGGTTATTCGAGAAAACCCGCAGTTGGCCCTGAAGGCGGTGAACCTGCGTCGCTATGGGCAGCAGATCATTGAAAGGCTCGGTGGAAAACGGATTCATGCTAATTTTGCCGTTCCCGGCGGTGTCAATAATCCACTGACCGAAGAAAATAGAAAGGCGATCGCCGCTGAACGGGCGACAATGATCGACGTAGGCAAAGAAGCGATCAGCATTATAAAGGGCTGGTTGGAAGCAAATCAAGAAGTAGCCACAAGTTTTGCCTCTTTCCCTTCCAATTACATGGGGCTGGTGGACAGGGAAGGCGGCCTGCAACTTTACGACGGTGAAATCCGGGTGAAAGGTGCCGAAGGTCAGTATCTGGCCCAGTTCAAACCGGCAAATTATTTGTCCTATATTGCTGAGCATGTAGAATCGTGGTCATACCTGAAACATCCTTATTACCGCAACCAGGGTTTCCCGCAGGGATTTTACCGTGTCGGTCCATTGGGCCGATTGAATGTCATCGACAAAATCGGTACACCACTGGCGCAGGAAGAGTTTAAACTGTTCCGCAGCATCAATGGCGGAAAACCGGTGGAAGGATCTCTTTATTATCATTATGCCCGCATGATTGAATTGTTGTACTGTCTGGAGCGCATTGGACAATTGCTGGATGATCCAGACATTATGTCCAACAACATCCGAACATTTCCTTTGCCCGATAAACTTCCCGGCCAGGGAGTGGGAGTAATTGAAGCCCCCCGGGGAACTCTTTTCCATGATTATGGAACGGATGAAGACGGCCTTTTAACAAGAGTTAATCTTATCGTCGCCACCGGCAACAATAACTGGGCGATGCATACGGCGGCGGGCCAGGTGGCAAAAGCTTTTGTAGACGGCAACTCTCTGACGGAGGGAATGCTAAACAGGGTCGAGGCGGCAATTCGCTGCTATGATCCCTGCCTGTCTTGCGCAACGCATGCTTTAGGCCGGATGCCGTTGGAAGTAACTCTTATTGCGGCTGACGGTACAGTGCTGGACCGGGTTAGCCGTTCCTGATCGGCGCATTCAGGGGAACGCGCCCTACACAGGCGGGTAAGTTTGAAGCTTATCCGCCTTATTTTTGGGAAGATGTATAATGTCTCGGACTATTGTAGTTGGCTACGGCAATATAGACCGCGCTGATGACGGCGTTGCTTATGAAGTGATCAATGCTTTGCGGCTGCGCCTGGGGCAGGCGATTTTGAGCGAGGGCGACACAGGCCTGGAAGGTTTGGGTTCTTCTCCTGATTCCATCTTTCTGATTCAGCTGATGCCTGAGATCATGGAAGTACTGATTGGTTATGACCGGATCATATTTGTCGATGCGCATGCCGGTGCAAATATAAATGATCTGAATTGCACGCCGATAAAACCAGAATACGTTTCCTCGACTTTTACCCATCACATGACCCCGGCTTCACTCCTGGCCTTTATGAAAGTGTTGTATGATCGGGAGCCTTTTGGCCACATTGTATCACTCAAAGGATGTGACTTTGATTTTAAACGCATGCTTTCCGACAGCACCAGGAATCTGATTCCTGATGCTGTTGAGGAAATATTAAAATTGTTGAAGAAATGAGAGTATGGATATGCCTCCGCACAGCAGCTATGATCGCTCATTAAGGCTTTCTGAGGTGCTCCGCCGCATGCTGTGCGGCAACCAGAAAAATGGGCTTCGGCTTGAGTTTATAAGCTCTGAGGCAGACTTCCATAAATTTGAAGGCATGTTCATCACCCGTAGCAACTGCCAGGTTAATCAGTTCATCTATGTCGGCATCATCGCCCGCGGTATCATAAGGATTATCGTCGATCGCCATGCCGATAGCTGCATAAATTCCCGCCGAGGCCTGCCAGCAGTAACGCAGTGCTCTTCTGGCAGTGTCCTGTGAAAGATAGGGAGCCATAAGTTGAACGGCTCCCGGCCCCGTCACGGTATGGATAAAGGTGATAATGCTTCCCTTATCGCGTGCATTAGCCAGGTAGACGCGCGCAGCAGCTTCAAACATATCAGCAAAAAAAGAATCGATATCAATAGATGTATCTACAAGATTGATTACATTTCGGAAAGGCTCAAATTCCAAAAGGCCTCGTACTTTTTCAAAGATCAGACCATGCCAGACCCTCTTGTCTAAAGGAATGCGTTCCACCAGCGGTAAGGCCTCAGTCGGTTTTAAACCCGCCTGCTTTTCTACGATGATTCCCGGGAGAGTCTGATAGCGGGATGCCCAGTAGGCCAGCCCTGCAGCAAGCTCGCGCCGCCGTTGCTTCGTTTCTTCAGTGACCAGATTTCTTACGGCGTGACCCGTGCGGATGATGCCGTGGAACGCAGCGCCGACCATCCCTTGTATCAGCCGGGGCGCCCATGTATTCAAGACGGCGCTCCAAGGCTCTGCGTCAAGTTCTTTTTCAAAGAACAAAGCCCAGTCTGCAAAACGGCGGATATCTCCCAGGGCTTCTTGAAATCTCTCCCCATCAATAATTTCATGGCTTGCGGGATGTGCGGGAAGTCTTCTCCTGTACCGCTGAACCCAGGGAATGATTACATCTTCCCGTCCCAGGGCAAGCAGCGCCTCGACGGCCATAGGGGCATGATTGGAAAAACCATTTCCATATTCCGGGCTTGCATCCTTGAGGATATCGAGTGCCTGATCAATAATATTGCTCATAATACATTGCCTTCCTATAGTTTTAAAGTTTTATGCTGCATACATCTGAAATGGAATGAACCGCTCACAATTATTTCTTTGAATTTTTTTCTCCGGTGAGATGTCTGCGGTCAATAAGTGGTGAAAGCAGCCTGGGAATATTCATCATGGTTTCCCGTGATTTTTTCTTCTTTATTGTAACATAAGTTACACTTAAGTTCAGAAAATTTTCATTGAAAAATGAAAACGTCTGTGAGCACATGTCAACATACGGATGTCTTTTGTTTTTTATAAGAAGAACGACGGCTGGTTTTTTTGAGCTTATTCAATACCTGGGGTGGAATAGATGGGAAAAGAACAAATTGTGGAAAAAATAATACTGGCGGCAAAAAGTGAGAAGCGAAACGCACTAACGGAAGCGGAAGCAAAGCAAATTCTATCCTGCTACGGTATTCCCGTAGTTAAAGAAGCCGTTGCTTTAACGCCGGAAGATGCTGTGAAAGCCGCCGGGAAATTTGGCTATCCCATTGTTCTGAAAGGATTAGGGGCAAAACTGACGCACAAAACCGAGCGGGGATTGGTCTGCCTGAATATAGCAGCAAAGGAAGAGGTCATTACTGCAGCGAAGAAAATAAGTCGTTTGGCCGGGGATGATCTGGAAGGATATCTTGTGCAGCCGATGGTCCGGGGAAGACGGGAATTTGTTGCGGGTGTGTTTTGCGACGCACAATTCGGGCCTGTTGTGATGTTTGGGTTAGGGGGAGTTTTTACCGAGGCGCTCGACGACGTCATTTTTCGGGTAGCCCCGGTGAGTGAGGTACAGGCTCAAACAATGCTCGAAGAGCTGCGTTCGCAAAAGCTTTTGGGACCATTCCGGGGAGAGGATCCGGTGGAACAAAAACAAATTGTCGATACCATCCTGGGATTGTCGCGACTGGCAATAGAGTGCCCCGATATCGTCGAAGTGGATGTTAACCCGCTGGTAGTCGATGCGACGGGCAGGGTCACTGCTGTGGATGCTCTGATTATTTTAGGGGATCGAGTCGAGAAAAAAATGAATCGTCCTCCGGTAAATCCAAGGGATATTTTTAATATTTTCGCGCCAAAGTCCATTGCCTTTGTCGGTGCGTCGGGCAATGTGTCGAAGTGGGGATACAGGCTTCTGGCCAATACCGTCGCCAACGGGTACGAAGGCGAAATTTATCTGGTCAATGCCAATAACAAGGACATCGCCGGCAGAAAAGTATATAAATCATTGTCCGATATTCCCGGTACGATAGATCTCGTTGCCGTAACAATCCCCGCTTCTCAGATAATGGCCATGATGCCTGCCGTAAAGGAAAAAGGGATCAAATATATGCTCATTATCAGCTCGGGCTTTTCAGAGGTGGGAGTTGACGGAGCCCGACTTGAAGAAAAACTGACAACGGCGGCAAGTGATGCGGGTATTCTCATTGTCGGGCCGAATACAATGGGATTTATCAACCCCCATGAAAAGTTATCCTGTATGGGATCAATCGGCTGGACAAAGCCCGGTTCGGTAGGGTTGATTACCCAATCCGGCAATCTGGGAACGCAGCTTACCACTTTTGCAGAAAAGGAGAATATCGGCTTAAGAGTTTTCTGCGGTTCCGGCAATGGAGCCATGATCACTATTGAGGATTATATAGGTGCTTTTGAGGATGATGAAAAGACAAATACGGTTATTCTTTATGTCGAGGGTGTCAAAGACGGGAGGCGTTTTCTGCTACAGGCCGAGCGCGTTTCCCGGAAGAAACCGGTTGTTTTGCTAAAAGGAGGGCGGACGGAAGCCGGACATACTGCTGCGGCCAGCCACACAGGAGCAATGGCTTCCAATGTTCGGGTGTTCGATGCAGCCTGCCGTCAGGCGGGAATCATTCTTGCCAAACAACCGACGGATTTGCTTGACTTTTCCGCGGCTTTTTCTTCCCTTCCGCTTCCCCGCGGAAATCGCGTCGCCCTGGTTACGCTTGGGGGAGGGTGGGGCGTCGTAGCAGCCGATCATTGTTCTGAATATGGGCTTACTATTCCGCCGCTGTCTAACGACATTATTCACCGCATTGATAAGATTCTGCCTCCTTTCTGGAATAAAGGAAACCCGGTTGATCTGGTCGCCGAGCTTAATTTTGAAATAGCGACCGAGGTGGTTGAAATGCTTGTTGCCTGGGATGGTTGCGACGCAGTTATACCCCTGGGAATGATCGGCCTGCATTCCTTAACTGAAGCGTTTGCCCGAATCTGCGTAAAATTGGAACCTGATTTGCAGCAAATGTTTGCTGAAAGAATCGAAGATATGGAAAAGAAAGAAAAAATCTATATCGATAATGTTATCAGAATGATGGAGAAATACCGCAAACCGATTGTCGGCGTTACACTACTGGATAGTCAGGGGAAACAGGTAGTAACTGATCTCGAAGGATGCGAATTTAAGGGCGTTTCTTTGCCTACTCCCGAACGTGCCTGCAATACCCTGGCTGCAATGGTGCGCTACGCGGAATGGCTGAAGCGCGAAGGCGTGGAGAATTGAATGGATTAAAATAGCCGTTCTTCATGGGCTATCAAATCCTTCATCATCATATGATACCGTCTTACTCCTCAATTGCTCCGCAAACACATTGTTGCATAGATGCCAGAGTTTCCAGTTCCATTTCACAAATCGTAATATTTTTCCCGCATCCGGCACAGACACAAATTTCTGTTTCTTTCATTTTGGAAATGAGTTCGTGATTAATATGAGTACAATAGGGACATGTTACCGGCAGCATGGCATTTCCCCAAATTTCCATATCGATCGGCATGGTAAACCTCCTGCGTTAATGAAGTAAATCATCATATCCAATTTAAGTAACTTTATGTCAAGTCTTTTCGCAATTGAGGAGAAAAAGACGGGGCGTATTCTTCATACGCCCCGCAGCCCCATGCAGCGCCAACGAAATTTGAACTTTATTGAGTCTAAAATTTTCTGGATAAAGCACAACACCTTCAGCATTTATACGGATAAAAGTGACAATAGCAATATGATCCGGGATCGCTTTGTTTCAATTCTATATCTACAGTGCATTGCTCAATCATGTTTTGTGATACTTTTGCATAATCGGGCCTCTGTTCTTCTTCTTTTTTGCATTCCATACATATAGCTTCATGGTCGTAACAGGATAAAATTCTTTCATCCTGCGCCTTCAATGCCTTGTGGCATCTCTGACATTCCAGCGCACACATGATCTTTTCTTTCCAATCCGTGATCATATTGTAACTCCTTTCCATTAAATGTTAAGTAAAACTTGTCAACTGTAAAGGTTAATATGGGAATGCGTAATTTTAGATAAAATTTAATTCTCAGCGATGCTTTTGTCAATCGACAACAAAATCGCTTGTCTTATTGTCAATTAAGCAATAGAGATATATATTATGGAGAAAAGCATTCATAAGGAGTCTTTATGGTTCTTATAAAAGACAATAATATAGTTAGGGAGAGCGCAAAAAGAATTGCAAAATTATCTTTTGCCATAGGGGTTTACCGTCCGCCAAGCGAAGGTGGAAGCGCTTCGTTGCTCCTGAGGATAACGGAGAACTGTCCCTGGAACAAATGCGCCTTTTGTGAACTGTATAAAGGGCATCAATTTGTTTATCGTCGTCCGGAAGATATCAAAAAAGATATCGATACGGTAAAAAAAATCAGTGATGAAATTACAGCCGTTTCCGAAAAGATGGGGCAGGGTGGCCGGGCAACTCTGGAGACGGGGATGGCGCTTATACAGGCTGATCCTTATTTGAACAACAATCAATGCTTCATTACAGTATTCAACTGGCTTTATTCAGGCGGGAAGACGGCTTTTCTTCAGGATGCCGACAGCATGATCATGCGGCCCAATGAGTATATTGAGATTCTAACGTATTTGCGCGAACAACTGAAGACCCTTGTCCGGGTTACATCATATGCGCGGTCAAAAACGCTGGCGCAGAGAAAACCGGAGGATTTGCTGGCAATCAGAGAGGCCGGTCTTGATCGTCTCCATGTCGGTCTGGAAACCGGCGACGATGAACTGCTGACACTGATCCATAAAGGTGTGACCAGCGCCCAACATATTGAAGGCGGCAAAAAAGCCCTGGCCGCCGGATTTCAGCTTTCAGAATACTGGATGACCGATCTGGGCGGCAGAGAACGCTGGCGGCAGCATGCGGAAAATACGGCCCGCGTCCTCACGGCGATCAATCCGCATTACATCCGGTCCCGGCCTTTGGTTCCCCGCTATGGAACTCCGTTATTTGAGGAATATGAAAAAGGACGACTGCATATTTCTTCACCCCACCAGCGCTTGGAAGAGTTGCGACTGATGATCGAAGGTTTGGACGTTACTTCCAAAGTTTGTTTTGATCACCGGATGAATTCCTGGGCCAACAGGCAAGGTGGGCTGCTCTTCCGTCAGGATTTCGAGGGATATAAATTTCCGGAGGAAAAACCGCTGGTTCTGGAACTGATCCGTGAAGGTTTATTGATAGACGAATCCATGCACCTTGACGCCAGAGACCTCATTTCCATGAATTCGCTGTAATTTCATTTTTAAAATCATAGATGATACCGCGGCGGCAACAACCCCCCCTGGAAGCTGTGTCATGATTGTAGTAATTGTCATTCCGAACGTATGTGAGGAATCTTAAAGATCCCTCATATACATTCAGGACATGGATTTCTCGCTTCGCTTCGAAATGACATTGTAAAGGCATTACCTGCCCAGACAATCGGACTTGCCTTTACCCCGTCCTTCCGTGTCTTCGTCTTTTAGTATGCCGTCTTCAAAGGTAAGCTTATAGATAAAATCATTGTCGCCGCAGTTGTAATACCAGACTTCCAGTTTCTTGCCGCACTTTTTGACATTCCGGGTTTTGCCGGATTTAGTGGTTGTTGTGTATTCCTGCTTGTTTTCGCAGGAAGTTTCTTTAGATGTTGGTTTTCCGCAGGTAACCTGAACTTTAGTCTTGCTGTCGCCTTCGCTTACCAATCCTGAACCACAACGAAACGCCCAGCTGCTTGCCGTCGAAAAAAACAGGAAAGCCAATGCGGCAAAAATGGCAATTATATTGTTCTTCTTCATTATTTATCTCCTTTTGTTAATACCAGATATTCATACTTATAAAGATCATAAACAAAATGCTGCAAAATTTCCTGCTCGCCGGTATGTGGTGTTTGCAGACGCAGGGCAGCGCGAACTTGATCATTGAAATCCGGCTTTACAAAATCGGCAAAAAGGCCGCGAACTACATTATAATCGAACTTTTGGGCGATTTTCTGAAGACAGGAAAATTTTATTGTATATTCATCGTGTCCCTTAAGCGCAATCTTTTTCGGATTTCCCAAGGCCGTAAAACGAAGGTATGATTTTAAATGATCAGGCGCCGCAGCTTCACAACTGTGTTCACTCAGATAAATATATTTTATCCCGGCGAGACAGAGTTTCTCCAAAATTTCCCAAGCGCCGATATTGATGTTCTCATTTTGCGCCACCGGCAATTGATATTTATCGATAAAATAGCCTGCCCGATGAAAGGAAGAAATGCCGTCTTCCGGAAGAGATTTATGGGCGCTGTCAGCCACCAATGTGGGTAGATCACCAAGGTTTTCATTCATGATAACCAAATCAAACTGGGAAAGTTCGCCGACGTCGATTTGTAAAATGTCCATTTCCCGAAAATCAACGGCATATCGGTGCAAAAGTTCTTTTTGTTTTGCCAAAAGATGCGGTGAAATATCGATCATCGTCGCTTTTATCTGCGGCTTAAGCATCAGAAAATCATGCATAAGATTGCCCAAACCGCCGCCGATCTCTAAAACATTGCTTACTTGATTCAAGGGAAATAATTTTTCCAGAAATTGATAGAGCAAAACACCAAAAGAATTATTGGATTGCAGGGCCTTACGGCAGGGGCTTGTTGCGGGATAAAGGGCGTTGCAGACAGTCATCTCCCAGCCCAGAGAGTTCAGTTCGTTTATATGATAATTATTGGTTGTGTTTAAAGTGTAGCTCATTAAGTTTCCTTGAGTATTATGCTCATCCAAAAAGAAAATATCAGGCTATCTCAGGCACATTCGGCAGTTCCTGTTGGGATACAAAGTGAATATGTGCTTTTTCGTCATGCCCGGCAGCCTTTTGGAAATCTTTTATGAAAGTATTCGATATTACATCATCGGATTGCTTAGCGAGAACAAGCCGAAACCGATTGTAACCTTTATTATCCCTTTCCAATATTCCCATTTCTGTAAGAATCGGTATTAAATCATTTGTTAAACTCTCTGAATCTGACAAAGGCTTCACGATATAAATAAGTAATCGATTGCCAATAACTATTTTTGCAAACGCTGCTTCGCCGTTTGGAGTGCTGCCTCTTCCTAATTCAATTGAATTAAATACCTCTTCAGCACACTGACAACCCAATGTATTTTGTACAAAGCTCACAATATTTTTGTTTTTTGAATTGTCCAGCATGGTTATTCGTCCGTTGATGATGGAACAGTAGTAGCCAAAGGGATAGGCCTAAAGACTCAAGGGATACTATTTTTGTCCTGAATGCTAATAAGTTTATAAGTTAACAGCGTCCCACTTATGCCCCCAGTTGGTGTCAATGATTCTTCATCATATAACCCTTAATCCTCTGTGTCGCGTGGCTTTTTGCAGACTTCGGTAATCCATTCGTTGATGCTCTTATTTTCGTGCTTGGCGGCTAAAGCTATCACGCTATGAAGTGCTGCACTGACGCGCACAACTGAGCGGCCAGTAAAAGGTATTTCCGGTTCTTCGTTTTTTTCGGCGCAACTATGGAGATAAAAGTCAACGGCTTCCTCAAAGGCTTGTCTAATTTCCTTCACGGTGTCACCCTGAAAAGTTATGATATGGCGAATGTCGGAAATGCGGCCAATAAGACATTCATCTTCGTCACTGTATTCAATCTTTGCGGTATAGCCTTTATACGTCATTGGCTTTTTCATGGTTTTACCTCCAGTTGTTCCAGAAATTAATACGCTGTTCTTACTTATCTCAGCTTCCTTACTGGTAGGGACGGTTGAAGTCGGCGTGTAAATCACTTTTTTAAACCCTGCACGCAAAACCCTGCCTTCTATCAATTCACTCCCTATCGCAAGAAACAAAGCTTTGATTTTATCTACGAGTTTATCCTATCAAAACCATTCCCGACATCATTCCCATGGAAACTTCGTCCGGTTTGGTGTCTTTGGTAATTTTATTAAATTGCCAGCCGATCATCCTGCTTAGTTCCAGAAAATTAACCCCAAGACCGGATAGCGACGGTCTGGCTTTATCGGGGAAACGGCAATCCTCATTCTTATCCAGCACAATGCATCTTGCCTGTTCCCTGCAAAAAATCATTTTGCAGGAGCCCGCGGCAAACCCTCGGGAATGGACAAAACCTTTTTCTTTTGCCAGTCGTTCAATGACGGCGGATATTTCATGAATGAGTTTCGCTACGTCAAATCGTCTGTCGTCAAGAAGTACCTCGGTGGGGGTGTCAATCTTGAAGGCGAGAACATGTTCGTATTGAGCCAGGAGTTTTCTGAACTTGCCGGGTTTCATGGCGTGAGGCGGGCAGTTGGGAGACTGACCGTAGCCCGGACATTGGGGTGTGGCACACATTTCGACAAAACGGTCTTCAACTACGATTGATCGGGCAGAAATGATCCCGGCGTCGCTGACTCCGAGCTCAAAAGCTTTGTTAATCAAATCCTGTAGTGAATCTGAATCTTTAACCATTGATCCCTTCCGAACCAAATTAATTTTGGTTGTTACCATAAAGTGAAAATTATGATACTTCAATCTTAAATTTTCGGCAAATAGAAAGTCCAGAATGAAGATCATCGTCAGCAATAAATTGGAGATATTAGCCCGGCGTCTCGCGGATGAATTAAACGCGCCGCTGTCTTCTCCGTTTGCCAGCGAAACAATAGTGATCCAGAGTACGGGCATGCAAAAGTGGCTTTCCCTGGAGTTGGCCCACTATCATGGAATATACAGCAATTATGATTTTCCTTTTCCCAATGCCTTTATCGATGATGTCTTTAAAGCGTTTATAGCGGACTATCAACCGGACTTGTCCTACAACATAGATGTGTTGACCTGGAAAATTATGGATATTCTACCCCGGCTTATGCGGGAAGATGATTTTCAGCCCGTTCACAACTACCTGGGAAATAGTTACGATCAATTGAAACTGTTTGGGCTTGCCAGTAAAATTGCCGCTGTTTTTGACCAGTATTTGATTTTCCGGCCTGAGAAGATTTTAGCTTGGGAGGAGGGGAAAATCAGCTCTCCACAGGAAAAGTGGCAGGCGCTCCTTTGGCAAAAAATCTCCGCCGATCAAGGCGGGATGCACAAGGCGCGGCTCCGGCAGTTATTTTCCCGAATGGCAGAAAACAAGCCGCCAAGCCAGGATGCGTTGCCGGAAAGAATATCAATCTTCGGCATTTCCTATCTTCCGCCGTATCATCTGGATGTATTTGACCGGCTGTCAAAGCATATTCCGGTAAATATTTATTATTTGAATCCCTCGCGGGAATTCTGGGCGGATATTAAATCTGGGCGGGAGATTGATTTAACCCTGCAAAAATTTCCGCACAATGTTGATGATTTTGGTGAGGATTTGCTGCACTTGGAAAGCGGCAACCGTCTTTTGGCGTCACTGGGATCAGTC
This sequence comes from Smithella sp., assembly GCA_039679455.1. GTDB lineage: Bacteria > Desulfobacterota > Syntrophia > Syntrophales > Smithellaceae > MVRV01. The sequence continues at coordinate 82,067 of JBDKUX010000154.1, read as the reverse complement.
GGCCGTGATTTCTTCCGACAGGTTTCCTCCCTATCTACCGAATATGAGGAACTGTTTGAAGAGCCGCAGCAAACAAGTCTGCTCTCCGCGATTCAGGCGGATATTTATCTGCTCTGCGATCGAGGTAAGGACGGAAGGCCGCGCAGTGAAATTGAGGCTGATGATGAATCCATCCAGATTCATTCCTGTCACGCTTCGCTGCGTGAAGTGGAAAACCTCCATAATACTTTGCTGAAACTCCTGGAAAAAGACAGCACGCTTTTGTGCAAGGATATCCTGGTGATGACACCCAATATAGAAGCCTATGCGCCTTACATTGAAGCTGTCTTTGAATCGCGTATCCCGAAAATACCATATAGCATTGCCGACCGGCGGAGTTTTACCGGCAATACCGTAGCCGGTGGATTTTTTGCACTGCTGGATTTGGTAGCCGGTCGTTTTACCGCTGGTGAAGTATTATCTCTTTTGGAAAACGAGGCCATATCGGAAAAATTCGGCATAACCGATTCAGCCAGAGAATTGATCCGGCGCTGGGCAGCGGCGGTAAAAATAAAATGGGGAGTAAATGAAAAACACCGGATGGAATTTGACCTGCCTGCATTTCCCCAAAATACGTGGCAGAACGGTTTTAATTCCATGCTGGCAGGCTTGGCGCTTGATGGCCGCAGAGGAGAATTGTTTAACGGTATATTCCCATACGGTGAGATAGAGGGAGATAAAACAGAGATCCTCGGCAACTTTCTTGATTTCTGGTCGGCGCTCCTGTGTGCTAAAGATCTTTCAGCAGGCCACAAAACACTGGAGAACTGGTGTGAAATATTGAAAAGAATAATTGCTGATTTTTTTCCGGAAACGGGTGAATACAGGGATCAACTGTATAAACTCAATGAGGTAATCAACCGCATTACCCGCGAGCAGCAATTTGCTAAAATAGACACAGCCGTTGATCTGAAAGTAATCAAAAGTTATCTCTCTCATTCCTCCGCTGCCATGGTTTTGAGCTCACGTTATTTATCCGGCAGCGTCACGTTTTGTGCGATGCTGCCGATGCGCAGCATACCTTTCGATGTGATATGTTTGATCGGCATGGATAATGAAGCCTATCCGCGCAGGGATAGTAAGCCCGGCTTTGATTTGACCGATTTGAAAAAGCGCTTGGGAGACAGATCACTGCGCGGCGAGGATCAGTATTTGTTTCTGGAAGCGATTCTGTCGGCCAGAAAAAACCTGATCATCAGTTATGTCGGACAGAACATGCAGGACAACAGCGCGATTCTTCCTTCCACGCTGGTGAGCGATCTGCTGGATTACATAGACGGAGGATTCATCATTGGTGATGGCGGAATCGCCGCCTCCGCACGAATAACAAGACAGCATCATTTGCATGAATTTCATCCCGATTATTTCGGGGGGCAAGAAATACTCTACAGTTACTCACAGGAAAATTATCGGGCTGCACGGGCGCTGGCCGGTGAGCAAAAAGAGGTACAGCCTTTTCTGGTTAAAGAGCTGAATGAATTGCCGCTTGAGGAAAAAACAATAACCGTCAATGACTTAATTAATTTTTATCGTCATCCGGTAAAGTATTTTCTGGAGAAAAGGCTCTGCCTGAAAATTTCGCGCGATAACGAGGAAACAGAAGATTGTGAACCGTTCACTATTGACAATCTCTCCGCTTATTCAATCAAGCAGGATCTGCTGAAGACAAAAATACAAAATTCGGATGAAACCAAAATTTATGAGATCAGAAAAGCTGCCGGCGCATTGCCTGTCGGCGCGGCGGGAGAATATTATTTTGCTTCGCTGAAAAGCGAAATGCAAGATTTTGCCGAACTGGTATGCACATCTGTTGCGGGCAGGGAACCGGGAAAAATATCCATCGACGTTAATATCGGTGATGTGCGGATTACCGGCGCAATCGAGAATATTTTTGAAAATAATCTAATTCATTATCGTCCGGCTACTTTAAAAATGAATGACTATCTGCAAACATGGATCAGCCATTTACTGATTAATTTCGATCCGGCTTGTGACTTATCTTCAAAAAGCATTCTCCTGGGGGAGGATGGACAATTTTTGTTTGGCAAAATAGATGACGCCCGGAAAATATTGGAAAGGCTGATTGAATATTACCGGCAAGGGCAGAAAAAACCGTTGAAATTATTTCCACGTACTTCTTTGGAATATGCAAAGGTTTTATTACAAAAACAGAAAAGCAGCAAGGAAGCTCTCCGGGCTGCGGGAAAAATCTGGTGGGGTGACGGCAATGGCTGGGTGGAAGGAGAGGCCCGGGAGATTGCCCATAAAATCTGTTTCGCAGGTTATGACCCTATGGATCATGAATTTGAAAATGTCGCCGTGGAAATACTGGGGCCTATTTTCTTAAATTTGGGGAAATTGGAGTTGTAGGTAATGATTCCGTTTGATGCGATAAAATGTCCGCTTAACGGCGTGAATCTGATTGAGGCCAGCGCCGGCACCGGTAAAACTCATGCTTTGGCTTCCCTCTATCTGCGGTTCGTTCTGGAGAGAGAATTAGCGCCGCGGCAGATTTTAGTCATTACCTATACTAAAGCGGCAACGGCGGAGTTAAAAAGGCGAATCCGGAAAATGCTGCAGGAGGCGCAAACAGCCTTTGCTGAGGGGAATGCTGCAAATTCTTTTTTACAGGCTGTTCTAGAACAGCATCCTGATGCATCGCAAAGAAAAAAAATTACCAGCCGACTGGGGCGGGCACTGACAAATTTTGACGAAGCAGCGATCCATACAATCCACGGATTCTGTCAGCGTATTTTGCTGGACAATGCCTTTGAAAGCGCCACCATGTTTGATGCCGAACTGATCGAAAATCAGCTGGGACTGGAGCGGGAATTTGTCGAAGATTTCTGGCGCAGGAATTTTTATCAAAACGATCCATTGATTGTCCGCTATGCGCTTTCCTGCGGCATTAATAAAGGCTATTTCCTGCAGCTGTTAAAGCTGGCCATGGTCACGCCGGCTTTGCAGGTAATTCCGGACTATAAAAATGCGGCGGCTGAAGATTTACATGTCCCGGCGCAGGAGTTGAAGGAGAAATTCCGCAGTTTTCAAAAGCTGTGGCAGAATCAGAGAAGTGAAATAATCTCTCTTTTGCAAAGCAGTGCGCTCCATGCCGGAACATACGGCAAAAAGGTGGATAAGATTGCCGGGGAAATAGACGGGATTGCCCTGGATGATAACGCTCCGTTGCCTGTTCCCCCGGCACTGATCAAGCTAAGCGCACAGGCTCTTTGTTCTAAGACAAAAAAAGGCGCGACTACGCCTCAGCATCAGGCTTTTGCACTATGTGATGATTTATGTTTGCTTGCCGCCCAACTGATGGAACTGCTGGAAAACAGACTTGCCCGATTGAAAAAGCAGTTTCTGGAAGAACTTCTGCGCGAGTTTCCTAAGATGAAGCAGAAAAAGAATGTGCTTTATTTTGATGATCTGCTGGTGCAGGCGCAAAACGCCTTGTTGTCCAGCGGAGGAGAAAAACTTGCACAGGTACTGCGGAAAAAATACAGGGCTGTTCTGGTTGATGAATTTCAGGATACTGATCCCCTTCAGTTTGCCATATTACAGTCAATTTTTTTGTCCAACAATACAAGATCGGAAAATGTCGTCTTTTACATCGGTGATCCCAAGCAGGCTATATACAGCTTCCGCGGCGCCGATATCTTTGCTTACTTGCGGGCGTCAAAAAACATCGATTATAAATATTCGATGCAGGAAAACTGGCGTTCGGAGTCTGCTCTGGTCAACGCCATCAATGTTCTGTTTGCAACACCTTCCCGGCCGTTTGTCTATGAAGAAATTGAATACATCCCCGTAGAGGCGGCAAAAGGCGCACAAGTCGATGAGCTGCATATCGAAGATGAAGAAAACCATGCGCTGCAATGGTGGTTTTTACCGGGGACGGACGATAATAAACCGCTGGGCGTTACGGATGCCCGCGATCTTATAACACGCGCGGTAATCGCAGAAATATCCAGGCTGCTGGAGTTGAGCGATCGAAAGAAAGTCCGTATCAGTGACCGGCCGCTGCAGGAAAACGACATTGCTGTGTTAGTGCGAAAAAACGTAGAAGCAATATCTTTTCAAAAAGAGTTGACAAAAATTGGAATCCCTTCAGTGCTGCTCAGTACGGAGAGTGTCTTTATTTCGGAAGAAGCGGAAGAATTGAAACGGTTTTTGCTGGGAGTTATTTCCTGGGAAAATGAAGGTTATCTGCTGGCGGCGCTGGCTACATCGTTTTTCGAACTTGCTGCCGAAGATTTGGCCGGTTGCCTGGAAGATGAAGCGATCCTTGCAAACTGGCGGATTAAGTTTCAGCAATATCATGATTTATGGCGCCTGCACGGCTTCCTGACGATGTTTTACGTTTTTCTGGATAAAGAGCATGTTCGGCAGCGCCTTATGACATTTGCCGGCGGTGAGAGAAAACTCACCAACTATCTGCATCTGGCCCAGGAATTACATCTCGCGCAAAAGCAGGAAAACCTTAATTTCCCAGAAATTCTTCGCTGGCTTGACGATATGCGCAGCCGGGCGGATACGGCGGCGGATGAAGAACAGCTGCGGCTGGAAACGGACAAAAATTGCGTAAAAATAGTTACTATCCACAAAAGCAAAGGACTGGAATATCCCGTCGTCTTTTGTCCCTTCGGCTGGGAAAAAGGTCGGAAGAATAGTGACGCCATGCCTCTTTTCTTCCATGATGGGAAAAATAACTGGCAGCTTACGGCTGATCTCGGTTCCGCAATGATCGCCGCCAACAGGGAACAATATGCCAGAGAAATTCTGGCGGAAAATTGCCGTCTGCTTTATGTGGCCCTCACCAGGGCAAAAAATTGCTGCTACTTCGTCTGGGGAAAGATTAAAAACACGGCGGACAGTGCGGCAGCTTATCTGTTTCATCGGCAGTCTTTGTCTTCCGGAGGCAACTGGGATGCATTGCGTAATGACGAAATGCTGGGACACCTGAATATGCTTGTCAATCGTGCATCCACCGATATCCAACTGAAAGAAATAGGAGAAATAACGCCAATCAAAATCCGGCCGGCAAAAGAAGGATTAGTAAACCTGAACTTTCGGCAATTCAAAGGAAGCATTGATCATAGCTGGAAAATTGCCAGTTTTACCTATCTTACAAGTATGCACAGACCGCATGAGGAAGAGGCAAGATGGGAAATTGAAGATGAAGATAAGGACTATATGTTCCTGTCTCAACCTGCGGTGGAGAATACGGAAAATATGCTGGCCTTTCCCCGGGGAACAACAACCGGTATTATGCTGCACGAAATACTTGAGAATTTAAATTATGCCGAAGTTAATGAAACAGACTTAAATACAATTGTGTCGGAAAAATTATCGAATTACAGGTTTGATCAAATCTGGCTTCCGGCGGTTGAGAAAATGATAAAAGAATTAATCGCCATGCCGCTGGGCTTTGCAGGCGCACAATTCAGTTTAAATATGATACCGGCAAAAAGCTGCCGGAAAGAAGTAGAGTTTTGTTTTCCTTTGCAGGAAATTACGGCGGGAAAAATAATAAATGTTTTGGAGAATACCGGACTCTATAGAAATAATATTGCATCGAAAGAGGATCTATACCGGGAAATATACTTTCCTTTGACCCGTGGTTATTTGAAAGGATTCATCGACATGGTTTTTGAACACGAGGGACGATTTTATCTGGTCGACTGGAAGTCCAATTATCTCGGCGAGAGCTATGCCCATTACGTACCTGACTCTTTAAAAAATACGATGTCCCGGTCATCCTACGTTTTGCAGTATCTGCTCTATACTGTCGCCCTGGTTAAATATCTGCAAAGAAGAGTGAAAAATTTCAATTACGAAAAACATTTCGGCGGAGTTTATTACATCTTCCTGCGCGGTCTGAACGCCGAGGCGGGCAAAGGAAACGGGGTTTACTTTGACTTGCCGGATTACGCCCTGATCCGGCAATTGGACAGACTTATGCTGCCGACAGATGAATAAAAGAGCATCGGATTCTTGACTCCCTATCTCAAAAATATTATGTGATCTTTGCTTAATAAAGGCAGTAATTATTCATAATTACTGCCTTTATCGGTGATTCTGTGTAAATAAGTAATGGTTCAATTATTGCATATAAACCAGTAAGCATTCGTGTTGTATCATTTCGACTGCGGAAAGTAATATTTTTTTCAGGAAGCGTGATGCTTAAAAAAATATATGATAAATTTTTGAATTTAGGGATCCTGCCCAAGTTGATCATTTCTTATTTGATTCTGTCGGTCATTCCATTGATTATTATCGGGTACATTGCCACGGAAAACTTAACTGATACAGGTTTCCAGGCAGCCCGGAGAGCCGAGGAAATGGGGAAGGAAAACCTGAAAGCGGCGGAAGATATAGGTAAAACATCAATAGCGGACAGCGTACAAGCTCTTGATCGCAAAGCGAAGGAAGCCATCGAACTGAGAACCGTGGAGCTGGCCGCGAGAATTGCCGATTTTCTCTATGAAAGAGACAGGGAAATCCTGATTCTTGCGTCATTTAATCCCGATCCCGAACGGTACCTCAATGTCTATCGGACAACAAAAAAAGATGTTATTGTGACCGACCCTCGTGAAGCCGGGAAATCTCGAAGAAGCGCCGTTAAACTTCAGACACGAAACCCGGAAAATAAAGAATGGAGGAATTTTCCGCCTCTTGATTTCCATAAGGTATCTAAACCAATCTACAAAGAGATAACATTTATCGATTTGCAGGGCCGGGAAAAGATCAAGATTGCAGATGGCAGGATTTCCAATAACCTGACTGATGTAAGCAGAAAGGAAAACACATATTGCAGGGCGGAAGATTATTTTCCGTATCTGGCAAATCTGAAAAAAGGCGAAATCTATGTTTCCAGGGTCATAGGCGCTTATGTTAGAGGCTGGCTTTATAAAACCAGGGAGGGTATCAGGGTAAAACGGGAAAGCGCCTACGCCGGCAAAGAGAATCCTTACGGTAAAAAATTTGAGGGTATTATCAGATGGGTGACTCCCATCTATGATGAGAAAGGAAAAAAAACAGGCTATGTGACCATGGCTTTAGACCACACTCATGTAATGGAATATACCGACCATGTATTCCCTACGGAAGAAAGATTTACTGTTCTGTCGGACGGTGGATCGGGCAATTATGCCTTTATCTGGGATGTAAATGATCAATGCGTCGCCCATGCGCGTGATTTTTTTATTTGCGGCTTCGATCCGCAAACAGGAAAAGAGGTGCCGGGATGGTTAAGCCAGGAGACGTATGATGATTATAAAAAAAGCGGAATGACTTTAGAAAAATTTGTACAGAAACTTCCTTCATTCCGCAACTTTACTCTGAAAAAATCAGGTTCGATTGAACAGATGAAAGCCGGTGAAATTTCCCTGGATTGCCGGGTGCTTGATACCGCCCCCCAATGCCAGGGATGGCATGAAGGAACGGAAAACGGGGGATCAGGGTCCTTCCTACTTCTCTGGAGCGGTCTCTGGAAACTTACTACATATGCCGCTATTCCTTACTACACCGGTCCGTATGGAAACTCAAAGAGAGGCTTTGGGTATGTGACAATTGGCGCCAATGTTGATGATTTTCACAAGGACGCAAATATCACGAAAGCCAAAATAGAAAAAAGCATTCTCGAACAGGGGAAAGAGATTGTTCATGCAAATAGTAAAACCAGACAGTTAATCAGTGAGAGAGCGTTGTACAACCGGCATCTCATTCTCATCATTTCTTTATTAGCCGGCTTTTGCATTATCGGCATGTCTGTTGTTATAAGTTTTAATCTGACGGGTCCTTTGAGGCGATTGACGGAAAGCGCGGTTTCAATGAGTAAAGGCGATTTTGACCAATCGATTGATGTAAAATCGAAAGATGAGATAGGTCAGCTTGCAAAATCATTCAACGAGATGGCAAAAGCCATATCTGAGATCGATAGAATGAAATCGGAATTTGTCACGATAGCATCCCATGAATTGAGGACACCTATTCAAGCTATGATGTTAGGGGTATCCGGTATCTTGGAGGGATATTCAGGGGAGATTGACGAAGAGGTCCGGGAAGATCTCGCACTTGCCAAGGTAGGCATTGAACGGCTGTTGCATCTTGTCGAAAACCTCCTTGATCTGTCCAGAATTGAAGCGCAGAAAGTTGAGCTAAATCTTTCCCGTACACCCGTTGCGGAAATCATTGACAGGGCAATGGCGGAAGTCTCCGATCTGGCTTTAGCTCACGGGCATACAATCGTTAAGAATGTGCCTGCGGATATTCCCGATATTCCGGTCGATAAAGACCGCATGGTCCAGGTCATGATTAATCTTTTGAGCAATTCCATCAAGTATTCGCCGGATGGAGGAAAAATCATTGTAAAAACGGCAAAAGAGGGAAACGAGACAATCTTTACTGTTGCTGATAATGGATACGGAGTGCCTGAGTGGGCAAAAGAAGAAGTATTTAAGAAATTCTTTCAGGCGGACAGCCTCATGTCTCACAAAGTCGGCGGAAGCGGATTGGGGCTGACGATTACAAAGGGGTTCGTGGAAAAGCATGGTGGAACAATACGGTGTGAGAGTCCTGTTCCGGAAGAGTATTATCCTGATTTTCCGTTGGGAGGAGAACGGAAAGGGGCGATTTTTATTATTTGTCTTCCTTTAACAGATGTCGGAAATGTTTGAAACATGTTGCGGAAAGGAGAGCAGCTCGTGGCAATTAAGAAAATTCTGGTCGTCGATGACGATAAACCTATATCGTCTTATTTGATAAGAAAGTTCACCAAGCTTGGTTATACCGTGTATGTGGCGGAAGACGGTGAAGAAGCCGTTCAACAGGCGTTTTCAAATCTCCCGGACATTATTCTTTTAGATGTAAAACTTCCGAGATTAAGTGGAATTGAAGTATGCAAGAGGCTGAAAGCAGATGATAAAACAAAAGATATCCCGATTCTTATGCTCTCCGCCAAAGCACAATCTTTCGAAATTAACGAAGGTTTGGAAGCGGGAGCTGATAAGTATTTATGCAAGCCAATGAGTTTTCCCGCTATCCTGGATGAAATACGTGCGTATGATAAACAATAGGTGATTGTCGAAGGGATAGGTTTTTCCATGAAGAAAGTCAAAACAGACAAAACAGAAAATCAAAGACGTCTTCTCCAGGAATATATCTTTAATCTCGAAGATGCCCAGGAAAAGGCGGAAGAACTGGCCATTGCGCATGAAAAGATAAAACAATCCCAGGAATTGCTCATGGCTATTCTGGGATGCACAACGCACGGTGTATGTTTAATCAGGGGCGGCGCATTTGCCTGGTGCAACAAGGCATTTACGGATATTTTAGGATGGGAACTGGGGGAAATAGTCGGTAAAACAATCGAGGCGTTCTATCCAACGCGCCGCAAAGATGAAATAACGAAAGTCATTTGCGGTGAATTTCAACAAATAAGATCACTCATGCATGAATGCGGACTCGTGCATAAAGACGGTCATAGGGTCCCATGCCTGTTAACAGGACATTTGATGGATGTAGATGATTCCACCAAAGGTTATGTCTTATCAATTACAGATTTCACGGAGCACAAAAAGATAGAAGAGGAATTGGTACGGCACCGGGATCATCTTGAAGAGATGGTGAAGGAACGTACAGCGAAACTGCAATTTGTGAATGATCAACTTCAAAAGGAAATTAACGAACGGCGGTTTGTGGAAAATGCTCTCAAGGAATCGGAAAACTGGTACAGGGCAATCTTTGACAATACAGGTACGGCCACAGTGATTTTAGATGACAACACAATCATCCTTCTTGCAAACGCTGAATATGAAAAATTATCCGGTTATACCAGGGGTGAATTGGAGGGTAAAAAATGCTGGACGGAGTTTGTCGAGAAAGAAGACCTCGACAGGATGTTGAACAGTCACAAGCTGCGCAGACATGATAAACATGCCGCTCCTAAAAGTTATGAATTTAAATTCAGGGATCGGGATGGTCGTGTAAAAGACGTCATTCTGACGATTGACGTGATACCGGGTACCAAAAGAAGTGTGGCATCACTTTTAGATATTACGGAACGGAAAAAGGCCCAGGAGGAACGTCAAAAACTGGAAGAGCGCTTGCATCGTGCTGAGAAAATGGAGTCTCTGGGGATTATGGCCGGCGGTGTTGCTCATGACCTCAATAATGTCCTTGGTGTGCTTGTCGGATATTCGGAACTGCTCCTGGAAGAAGTACAGGAGGAAAATCGCTTGAAAAAGTATGCCACCAACATCCTGCAATCGGGCCAGAAGGGAGCGGCTATTATTCAAGACCTGCTGACGTTGGCCAGAAGGGGTGTGACTGTCTCAGAAGTGATCAATCTGAATGACATTATTTGCAAATGTTTAAAATCGCCGGAGCTGGAGAGAATGAAGACATTTTATCCGGGTATAACCCTTGATTCCATTCTGGATCAAGATCTTTTAAATTTAAAAGGTTCTCCAGTTCACCTGGAAAAAATGCTCTTTAACCTGTTGTCCAATGCAGCAGAGGCTATATCCGATTGTGGGGAAGTTACAATAAGGACGGAGAATCGTCATCTCGACAAGCCGGTTCAAGGGTATGATCATTTGCACGAGGGTGACTATGCTGTCTTGCACATATCGGACAACGGCAAGGGAATCTCTTCGGTCGACATCGAAAAGATTTTTGAACCATTCTATACGAAGAAGGTTATGGGGAAAAGTGGAACAGGGCTGGGGCTTGCAGTTGTTTGGGGAACCGTAAAGGATCATAAAGGCTATATTGATGTTCAAAGCGAGGAGGGAAAGGGAACCATTTTTTCTCTTTATTTCCCCATTGCCAGGGAAGAGAAAGCAGCAATAGATCTGAAACTGGTGTCGGCTGACTCATACACGGGCAGGGGAGAATTGATACTGGTGGTTGATGATGTGCAGCAGCAAAGAGAGCTTGCCGTCACCATGCTGAGCAGGCTTGGCTATCAAGTCAACGCTGTGTCGGGCGGGGAAGAGGCTGTTGCCTACTTGAAGAACAAAACGGTTGATCTCATAGTTCTGGACATGATTATGGACCCGGGCATTGATGGCCTGGAAACCTATAAAAGAGTTCTCGAAATCAATCCGAAACAGAAGGCCGTCATCGTGAGTGGCTTTTCGGAAACAAAAAAGGTTGAAGATGCCATGAAATTAGGTGCAGGGTGCTATATTCAAAAACCTTATATCATGGAAAAGATTGGGACGGCGGTTAGAGATGAATTGTTGAAATAGTTGAAGATACTATCAAAAGATGAGATCAACGCGAATGCGGCGCGCGAAGTGCTGACACATTTTACTATCAGCGTCGTGTCTGAGACATTTTCTTTCAGTATCATAATTTGCAGTGATTAAGTTCTCTCTTTCTATTATGTGCTATCACGAAATATCACAGAGATTATATAACTAAGGATATAGAAAAATAAACTTTCGGGTATATGTTGTTTTTGCAATAACCAATGTAAAATGACAACGATTTTGTAGAGTTGGGGCAAATTATCATCAATGGAGAAAGATCAGCAAGCTGCGTAATTACTTAAAGGAGGTTTTATCATGGATCAAAATCAGACGGCTAAACAAATGATCGATTTCAACAAAACTACCTTTGATAGTACTTTCAATGCCATGGTTTTATTGCAGGATCAAGCCGAGAAGCTGATGTTCGATTATTTGGAAAAAGCGACATGGTTCCCGGAAGAAGGAAAAAAAGCCATTAATGAATGGGTTACCTCTTACAAGAAAGCACGTGAAAACTTTAAAAAATCGTATGACGAGAACTATAAAAAAATTGCCGATTACTTTATCAATTTTCCAAAAGAGAATATAGCAGCCAAAACTAATAAAAAACAACAGTAGATCAACTAAATATTGCGGAGGTCTGCTTATATGTTTCGGAAAGTATTGGTGCCCCTGGACGGTTCAAAGCTGGCGGAATGTGCGTTGCCCCATGTCATAAACATGGTGAAAAGCGGCAACGTTGAAGAGGTTACTATTTTAAACGTATATTCGGCTCACATAGAATTCATGCCTTCCGAATACAATTATGGTGGCCTTGCCTACGCAGATCTCAAGGAAAGAGTTATGGAATACTCCCACACTTATCTTGATGACGTGGAGTCAAGGCTCGGTGCTGAAGGCATCAAAGTGAAAACACAGTCAGTGGAAAGCCTCAGGCCCGCTAAAATAATTTCAGAATATGTCCGAAAAATGGGCATTGACCTGATCATTATTGCCACCCACGGATATACCGGGCTGGAAAAACTTATGTTCGGCAGCGTAGCGCTTGAGGTTCTGCATAATTCTACTGTACCTGTGCTGCTCATCAGGCCAGAGTCGTGCAGGACTTAAAGAAAAAGCACCAAATGCCGGATAGATAAATAACCAACGGGAATTTAATCTGGAGGATGTAATGGATCCGAAACAAATTGCCAAACAAGTTATCGCGTTCAATAAAGCAGTATTTGACAATAATTTTAATGCAATAAGTTCACTACACGAGCAGACGGGAAGATTTATCAACAAATTCATGGAAAAAATACCCATGTTGCCGGAAGAAAGCAGAAAAGCTTTCTCTGAATGGTTGAAAACATATAAAAGCGGCTGCGACAACATTAAAAATAATGTGGATGAAAGTTTCAAAAAGGCAAATGATTTTTATGACAAATGAAGCGGTTCATTCAAAAACAAATACTATTTAAAAGTTCGAAGGCAGATAATGAAAACGGCTCCTGAAATGGAAATTCAAATCTCGATTCTCGTCGATCCAACCAATCCACAGGCAATCATCAGAGACGCGGAACAAATCTTTCGATATTCGTACCGGAACGCGGACTTTAACCATATCAACAATGCCTTCATGCTTACCAAAATCCTCTATGATGGTAATTTGCCGGGTTACCTGGCCTGTGGTGTTGAATACCACGATTTTGCTCATGTTGCAGCGGTTTTTGCCGCAACATCCCGTCTTCTTGACGGCTGTGAACTGACAGGCATCAAACTGGGAGCCACCCTGGCCGGAGAAGTACTGATTGCCGCTCTGCTCCATGATACCGGCTATATTCGAAAAGAAGGCGATAACAGCGGTACGGGAGCACAATACACAAAAGTTCACGTGGCCCGTTCCGCTGCTTTCGTTATGCTGGAAGCTGAAACCTTCGGCCTTACACCCGAAAGTGCCGAGCGCATATCGCGACTAATCCTGGGGACAGATCTTGAACGTCCCTGGGAAACAATATCATTTCAATCCGAAAAAGAACGGATAGCAGCGGAGATACTTGCAGCTGCGGATATTATGGGGCAGATGGCAGACAGGGTATATCTTGAGAAGCTGAAATTCCTTTATTACGAATTCAGTGAAGCAGGGATCGAAGGCTTCGACAGCACCATCGATATGCTAAAAAAAACCATCGGATTTTATGATTACGTCAAAGAAAGACTACACGTTACCCTGGGCCGTGTTTCGAGCCGGACTAAAGAGCATTTCCACACCCGCTACTTTGTGGCACGCGACCTTTATGATGAAGCTATTACCAATCAAATGACCTATCTCCGCTCCATTATCGCCGATGACGGTATCGACTTCCCAAAAAGGCTCAGGCGCACACAGGGCCTTGGTCGCGATAGAGAAACCGGTGAAAACTATCTGCTTGAAGCTTCTTTTCATTAAAGGAAGGAAGTCTTTGTCAGATACTCGAAAGTGCCTAGTCTTTCAAAGACTTCCTTCCAGCCATGTTCATAAACACTGCCGACGGCATTTCATGGCGGCATAAATTACCTAAATTACAGTTACGGAACTTGCCTGCGGTCCCTTATCTCCCATCTCCTCGGAGAAGCGAACTTCCATTCCTACTTCAAGCTTTTCAAAATCTTTGTTTATAACGCTGTTTTTGTGAAAATATACATCGTAACCTTCGCCGGATACGAGAAATCCATACTCCTGATCAGGGAAAAGCACACTAATGAATCCATGCGGCTTTTTTTCATGATTCTTAACTTCACCACCCTGTTCACGGGAAAACTCTTTGAGTTTCCGCTGGGCTGCTAGGAAAGCATCCCTCATTGCCAACATAAGTTCTTCATGCAACTCGCGTTTAGTCACAAGTTCCGCACCGGGAACAGTCATGATGATGTGCACACTGTACAAATTTCCCTTATGGGAATGCCGCTTTGGCTCCTCCACTACAACTCTGCAGCGCATAATTCTATTATAGAATTTATCGAGCTTATTTACCTTTTCCGCGATATCTTCCCTCATCTCTTCAGTGAGTTCGATACCATGAGCTGTAATCTGTAGCGGAATAATCATGGTTTGCCTCCTTAAGGGTTATTTACAGTTTTAATTTGAATATTGCTGTTCGAACTGTCAATAGTATGGAACTCTTTTCCTCATAAGCAGCAGTATCATGCCAGACTGAAGTCAACAATGTTAGGCAGGGAATGCAACTTGTTATTGTCATTGACTGGTGGATGTGCAATGGTTTTTCACTGATTTGAAAATGGAGTTAATTAAGAAGAAAAGTGCTTGGTTATAAATAAAAATCCATCCAGCGCTCACTTCTGTGAAGTATGCTCACTGGATGGAAACGACTTTTGTCTGCAGTTTATTTGATTACGGTTCAGCCTCTGTGTTTATCTTTACCATGACCTTTGTGGTGATCCTTATGATGATTCTTGTGTTTATCCCTGTGCTTGTCTTTGCCGTGGTGTTTGTCATGGTGATTGTCGGGACCGCCTGGATGTCCATGCCGTGCCTGGTATGCCGGCACATATGTTTCATTATACCATCTGTCACGAACGAAATAGACAGGGCGGTCGCAGGCATTGTATTTATGACAATGCTTATTCCACTTTTTCTCGTGACCCGGCGGAATATGAACATAGACCGGAGGAGGAGGCGCCACACCAACAGGTACGGGAGCGATTAAAACAGGTTTAGGGAAAATAACCTGTGGCCTTGGAAAATCTCCAATATCTATCTGGCCATAGAAGCCGGGCTGACCAATGCTGACCGATACACCTACATCGGCGGCCTCAGCTGAGACAGCAAAAGCGATTAACAAGACGATGAAAAAAAAACGTTTCATTTTAACTCCTTTCTATTCGAATATGATTAGCAGAATGTGCAAACGATGCTTGACAGATTCTTTTTTCTCTGCGTATTATTATTAAAATATTACATGGACAATTATCATATTGTCAATTTATAATATGCCGATTTTTATTTGACGATACACATAGTATTCGGTAGCTATCAGACGATATTGTTCACCAAAAACAGTTATAATTATATTAACAATATCAACAGCTTATCTCGAAAAAGGAGTATCCAATGAGCGAGTCATCCACAAAAAACACTGAGCTTATTAAGGAAAATGAAATATTAAAGCAGAAAATTCAGGAATTGGAGACTTCTGCTTCAGAACTTAAAAAGATTAACGAAGAGCTGCGGGAAAATGAGGTAAAATACAAAAAGTTTCTTGCAGGAACTGATTCCACCGTTAAGATGGATGCCGTTGGTAAATTTGTTCGCGATATAGCCAACGATATCAATAACCTGTTAATGGGAATTCGCGGAGTTGCAGCTGTTTCGTTATTGGATTTTGAACCATCCCATCCCCATTATGAGAATCTTAAGCAGATTGAAGGACAGGTGCGAAGCGGCGTTGCTTTAACTCGACAATTGTTGGACTTTGCCAAAGACCACCGTATTGAAGGGAAACTTACTGATAAAAACGTCTTGCTGCCCGTTTCCGGCAAGGAAACGCTGGAAGAAGATATGGAAACCGGAGCCGGGATAATTGCCATGGGAACGGAAACAATTCTGCTGGTTGATGATGAAAAGAGTATCAGAGATGTAGGAAAGAAAATGCTGGAATCGATGGGATACAATGTCTATGTAGCATCGAACGGCCGGGAGGCGATTTCGATTTACCAGGAGAAGAAAGGCGAAATTGCACTAGTTATTTTGGATATAATTATGCCGGGAATATCAGGTGGAGAAACTTACGACCGTCTTAAAGAGATTAATTCCAATGTCAATGTTCTTCTTTCCAGCGGAGACAGCATCTGTGGCAGGGTGCAGGAAATTCTGGATCGCGGCTGCCAGGGGTTTATCCAAAAACCATTCAGCTTTTCGCAATTTTCCTGCAAAATCAGGGAAATGCTCGACTAAGGAGAGCTCAATTTGTAATTGATTGTCGTTTTTATGACAGTTCCGTATAAAGATAATGTAAAAAAAAACTTTCATAATTATTTCTCCTCCATAGATATTCATTTTGGCAATTTTATTGCAGACTTAGTACCGGGAAAAAGTGATTATTTATTTCTTGCTGCAATGCTGGTCAGCCGCTCTGTGCGCCTGGGGCATGTATGTCTGGATTTGAATGCACTGGCCGGAAATGTTATCACCCCCTCCGAAGAAGGAACAGAGGCAATTTCCTGCCCGGAACTTAAAGATTGGCTCAACGCACTGCAGTCTTCCTCTTGTGTTGGCAAACCATCAGAATTCAAACCGTTAATTTTGGATGCCAGGAACCGTTTATATCTACAGCGCTACTGGCAATACGAACAGGATATTGCCGGTAATATTTTATCCCGAAAATCTTCTCTTCGAAAAGTCGAACTTGACAAGTCGGAACTTACGACCAGGCTTCGGCTCTATTTCCCGGGTAATTATGATCAGGGAAAAATCAACTGGCACAGGGTTGCTGCTACAGCCGCCATCCTGAAAAATTTTCTTGTCATCAGCGGCAGTCCCGGAACGGGGAAAACAACCACTATCACGAAAATAATGGCGCTGCTTTTGGAAATGGAAAAAAGAAATCTGCAGATAGCTCTGGCTGCTCCGACGGGTAAGGCGGCAGCGAGACTTCAGGAATCCGTCCGCAAGACCAAAGAGAAATTAACTTGCACTGATGCGGTGAAGGTTCTTATTCCCAATGATGCCCAGACAATTCACCGCCTGTTGGGGAGTTTAGGCAATTCTCCCTACTTCCGGTTCAATGAAGATAATCCCTTGCCTTACGATCTTGTGGTTGTCGATGAAGCCTCCATGGCGGATGTACCGCTGCTGGCTAAACTCTTCAAAGCGCTGCCAGACGATAGTCGGATAATTTTATTAGGGGATAAAGATCAACTCGCGTCGGTAGATGCCGGGGTAGTTTTGGGCGATATTTGCGCACAAGACGCAGCTGATATCTATTCACGGGAATTCGCCGGTCAGATTGCCGATCTGTCCGGTGAAAAATTGATATCCATGGATATGCCCGCCGGCGTTCAAGACAGTATAATTGAATTGCAGACCAATTTCCGGTTTGCCCAGGAAAGCGGAATCAACGCCTTAAGCCATGCTGTGAAATGCGGTAATATTCCGAAGGTTTTCGAATTGCTGCAAGGCCGTCATTATTCCGATGTAGAATGGATTGATCTTACCTCGCCACGTGTTTTACACAAGAATTTTGCCAAGGCGATTATTGACGGATATTCCGAATACCTGGAAACGGTAAAGCGCAGGGATGGCGAAGACAAAATATTTGATTGTCTGGAAAAATTCCGCATATTATGCGCTTTGCGTGTGGGCAATTGGGGGACGCAGAGGATCAACGCCTTTGTGGAAAAAGCTTTAAGTGAAGTCAAACTGATTAATATCCAAGGATCATTTTATGAAGGAAGGCCGGTTATGGTTACTCAGAATGATTACAACCTCAATCTGTTTAATGGAGATGTGGGAATTATCTTACGGAATCGCCGGGAAGAAGGCGAAATGCTGGCGCACTTCAGGGATGAGCACGGCAAAATAAGAAAAATTATTCCTTCACGATTACCGGGACTGGAAACAGTTTGGGCGATGACTGTTCATAAGAGCCAGGGTTCGGAATACGACCGGGTATTGCTGGCATTATCCGACAGGGATATTCCGGTTGCGACCAGAGAATTGGTTTATACGGGAATTACCCGTGCCCGCCGCTATGTCCAAATCTGGGCAGGTGAAGATGTTCTTGCAAGTGCGGTTTCCAGGCGCATCAAACGTACGTCGGGACTAACCGATGCTTTATTTCCCAACAAAATTAATCAGCATTGATCTTCTATTGCCATGATTTTGGTTATTCTTCGTTCATGGCGGCCGCCTTCAAAATTCGTATTCATGAATTTTTCGATCATATCCGTGATGGGTACGCAGTATTTTATTCTGCCGCCGAAGACGATGAAATTGGCATTATTGTGAGCTTTAGCCATTTCCGCGGTAAACAGATCAAGCACTGCCGCACACCGGATGCCCTTAATTTTATTGGCGGCAAGCGACATACCGATTCCCGTACCGCAAAGAAGAATGCCGAAATCATATCCGCCTTTATTAAATTCCCTACATGCTTTTATCGCAATATCAGGGTAATCAACGGAATCATCACTGTTCACCCCCATGTCTTTGATCTCACAATTTTTAGTCTTTAAAAAAGATATAATTTGATCTTTCAAAACAACAGCGCCGTGATCGGAGGCGATAATTATTTTTTTCATTTGCTGCTCCCTGCCTGGTAATTAATATCTCGTGGTTTATTTTTTTATGAGAAAGCAAAATAAGTCAATAAAAAATCTTTGCTTCGTTGTTATATTTGCGTTAGTAAGCCTTATGCAGGAGTTACTGGAGAAATATTTGAACTATCTACTAATTGAGCGCGGCATGGCGGAAAATACTCTGGAGGCCTATGGACGGGATCTGCGCCGTTTTCTGTGTATTGTTCAGGAAAAAGGTATTACGGACTTACGGCAGATTTTGCCGGAAACTGTTATAGAATATCTGGTGCGAATAAAGGATGAGGGACTTTCAGCCAATTCAGCAAACCGGTCATTAGCAGCCCTGAGGGGATTTTACAAGTATCTTTTGCAGGAAAAGATACTTGATCAGACGCCGCTCGCCAATATAGAACTGGCCAAAGTATGGATGCGGCTGCCGGATACAATCAGCAAAGAAGAGATGAATCTTATTCTGGCCCAGCCGGGAATGGAAACGGCGCCGGCGGTGCGCAACAGTGCAATGCTGGAATTGTTATATGCCACGGGCATTCGTGTCTCCGAATTAATCGGTTTGACGATGAACAGTATTAACTGGCAGGTTGGCTTCCTAGTTGTTATGGGGAAGGGCAGTAAGGAACGGATAGTGCCGATTGGTAAAACAGCTTATGACTGCACGAGACATTATGTAGAAAAGGCCAGGCCGCAATTAATGCAGGGAAAAAGCACAGATATTTTGTTTCTTAACCGCTTCGGAGGGAAATTTACCCGGCAGGGATTTTGGAAAATAGTTGTCGGCTATGCTAAAAAATCAGGATTATACAAGAAAGTCCATCCCCATACTTTCCGTCATTCATTTGCTTCCCACCTTTTGGAAGGCGGAGCCGATTTGCGGACAGTGCAGGTAATGCTGGGGCATGCCGATATATCCACTACACAAATTTATACTCATATCACTCGGGAGAGGTTAAAGGAAATTCATCAAAAATTTCATCCACGTGGTTGAAGCCGGGAAAGCTGAAAGGTGATTTGTCTTATCGGGGAGCAGATGGAAGATAATAAAAATAACAACCAGCAAAACTATAATGAAGAATTTTTACAGAAAAGATGGATTATTCCGGGTGTTGCCG
This sequence comes from Smithella sp., assembly GCA_039679455.1. Taxonomy (GTDB): domain Bacteria; phylum Desulfobacterota; class Syntrophia; order Syntrophales; family Smithellaceae; genus MVRV01. Next base: position 62,365 of record JBDKUX010000154.1, on the reverse strand, counting down.
CCGGCATAATCGTGATTTTTGCGCTGTTGTTTTTCCTTCGTCCTCATGCATTGGAAAAAATTACGTTTAATGCCGTACGAATAAAAAACACCATTTCTTACTACGTGTTTCACAGCAGGATTCATTTCTATTATCTGGAAATGGAAAAGAACGGCAAAGATATTCATGTCCGCATGAATGAATCCCTGGAAGTTACTTATCGTGATGAATTCGTAGTGAAATCGGTCGTAACCGACGACATGAAGGGAGCAAACATAACAGTTAATGTTGAGGGTCTGGGTAAGGGTGAAAATGATATTGGTGTTTTAATGCGGGGGATAGATCTGGTCAATAAAGTTATGGCGGAAGGAGTAATGAGCCGCGGCGGCGGAACCGTGTCCGATTATTCCATCCGCATAAATTATGGGAAAAATTTATTGGCCAAAGTTCCGATTAAAGTTGTTATTACACCGCAGGACTGGTTGCGTTTTGCCAAGGGGACGGCGAATGTTCAAACACAAATTGAATATCTGAAAAAAGCGGTTGCCATCAATAAAGAAGACACGGGTGTACGTAAAATTCTGGCTGGAATCTATATCCGCATAGGGAAGATGGACGAGGCTGTTAAATTATATCAGGAAATCTTGACGATAAATCCTGATGATAAGGTGGTGCTGAGAGAATTAGCCAAATGCCATATTCGCAACAAGGAATTTGATCGCGCCATTGAGGTATTTACAAAGCTCGTCAAAGCCGATCCGCACGATGCCGAGGCTTACGAAGGTCTGGGATTATTGCTGGAAGAAAAAGGCCTTGGGGATCAGGCAATCAAGAACTATATGGAGGCCGTTAAAAATAATCCCGATAATTATCAGATACGTTTAAGGCTGGGAAATATTTATGCCCGCATGAACAAGATGAGCCCGGCTATTGAACAGTATGAATATATTATTGCACATGCACCGGACAAAACATCGGCAAAGCTTGCCCTTGGCGATGCATATTTAAAAAATAAAAAATATGATGATGCCGTCAAGTATTACAAGGAAGTGCTGGCCAGTGAACCGGGGAATGCCATTGCCCGTGCTAATTTGGCGGTGGCATACGCCGGAAAAGGCAATTCCCGGGAGGAGCTCAGCAATTTAAAACAGGCGGCGGAACTTAATGCATCGGAATCGGTGATCCATTTTAATCTTGGCGCCGCTTATGAAAAAAGGAAGCTTGATGCCGAGGCCATCAAAGAATATGAGCAGGCGCTGAAAATTAAACCCGGCGATGCCGATGCACGAGAGCGCCTGGCAACGCTATATTTTAAAAACAAAAAGTATGATCAAGCTGTTAAGTATTATGAGAAACTGGCCAAGACAGCTCCCCAAAACGCAGCAATCTTTGCCAACCTCGGTTTTGCCTACGGTGAACTGAAGAAATATACCGCATCGGCGGAAAACTATAAAAAAGCGATTAAGCTTGGCGCTAAAAGCTCAAACCTCCATTATAATCTTGCTTATGCCTACGGCAAACTGGGGCGGGAAAAAGAGGCGATAGCTGAATATCAAAAGGTGTCGCCTCCCACAAAAGAAGTGCTGTCAATTCTTGCCAATTATTATCTGAAGCAGAAAAAAGTTGATCAAGCCATAAAAAATTACCAGAAAGTCGCCGCGATGGAACCAAGAAAGGCGGCATCGTACTCCAGCCTGGGCTACGCTTATGCGGCCGGCGGTGATTGGGACAAGGCCATTAAAAATTATCAAATTGCTTTGAAATATGACCGGGAAGACGATGATGTCTACGCCAACCTGGGTGAAGCATACGAGAAAAAAGGTCTTTATGCAGAAGCTCTAAAGGCATATACAAAAGCTTATGAACTGAATCCCGAATCCAAAGCAGGCAGAAGAATACCAAAACTGAAAATTATGCTTTTACAGAAGAGATTGCAGAAAACAGACTGAGGAGTAAAAAACATGAAGCAGATTGACATGGGCAGCATTACCATAGGCGGTAATAAGGGATTTGTTCTTATCGCCGGTCCGTGCGTCCTGGAAAATGAAGAAGCAGCAATCGATATAGCCGAGTATTTGAAAAATCTGACAGGTAAACTGGAAATTCCCTATATTTTTAAAGCGTCTTATGACAAGGCGAATCGTACATCAATAAATTCTTACCGAGGGCCGGGGCCTGAAAAGGGTTTGGCTATTCTCCAGAAAGTTAAAGACAAAGTGGGAGTTCCTGTTCTTTCCGATGTGCATCGCTTTGAGGAAATTGATCCGGCGGCCCGGGTGCTGGATGTCATGCAGGTGCCTGCGTTTCTTTGCCGTCAGACCGATTTCATTTTGGAAATTGCGAAAAAGGCCCGGGTTATAAATGTAAAAAAAGGACAATTCCTCGCTCCGGGAGATGTCGCCAATATCATTATTAAAGCAAAATCAACTGGCAACGATAATATTATGATAACGGAAAGGGGCACATCGTTTGGATATAACAATCTTGTCTTTGATGTCCGTTCTTTGCCAATTATCAGAGAAATGGGATACCCGGTAATTTTTGACGCTACGCATTCTGTGCAATTGCCGGGCGGAGCGGGCACTGCCTCTGGAGGAGAGCGGGAAATGGCCAAGTATCTTGCCCGAGCGGCTGTAGCGGCTGGTGTCGACGGAGTCTTTCTGGAAGTGCACCGTGATCCGGAAAAAGCTCTCTGCGATGGCGCTAATTCGCTTTATCTCGATTCACTGGAGGCATTGCTGACGATACTGAAGAAAATTGATAATGTGGTGAAGGAAATATAAAAGATGAAAAAAAGTCTTCGGGAAAAATTAAAAAATATTAAAATCCTCATTATGGATGTGGATGGTGTAATGACTGACGGCCGGATAATTATGGATGACACCGGCCGGGAAATAAAAAACTTCAATGTGCGTGACGGTCACGGTATTAAGCTTATTCAACGTTATGGAATCGAAGTGGCGCTGCTCACCGGCCGGAAATCGGAAGTGGTAAAGCATCGCGCGCATGACCTGGAAATTAAAGAAGTTTATCAAAAAATCTATAATAAAAAAGAAGTATTTATAGAAATATTACAAAAAAACAAATTGACCTCCAGTGAAGCGGCCTTTATAGGTGACGATATTGTTGATATTCCAGTATTAAAAGAGGCCGGGTTTTCCGCTGCGGTGGCCGATGCGCTTGATATAGTAAAAAAAACAGTTGATTACGTGACGAAAAATAAAGGCGGATGCGGTGCGGTGCGTGAAGTGTGCGAAATGCTGCTGCAGGCACAGGGGAGATGGTCGGAGATCGCCGCCAAGTATGAATTTACGGAACATCTTTAACTTGACAATTATCGGGCGTGACCTGGAAAAGTCTTATAACTTTACATGTCTGATACTGAGTGATATAAAAGAATCAAGCTGGACGGAACGACAAAAAATATTGAAATTGAATTAAATGAAAATTAGTAAAAAAAAAATAATTATATTATCGGTTTTGATCGTTGTTACGGCGGTTTCAGTAGTTGTTGCCGTTATTCGAAATGTTAACGATAAGCCTAAGAAAATATTAAAGATATTGCCCGATCATGTCGATCTGCAAATAAAAGATTTTGTCTATACGGAAGTAGGCGCTGCCAACTCAAAGTGGGAAGTAAGAGCAAAAACCGCCCAATACGACAAAAAGCAAAATGTGGCCGACTTTGATCAGGTGCAAATAACATTAACGACGGCGGAAAAAAAAGTGTACCGGATGACGGGAGATAAAGGTCAAATGCTTACCGACAAAAAAGACATTGAAATTAGAGGAAATGTTGTCATTGTCTCCGACTCGGGCGATCGCTTTGCCACCGATTATGTTAAATATTCCAATGCGGAGAGGAAATTTTACACCAGTGCCCCGGTAGTTATGGAAAACAATAAAATGAGAATAGAGGGTAAAGGACTTGTTCTTTATATGAATGCGGGAGAATTAAAACTCTTATCTTCAGTTAAAGCAAAAATAAATTAGTGTATATAAAATGACAATTAAAAAAATAGTTACTCTGTCCATCCTGCTTATATTATCGGCTGTTTCTATGGTTCAGGCTGTAGATAATCCGCCAAAAGTTAAAAAACTCACTTCCAAAGAGCCGATAGAAATTGTATCGGACCGCATGGATGCCTATAACGAAAAAAAAATGGTGGTATTTTCGGGAAATGCCGTGGCCACGCAGGGTGATCGGGAGATAAAATCGGATCGCTTGATTATCTATTACAAAAAACAAGCTGGCAAAAAAGACAAGACAGGTATTAAAGCAATGGAAGGAACGGGCGATCTGGAAAAAATTGAAGCTAAAGGTCATGTTATAGTGACTCAAAAAGAGCGGGTTGCCACAGGTGAGGAAGCTGTTTATTATCAGGATAGCGGACAAATTATTATGACCGGTAATCCGGTGCTGCGCGACGGCAAAAATACTATAAAAGGGGAGAAAGTAATTGTTTTTGTCAATGAGGATCGCGGAGTGGTGGAGAGCAAAGATAAAAAAAGAGTGAAAGCCGTTATTTACCCGCAAGAGAAGAATGAAGATAAAAAAAAGAAATAAAAAAAGACAAAATGGGTAATTTATTAGCAAAGGGATTAACAAAAATTTACAATAAAAGAAAAGTTGTCAACGGCATTAATATATCCATTTCGCCGGGGGAAGTTGTTGGTTTGCTTGGTCCCAATGGCGCCGGTAAAACAACAACTTTTTATATGATTGTCGGCTTAATCAAGCCCGATGGCGGAGAAATATTTCTTGACGGCGAGGATATAGGCAAATATCCCATGTATAAAAGAGCCCAGCGGGGATTGAATTATCTGCCCCAGGAGCCTTCAATTTTTCGTAAGTTAACTGTGGAAGAAAATATTATGGCAATTTTGGAAACTCTTGCCTTAAAGGAAGATGAAAGAAAAGAAAGGCTCAGGGTTCTGCTCGGAGAATTAGATCTTACAAGCCTTGCTAAAAATCATGCTTATTCCCTTTCCGGCGGTGAAAGAAGAAGAGTTGAAATTACGCGGGCGTTGGTAACATCCCCGAAATATATTCTTTTAGACGAACCTTTTGCCGGAATTGATCCGCTTGCCGTCGCGGACATTCAGAAAATAATCGGCAAGTTGAAAGCAAAAGGAATAGGTATTATTATTTCCGACCATAATGTTCGGGAAACTCTGTCCTGCTGCGATCGCGCTTATATAGTAAATGAAGGAGCAATCCTTGTTGAAGGCGAGCCGGAAGTAATCGCCAACAGTGAATTAGCCAGGAAGTTCTATTTTGGCGAAGATTTTAGTTTGTAATAAATATATAGAAGAAGATTATTGTATATGGCTTTTGAATTAAAACAAAATCTTAAACTAGCTCAACAGTTAATTATGACTCCCCAACTGCAGCAGGCGATAAAGCTTTTGCAGTTGTCCCGGCTGGAACTCGTTGATACCATCAATCAGGAAATGGAAGAAAATCCTTTTCTGGAGGAAGTTACATCGGATGAAAGCAGCGAGGATATGGTTCATTCCGAAGTGGAAGATGATGTACAATCGATTGAGCGGGATGAAACGAAAGCTGTTGAACGGGCAGTGGAACTCACCGGTGAAGGAGATGGCCGTGAAGAATTCGACTGGGGCAATTACCTGGAAGACTATGGGCCGATTGGTGTTTCCTATGAAAGCAAGGATGCCGAAGCGCCGGCTTGGGACAATATTATTACGGAAGCAGAATCATTGACCGAGCATCTGATGTGGCAGATGAAGCTTTCTCCCTTTTCGGAAGAAGAAATGAGAATCGGCGCACAGATAGTAGGAAATCTGGACCAGAATGGATATTTGTGTGCAACGCTTCAGGAAATTGCCGCATTGGAAAATGTTACGGAAGAATTTGTTGAATCCGTATTGTTAAAGGTGCAGGAATTTGATCCAGCCGGAGTCGCCGCGCGTAATTTGCAGGAGTGTCTGTTGATTCAGGCCAGGATGCTGGGCACGAAAAATCAGATTGTGGAAGTGATAATCAAGGATCACCTTAAAGATTTGGAGCTGAAAAATTATATTAATATTGCCCGCAAATTGAAGGTTCCCCTGGGAGAAGTGGAAACGGCAGTGCTGTTGATCAGTAACATGGATCCGCGTCCCGGCAGTATGTATTCGGAAGAAAAAGTTCAATCAATTGTGCCTGATGTGTATGTTCTTAAATCAGGAGACGAATATAAGATTATTCTCAACGATGACGGGATGCCGCGCTTGCGGATAAGTAATTTTTACCGGGAAGTTATGGCGGGGGTAAGCAGTCATGGCGACCATAATGAGGAAGAAAACGGGAAAAAATACATCAGGGAGAAAGTTCAATCGGCAACATGGTTGATAAAAAGCATACAGCAGCGTCAAAAGACAATCTATAAGGTTGCCGAGAGTATCGTAGGATTTCAAAAAGATTTTTTTGACAGGGGAATAAAGTTTCTCAAACCGTTGATTCTCCGGGATGTGGCGGATGACGTGGAAATGCATGAATCTACAATCAGCCGTGTCGTAACCAATAAATACATGCATACACCCCGCGGCATCTTTGAAATGAAGTATTTTTTCGGCAGCTCCATACAAAGAACTTCCGGTGAAAATATTGCCTCGAAAAGCGTCAAAGAAGAGATTAAGAATCTGGTGGGTAAGGAAGATCCCAAGAAGCCTTACAGTGACTGCGAAATAGTTGATTTACTGAAACAAAAGGGCATCAACATTGCCAGACGCACAGTAGCCAAGTACAGAGAAATGATGGGAATTCTGCCATCATCGAAAAGAAAGAAATATTTTTAAAGTGATAAGCCGCAAATTACGATTATAATATTAAATCGTATAAAATATTAATTGACTTTTGCCATTGACATCACTATATGACTTGCCTTTATTTTCCAGAGATTGCCTGAATAGAGTAAAAAGTCGCAGTAAGCTTTGGAAAAGTTTAAATTAATCAGGGAGGAATAATTAATGAAGATTTCGGTTACTTTCAGGAATGGTGAAGGTGAAAACTGGCAAAAAGTTTACGCAGAAGAGAGAGTAGTTAAACTGAAAAAATATCTGGATATGCCCTCCGAAGCACATATCATTCTTTCCACCGAAAAATTCAGAAACTTTGCAGAAATAAATCTGAGCGCCAATGGCTGGAATGTAAATGCCAAAGAAGAAGCAAAAGATATGCATTTGGCGATAGACAGCTGTATCGAAAAAATTGAAAAGCAACTTAAGAAACAAAAAGATAAAGTCAGAGAACATAAACCCCGCAGTATACGCCATACCGAAGGAAAAGCAGTGCAAGGTGAAGAAGAAACAACGACCAATAAAATTGTGGAAACAAAAAAAATTGTTTTAAAACCCATGTCGCTTGATGAAGCAATAATGGAAATAGAAGAAAGTAAAGCGCGTTTTATTATGTATCGTGATTCTCTTTCCGAAAATGTAAGTCTGGTATACCATCACGACGATGGAAACTACACCCTCATTGAAACTAATAGTTAAAAAATAAGTCATCCGTTCAGCCTCATAATATTCTTATGGGGCTGATATCTATTTAAATTCATTGCCATAATGATGTAATAATCATTGTTTCTGTAGATTTTAAATCAGGTGAGTTAAATGCGTTTGGAACAACTATTAAAAATGGAATATCTTGACGATAATCTACAGGCAAAGAATAAAACTGAAGCACTGGCCGAATTATCGGAAATGGTGATAAAAGGACCTCTGAGAGTTGATAAGCGGCAAGTTTATGATGTTTTACTGCAAAGAGAAAAGCTCGGTTCCACCGGAATCGGAGACGGAGTTGCCATTCCCCATGGTAAAATAAGTAATCTGGAAGAAATCATTATTGCTTTTGGCCGCAGCAAAAAGGGCGTTGCTTTTGATTCCATTGACGGCAAGCTTGTTCACATTTTCTTTTTATTGCTTGCGCCCGAAAGCAGCACTAACCAGCACTTGAAGATTTTAGCAAAGATTTGCAGAATGTTGAAGACGGCCAAGTTCCGTGAAAAACTTATGGAGGCAGAATCCAACAATGATTTGTATGAAATAATTATTGAAGAAGATAATAAACATACGAATCAGTTTATGTAAGAAAAGTCCGGCGGCAAATTTTCACTTTTACCTGTACCTGTCCTTCAAAACTTGGACATCCATGAAAAAGACATTGTCTCTAAAAGAGATCTTTCAGGGAAAAATCACGAGACTGGGCATCGAAGAAATCATTGCTTCCACCGGCTGGCAAAAAAACTTCTTTAAAATCAATATCCGGCTTATAAATCAAAAACCGTATTCTAAATCAAGAAATAATACACCAACTATTGCAGTAATAAGTCCCCCGGTTTTAAGTAAATTCCGTGCGAAACAGAATAATTTTTTAAGAAATAATTTTGTTTTTCTTATCTTCGCCGAATCTCCGACAATTCCTGCTGATTTCAAAAATCTTCCGGCAAGCGATGATATTACTGTTGCCGCCTCTAAATATGATGAGCGTTATCTGACCAGTCTTGTAAAGGAACTGCTTCGTGAAAAATTTCAGGAAACTGTTTTCGTTCATGGAGTTCTGCTGGAAGCAGAAGGGAAGGGTATTTTAATTACCGGAGCCAGCGGAATAGGAAAAACGACGGCGGCGCTGGAGACGGTGGCAAAAAAATATTATTGGGTGGCAGACGATATAGCTGTGATTAAAAAAAATAAACACGGTGAATTAATCGCCACCGGACATAAGAAAATTAGCAGTTACCTGCATACCGAAGCTACGGGAATTATACCTGTCATTGATTTGTTGAGCCCTGACAGGATAAAAAAAAGCACAAGACTTGCTGTCGTTGTGGAAGTTGAAAAAACCGCAGAAAAAAATGTCCCTATTATAATAGAAGGAGAAAAGGATATTCTGGGGCAAAAATTGATTTGCTTTCACATCAATATTCCGTCTACTAGCTATTTTAATGAAAATCTGTTAGAGAAAACCATCAGCCAACTGTCAAAGGATATGTAATGCAAAATCTCCGCGTTGTTATTATTACAGGTCTTTCCGGTTCCGGTAAAAGTACGGCGCTTCGGGCTCTGGAAGATATTGGTTTTTTCTGTGTTGATAACCTGCCGGTCGTCTTGCTGCCGAAATTTTTAGACATAACAACAAAATCTTCTCCGGAAATAAAACAGGTCGCGATGGTGATGGACCTGCGTGAAAGAAGTTTTCTGAAAAAGTATGAAGATATTTTTTCCCGCCTGAAAGAAAAAGGTTATAAAATCGAAATTCTTTTTTTGGATTCCAGTGACGAGTCACTTTTACGACGCTTCAGTGTAACGAGACGCACGCATCCTCTCTCCGAAAAAGGTTCGATTATGGACGGCATTCGACAGGAAAGAGAAAAATTATCTTCACTGAAAGAAATGGCTGACCAGATTATCGATTCGACGTCCACCAATGTTCATCAGCTTAAAGATATTGTTCAGCGGTATTTTTTGCCGGCATCCCAACATAAAAAGGTAATAATAAATGTTGTTTCCTTTGGATACCGTTACGGTTTGCCCGCCGATGCCGACCTGGTTTTTGATGTAAGATTTTTACCCAATCCGTACTTTGTCGAAGATTTAAAAGAGTTCAGCGGACAAAATGAAGCCGTTCGCGACTATGTTTTAAAAAACGAAAAAAGTAAAATATTTTTGGAAAAAATATTCGATTTAATGACTTATTTAATCCCTTTGTATGACAAGGAAGGCAAGGTGCGCTTGAATGTTGCATTAGGCTGCACAGGCGGAAAACACCGCTCCGTAGTCATGGCCGATCAGTTAGGTGCGCATTTTTCGGAAATGAAATATATTGTAAATGTTACGCATCGCGACATCAACAAAAGCTGATTTCGGTTAAAAAATCAACTTTTGTTGTTCTTTGCGATTGCTTCATTATTATCTTAGGCTCAGCGAACCGGTCAATATCAGAAAATCATCTTTTTGCTTACATTGTCGTTAATCCAGTGGGGATCCCACCATTCCTGCGGGTTGACGAATTGTCCGCCGACAAGAATACCAAAATGTAAATGATCGCCGCCCGCCAGTCCAGATATCCCGGAATAACCAATTACCTCTTGCTTCTTCACCGCTTTTCCAGTTGTGGTATTGATGGAGGACATATGTCCGTAAATGCTGAATATTCCCTGACCGTGATCAATGATTACAGCGTTGCCGTAAATTCCCAAAGCACCGGCGAAAACAATAATACCGTTGTTGGCCGCTTCAATCGGCGCATGCATGGTAGAAGCCAGATCAACACCGCCGTGTACGGATTCGCCGACATCTTTTCCGCCGACTACATATGTTCTTTTATCACCGAACAAAGCCATGGGTGAAGCGTTGGACATGCGCAGAAATGTGCCGTCCCAGAGTTTGGAAGGGGATGATTTTTGACAAACAGACTGTATTGTACGGAAATTTTCGTTGCGCATTTGACCGTTCACATAGATGAATGTATCCAGCAGCGTTTTCCCGCGCAGGGAAGGAACCATTATCTGAAATTCAGGCATTTTCTGCTGCAGAAACGTGTCACTTAAGTTCATTTTATCCGCGCGGAATTTCTTTTCTTTAATCAGGCAGGGAATAGAAATAACAGATTCGTTTCCGGCTGTATCACGGGCAAAAGCTTTAATTGCCGTTTTAGCATTGGCGGCATCTGATGGTAAGGAAAAATAAACGACCGTTGTGGGCTTGTTGTTAATAGAAGCCGTATAGCCGGAAGTAAAATTGTTGTCGACATAAACACCTGCCGAAGCCAGGGGTTTTGACGAGTGGAAGGCAATAAAACACGTACCGCCCTGATTGGCATGATTAACAGGATTGAGCGGAAAGATCTGTAGCGGAATCGTATCTATTGTGACGGGCCGGGACATAATGTTTTCATTCTTAAATAAGGCATGATCCGTAGCAGTAAATTTAATTGTCGCCGGACCGTCATGCAGCTTTAGAGCCATCGAGTCAATGGTTAAGGATAATACTTTTTGCTTGTTTCCTTTGACAGAAATATTTTCTTCGGCCAGAATCTGTCCCTTATTATCCTGAATGATTTCCGCATATATATGAGAAAGACCGCTTTTCTGATCGGAAAAGGTTATATCCAGCTTTTTTTGTTTCCCGATTATACTGATATCCTGACTAAATTTGATAGACGGTGTTTCCCTTTCCAGGTAATTTCCCCACCATAAGAAGCCCAAGCCAAGACCGGCAATGATAACGACAGCGGCAGTTATTATGACTGTTACAGATAAGTTAATCTTTTTCATGATTTCCCTCGGTTTTATGAGATACTATTTCTGGGTGAATCTATAATTTCTTTAAAGGTCTTTTGCAAGACAAATTTCCGTGATTTTAAAGATATGAACGATTGTCTAATTTTCTTTATGCCTTGATCTTGCATGTAAACACTGTTATATTCTGCAAAAAAATAGGTGATCAGATAAATATGCTTAAAGGTAAGAAAATAGTTTTGGGGGTGTCCGGAGGGATTGCCGCTTACAAGGCGGCGGAGTTGACTCGTGCACTGATTAAAGAAGGGGCGCAGGTAAAAGTCATCATGACGAAGAACGCCATGGAATTTGTTACTCCCTTAACTTTTCAGACACTTTCCAAAGATCAGGTCTATACAGACATGTTTGTCCCTACAGTCAAATATGACATGGCCCACATTAGTCTGGTCGACTTCGCCGATGCCTTTATCATTGCTCCGGCCACGGGCAATATTATCGGAAAGATAGCCAACGGAATTGCGGATGATTTACTTTCGACGACAATAATGGCGGCAGACAAGCCCGTCCTGATCTGTCCGGCCATGAATGACAAGATGCTGGCCAATTCGGCTGTTCAGGATAATATTCAAAAACTCAAGAAATACGGTTATGTAGTAATGGACAGCGCTTACGGCGAGTTGGCCTGCAAGACTCAGGGTGCCGGAAGGCTGCCGGAAGCTTCCTCTATCGTGGAAGAAGTTACAGCACTGCTGGCACCCAAAGATTTAGCGGGTGAAAATATTCTGGTTACAGCCGGTCCCACTGAAGAGCCGTTGGATCCCGTGCGGTTTATTACCAATTTATCATCGGGGAAAATGGGTTATGCTCTGGCCCGGGTTGCCCACAGGCGGGGTGCTAAAGTAACTTTAATTACAGGACCGACAGGTCTGCCCGCGCCGCAGGTTAGTAAACTGGTCCAGATACGCACGGCCCGGGAAATGTATGAAGCGGTATTGGAAAATTTCAAGGACGCGACGATTATTATCAAAGCTGCCGCTGTCGCCGACTATCGTCCGGCTCTTCTTTCAAAGGAAAAAATAAAGAAAAATAATCAGCCTCTTTCACTGGTTTTGGAAAGAAATGCTGACATAATTGAAGAAATCGGCAAGGTTAAAAACAGTCGTATTTTGGTCGGCTTCGCCATGGAGACGGAAAATCTTCTGGCCAATGCCCGCGACAAAATGAAAAGAAAAAATATGGATTTCATCGTGGCCAACAGCCTGCGGGACGAAGGCGCAGGTTTCCGGACTGATACCAATATAATTACGATAATTGACTGCAACGGCAATACGGAAGCCTGCCCGCAAATGACAAAAATTGATGCCGCCATAAGAATTCTCGACCGGATCAAAGAAGAAATTGTTAAGAAAGGCAAAAGAAAGAAGTAATGGTTGAAGTTCCCGTAGAGTCGCAACTGCAATTGCGCGCCCAGCTGCTTTCAGTCGTAAAAGCAATGAAGAGCCATGTAAAAGATCACAACAAATATGCAGCCGGCATCAGTCTGGAAAAAGTGGAGCGGGTGCAGAAAGATATTAAAATTAAAACTAAAAATAACAAACAGGATTTAGGCGGTATTCGTGCGGATATGGCGGACTGTCAGCTGTGCAGTTTAGGTAAAACGAGGAAGAACCTGGTTTTTGGCGACGGCAATGCTCACGCGAAAATTGTTTTTGTGGGAGAAGCGCCGGGCGCAGACGAAGATGAACAGGGGTTGCCGTTTGTCGGTCGGGCAGGCCAGTTGCTGACAAAAATAATCGAAGCGATGGGTTTGACTCGTAAAGAAGTCTATATCTGCAACATTCTCAAGTGCCGTCCGCCCCATAATAGAAATCCCCTGCCGGAGGAGATCGCTGTCTGTGAGCCGTTTTTAAAACAGCAGTTAAGAAGTATCTCCCCGCAGATAATCTGTGCTCTGGGAACTTTTGCCGCAAAGACATTGCTGAAAACAGATGCACCGATCAGCGTTTTACGCGGCCGTTTTCATTACTACGAAGGAATAAAGCTGATGCCGACATATCATCCCGCCTACTTGTTGCGCAATCCCGCGGCCAAGAAGACAGTCTGGGAAGATGTGCAACTGATCATGAAAGAACTGCAAAATTAACTTTCAATGCGCTCGAATGGAAGAGGTAGAGTAATGCCGAAAAGAATTATCACCATATTGATTTTGATTTTACTGGCGCCAGCCGTTACCGCTTTTGCCATAGAAAAAAAGCCTGTATTCAATATGATCAGCATTGACGGCATTATTACATCCCCCACCGCAAAATACATTGCAAAAAGCATTGAGGAGGCCGGAAAAGATGGAGCGGAGGGCCTTATTATCTTGCTGGATACTCCGGGAGGCCTGGATACCGCAATGCGTGATATTGCGAAAAGCATTCTTAATGCACCAGTGCCGGTGATTGTTTATGTATATCCTTCCGGTGCCCGTGCGGCTTCAGCCGGTGTAATTGTCACCCAGGCGGCGCATATTGCCGCAATGGCTCCGGGCACCAATATCGGCGCCGCTCATCCCGTGGCCATTGGTATTGGAAACGGCGGGATGGATAAAACCATGTCGAAGAAGATCGAAAATGATGCCGCCGCCTATGCCCGCAGCATAGCTAAATCCAGAGGACGCTCGGAAGAGTGGGTGGAAAAGGCAGTGCGCAAAAGCGAATCAATTACCGCTGAAGAAGCGCTGAAGCTAAACGTCATTGATTTTGTGGCTCCTGATGTTAAAAGCCTTTTATCCGTAATAGATCAGAAAGAAGTGAACCTGCCCGGCGGCAAAAAGAAAATAACGACAAAAGACGCCGTAATCCGCGATAAGAAAATGGGAACGCGCGAGGGGATACTCGCGGTGATTTCCGACCCTAATATTTCTTATATCCTTTTGCTGATCGGTCTGGCCGGATTGTACTTCGAATTGTCCACACCAGGGGCAATCCTGCCGGGGGTCATCGGCGGCATATCCCTTTTGCTTGCCTTTTTCGGTTTGTCCACTTTACCAGTAAATTACACCGGAATCCTGCTGATACTTTTCGGTGTGATTTTGTTTATTGCCGAGATAAAAGTCATGAGTCATGGAATGCTTACCGTGGGAGGTGTAATTTCATTAATTATGGGATCTCTGCTTTTATTTGATACCGCTGATCCTGTCTTGCGGATTTCATTGCAGGTATTAATTCCAGCGGTTGTTGTGACTTCAGCCTTCTTTATAGTTGTAATCTGGCTTGCTCTTAAGGCGCAGTTGAGAAAGCACTACTCCGGCTCGGAAGCGATGATCAACGCGGAAGCCGAAGCGGTAACTGATATAAACGGAGATGGGCAGGTATTTTTTAAAGGAGAATACTGGAAGGCAACAAGTGAAAAACCCATTACTAAGGGAGCGAAAGTAAAAATTATTAAGGTCGATGGCCTCGTATTGAATGTGCAGGAAGTAAAAGGGAAATAATTTATTATAAAAGGAGGACGATAAAATGGGAGCTTTTCCTTTTCCGACACTTGTAGTGATTGTACTGGTGATCATGTTTTTAGCTGCCGCCATTCGTATTTTAAATGAATACGAAAGGGCGGTTATATTTCGTCTGGGAAGAATAAGAGACGTCAAGGGGCCCGGTCTGATCATCATCATTCCCGGAATTGACAGGGTGGTGAAAGTGGATATGCGGACAATCACCATGGATGTTCCTCCGCAGGATGTGATCACGAAAGACAACGTATCTATTAAAGTAAGCGCCGTTGTTTATTTCCGCGTAATGGATGCCAACGCGGCGGTTACGAATGTAGAAAATTACCTTTATGCCACTTCCCAGTTGGCACAGACAACGCTGCGCAGCGTTTGCGGACAGATGGAATTGGATGAAATACTTTCCGAGCGCGAAAAGATTAATATGCATTTACAGGCGATTCTGGATCGCAGTACCGAACCCTGGGGAATTAAAGTGTCTCTGGTCGAAGTAAAGCACATCGATCTGCCGGAAGAAATGAAACGTTCGATGGCGAAACAAGCTGAAGCGGAAAGAGAGCGAAGGGCTAAAGTCATCAATGCGGAAGGTGAATTTCAGGCGGCGCAAAAACTGATTGAAGCGGCTGCTGTAATGGAAACACAGCCGATGTCGCTGCAGCTGCGATATTTGCAAACACTCAATCAGATTGCATCGGAAAATAATTCAACGACAGTTTTCCCCATTCCGATTGATTTGTTCAAACCATTTTTGAAATTGACGGAAAAAGAATAAAAAATAAAAGAGCGGCAGATGTCCGTCTGCCGCTCTATGTATCAGGCAGGAGAAGGTTTTATGGCTAGTGAAAAAAGTCATTCGCTTCCGGGAGGCATGATCTTAATTACTCTGGGAGTATTGATTTATCTGAGCAAGGCGGGGATATACTCATTTGGAAAAACATGGCCGGTACTGATTATTGTCATAGGGTTATGCGCCATTTATCAAAGAGTCAAGGATTTAGGCGGCTGGTTTGTTACTGCGGCCGGCACGGTTTTTCTGGCTAATGAATTTGTCGGTATTCAATTTTCAAAATATTCTCAATATGTGCTGCCAATACTGCTTGTTTTGTTGGGAATTTATGTTTTGTTCAGACGCCGCAAAGGAAAATAGTATATAAAGAAAGAAGTATTAATCAGTTAATGTCTTCCAAATCCAAAAAAAATCTTATTATCACCGATTTTGACGGTACAATTTCCACGGTTGATTTAGGCAGCCGCTTCATCATGAAGTTTGTCACGTCAAGTTTGGAAGATATCGAAAAGGAATTTGCCAAAGGAAAGATTGGTTCCCGCATTGCTTACGAGAAAATTGCTCAAAGACTCGAAGGCTCCAGGGAGGAAATACTCGATTACGTTCTGACAATCGAAAATCTTGATCCATTTTTTCTGGAATTCTATTCTTTATGCAAGAATAAAAATATTGATGTCAAGATCGTATCCGACGGTTTTGATTTTTATATAAAAGCAATCCTGAAAAAATATAATCTTACCGAAATTGAATATTATTCCAACATAGCCGTCTTTGGTGAGAATAATTCCTTTTCCGTCGAATTCCCTGAGAGAAATGATTTATGCGGTCGCTGCGGAACCTGCAAGAGCTGGATACTGAATTCCAACCGCCTGATTTATGATGAGATCATTTACGTCGGCGATGGTTATTCCGATTTTTGTCCATCCAAATTTGCCGACATAGTTTTTGCCAAGAATCTCCTTTTCCAACGCTGTCAACAGAAAGGGATTCCCTGCATACCATACAAAGACTTTAGTGACATCAATGCTTATCTCGCCGAAAACTGCTGAATAAAAAATAGTAAAGAGGTCAAAGAAAATGTCTATTTCTAAAAAAATTAAAGTCGCTACTTCGAGTTCGTCAATGATCCGCAAAATGTTTGAAGAAGGCGCAATTCTCAAACAAAAATTCGGTGCCGATAAAGTTTATGATTTCAGTCTGGGCAATCCCAACGTGGATCCGCCCAAGGATTTCGAAAAAGAACTGGTAAAAATAGCTCAGGAGATCATTCCCTATAAACACGGTTACATGCCCAACGCGGGCTACATGGAAACAAGACAGGCCATCGCGGCGAAAATTAACAGGACGTCCGGTCTTCACCTGGCCGGTGATCATGTGATTATGTCCTGCGGCGCCGGCGGTGCGTTGAATGTGATTTTGAAAGCCCTCCTTGATCCGGAGGATGAAGTCATTGTGCCGGTGCCTTTCTTTATGGAATATACGCCTTATGTTGAAAACTACGGCGGTGTTATCCGGAGAGTGAAAACCAAAGACGACTTTTCACTTGATGTTGCCGCCATGGAAGCGGCCGTCAATGAAAAGACGAAGGCTTTGATAATCAATTCGCCCAACAATCCCACGGGAAAAGTATACAGTAAAGAGAACATCACCGACTTGTCGCTGGTGCTGGAGAAAAAAAGCAAAGAGCTGAAAAGAACAATTTATCTTATCTCCGATGAGCCCTACCGGGAAATAGTTTATGACAATGTTGACGTACCCAATATTCTCGCCGTTTATCAAAACAGCATTATTGCCTATTCCTATTCCAAAACCTTGTCTCTGCCCGGAGAAAGAATAGGCTATATCGCCATCAATCCGGAAATTGAGGAAGCTGCTCAATTGATTAGTGCATTAATATTGTGCACGCGGATTTCCGGATTCGTCAACGCCCCGGCGCTGATGCAGAGAATTGTGGCGAGACTCCAGGATATAACAGTGGAAGTGGACGTTTATAAAAGAAAACGCGATCTGCTTTGCACAGGACTATCTGAGGCCGGGTATAAGTTTGAAAAACCACAGGGCGCCTTTTATCTGTTTCCCCAAAGCCCGATTCCCGATGACACTGCTTTTGTCCAGATGCTTTTAAAAAGAAATATCCTGGTTGTCCCCGGCAGTGCCTTCGGCAGCCCCGGCTACTTCCGCATTGCCTACTGCGTCGACGATGCGACAATCATACATTCCATTGCCGGTTTTGCGGAAGTGATTAAGGAATGCAAGTAATTACTACTTTTCAATAATAGAGGGAGGCTCAATCTATTGCTTACTATTTGTAAAGTATGAAAAAAGGCAGAGCCACATCGACAAGCCAGTCGCGTAAAGTGTTGATAGGCGGTTATAATACATAAGAAAAGCTTACAATTATAAATAGTTAACCAATATACTCAGTGAGAAAGATAAATTGCTGAGAGGAAAAGCCTCTAATTAAACGAAATTAGAGGCTTTTTTCATCATGATACTGCAGTTATCAACACGTTAAACGATCGGCTCGCCACATCGACCATGCCTTTCTGCAATAATTGAAATATGTTTTCCATTATTGAAACTTCTTACGCCCCCAACCCCACAGACCAATTAGCCCGCAGGGAAAGAGAAGTATGGAAGGGGGTATGGGTACTTGGTAGTATTGTCCCGGAGTCCACTCACCGTGTGGGTGGTTAGACATATACCAGATAAAGGCAGAGTCCTTCTCCAATGAGGCCATTCCATATATGTGCTCGACAATATCTAGCGTGATTTGATTATCCGGATAGGTAAAGTCATAGTCTATACCTGCATGCCATAGGTCTGTGTAGCCTTGCGTGCTGAAGTTTAGCCACAGATCGATGTGCCATTGTAGAGGGTTATGGTCTTGGTCTTCCGACATCTGGAAAAGGGTGTAGCCGGCGAGAGGTTGAGACGTGTTTGTCCAGCGCATGACCCCATCAGTGAAGTCATAGTTGATCGGACTCACATTAGTCAGCACGGTGCTGCCAATGGGAGTTGCTGTTGTGAAGTATCCTCTAAGGTTTGTGTGGCCCGAGCCCATGTTATAGCGTTGATTAAAATCTCGCCCGGTATAGGAATATAAGTAATTAGCTTGAACGTTCGTTGATATAGTGCAGACAAGCGTTAACGAGATGATTATCAATATTATTTCATAAACAATTTTCCTATAAATGTTCATTGTTTCCCTCCTTCTGTTCAGTGATTGTAGTATAAAGACTTGTTAAATCAGTTATAGCCCTGTCACACTGTTAAATTCCGAGACTGGCAAAACATAAAGCAGATCGATAAAAACAATAAACTTTTAAATCTTCAAAATAAGCTTTAGGTTTAATACTTTGCACTTTTTTTAACAAGTGCAATATATTGATAGGTATAATTTAGGCGAAATAATGATTGTTATTTGTTTGAAGGGATGTCCCGTTTGTGTGTCAGTTTAAATACTTGGAGTGTTAAAACTGGCCATGGTCATCCCATGGATATTCAGTGTCCCGATAAAGGTTAACAATTTATTTCCGATAGTACTAACGTATAAATAGAAAAATCAGCGAACGCTTGATAAGCAGGAAGTTATTCATGACGTGCAATCGACATAACTTAAGACTTTGGGATGTCACCTTCCTATTTGTTACTGCTTATCTTCTGGGAACTTTCTTCTTTTTTTTCGGAGTCGTTGATTTTAATTTCTCTGCAGTAACTTGTCTTGTCACCGGAAAAAGCCTGGCATTTATATGCGGAGCCGTTCGGCGTGATGGCTGTCCAAAAATACCAGGAACTATTGCCTGAATAATGCTCGATGCTCGCATCTTTCAAGTAACATCGATGTTTCCATAAGCCTTGAATATCAAGAGCAAACGCTGATGGCAAAAATTGAGGTAATGTTAATGACTGTTAAATCAGGAAGGTGAATCCGACAGACTCCCAGGCTTCCCATTTGTCGAAATTTGCATACGCCGCAATTGCTGTTCGAGCATTTTGATCTGGGCCGGTGCCGGTTCAATCCCATAGGCGTTACGGTAAAGCGGGATGAGATGGCCGATAATTTTGGCCGGGCTTAAAAAGGTTTTCGGTGTAAGGGGGGCAGTTCGAAGGGTGCCGTTATCGTGGAAGTGCTTTAAGTGGGCTTCGACCAATTCGGGGGAGCCTCCCATAATGAACGTTGTTATCAATAGAAGAGGGATGTCGTCCACGACAATCAGTGGGAAATGGGGCAGAGTCTTTGCGTCCCTGGGCGCTGCGACATTCGGGATTCCAATGTGCATAGGCGGGTGGAAACCCGGATCGGCAGGGACTTCAAACAGAAGACGCAGGATGAGGAATAGACCGTGTTGTGGATCAGCGATACGGTCAGCCTCGGCGAGCCGGCGCTCGACAGCGTCCAGTGCGCCGTACTTGCCTAGGGCAAGCAGTGTGTTTACCACGGCAACCAAAACACCCGGGTTAAAGGTGGTGAAGACCGAACTGGCTGCGGCGGCGAGAAGAGTCACGTTAATAATACCTCTTGAAGTAGTAGGAACAGCGGAGACGGCTCCATCCATCAAATCCCGGATGCTGCAGGTAGTGGTCCGGAGTGTCGCCACCGGTCAAAAGTCGCTTTTACGTGTCGCATCAGCCGTTCTCTCCTGTATGGACAGGAGCAGGCCCTGTGCTGTCCCAGGTCCCGCGGGCATACCGTTGCAGGCGGATAACGCCCAGATCCGGCGGGGCGGCGACCGCTGAAGGAAGGTCTCCCGCGTCGGCTACGTTACGTCGAGCCAAGCCGTGGGCTGTGGGATCAGTGGTTGTGAAGTAGACCTTGCTGGTCATCGACCAGCGACCCTTCGTACCGGCGTCGGCCACAGTGGGCCACACGGAAAGGTCCGGCCGTCCCCAGGTGTCGTCGGACACTCCGCCCCAAGGTTGTTGCACAGCGCCGGCGACAACCGGCCAGGCTTCGTAATAGCTCGGTGTCGCGCCCACACGCGCCGTGGTGATCACAGCGCCTGCGGAGTCGACACCGGAGTATGTGTTGTTAACGTTCTGAACCAGCCACCCGTTGGTGGTCGCACCCACGTTTTTCCCTGTCATGTTCCATGTAATGCGCCAGTTGAAGGCCCCGTGAGGGTTCCATGTTGCCGCGTGGGTGTCGGCTGTGTTGATGCCGATCCCCGTCAACTGCGCTGCAATGCCACTCACGAAGTTACCGGCGGCAGTGGAGATGACGCCACCGATGAGCCCAGGATTGTTCTCGTTTTCGCCGGGAGCACGTCCGGAGATTGTCGATCCTCCCTGCGTCGAGTGCGACCCCGTCGGCGCCGGGTGTGATGGTTTGGCCAAGCTCAAAAAAGGCTTTTCGGAATGCACGGGAATCCGACTAAAGTCATGATCGAAACGCGAAGTCTCTGTGCCGATAGAGGCTTCTTTGGCCGCTGTCTTCCTTTTGTTTTCATCTAAAATCCTCTGTATGCCGTTTGTGCGCTGTAAGTGAAGGATCGAATTTACCTCACGGCTTTGCCTGGAGTGACTCCAACCGGAAATCGTAGACCTGGTCTGCTGAACTATATTATGTTTCTGTGCAAACGTAAACATAGTTGGCCTCCGCCTTCGATTATAAAAGTCCGCCGTTGTTAATATGGATCAGCGCAAAACGCTGACGGAACTGTTGGCTTTACATCCCTGATTATTTATATTTAATACTTTAATTCGATTGCATTATCAATAAGTATTGCATTTTTTTGGCCGGGATATTATCCAGGTTCGTTAGCATTTAAAGCACTTACTGCTGGCGGCTGTAAAAAAATCGTATTAGAATATCTGGAAGAGAGGCAGGTCATGAGCGTTCGCAGTGCAGGCATACTGTTATATCGCTTTAATGAAGGAAAGCTTCTGGTTATGCTCGTGCATCCCGGCGGTCCTTTCTGGGCAAAGAAGGACGATGGAGCATGGTCGGTTTGCAAAGGAATGTACGAGGAAGGCGAGGATTCCCTCGATGCCGCCAAACGTGAATTTAAAGAAGAAACTGGACAGGATGTGGACGGAGAGTTTATCGATCTGGGGGAAGTTAAACAACCGAGCAGGAAAATAGTACATGCGTGGGCTTTGGAGCATGACTTCGACACGTCTAAAATTATCAGCAATACCTTCAGTCTGGAGTGGCCGCCAAAGAGCGGCATCACCAGGGAGTATCCGGAAGTTGATAAGGGGCGGTGGTTTGACATTCAAGAGGCCAGGGAAAAAATATTAAAGGGGCAACTGGAATTCCTCAATAGATTGCTGGAAAAGATTGGATGCAGCTTATAGGCGATTAATACTTTATGCTGAAGCCGGAAAACAAGCCCGTGTATTGCTCTTCCATCATTATGACTTTATCCACGCGGGCTGAAGGCGGGCCGACCTGACACCATTCAACAATTTTTTCTACAGCGGCATCCTCACCTTCAAAAATGGCTTCGACACGTCGGTCTTTCATGTTGCGCACCCAGCCGGTGAGATTTAATTTCGTGGCGATTTGTCTTGTTGCCGCCCGAAAGCACACCCCCTGAACCAGACCGCATATATGAAGTCGTACGCGCTTCATACATTATTGCCTGCCGATAAGCTTCAAAAATTCTTTTTCATCAAGGATTGTAATTCCTAAAGATCTGGCCTTATCCAACTTGGAACCCGGTTCACTGCCGGCAACAACGTATGTTGTTTTGCGGGTTGTTGTGGAATGCACGGATGCACCCATAGCTTCGACGATTGTCTTGGCCTGATTGCGTGGCATGCTTTCCATAGTTCCTGTGAAAACAAACGATAGTCCTTTAAACGGGGAGTCTTTTGCCGCTGCTTCGGCTTCCTGCGGCATTACTCCGGCTCTGTGGAATTTTTCCATCACCAGCTTGTTTTTCGGCTCATGGAAGAACTGGACAATGTTGGCGGCTATTTCTGTCCCTATTTCGCGAATGGCCGTTAATTCTTCGATTGTGGCAGTCATTAATTTTTCGATGCTGCCGAATTCCCGCGCCAGAATTTTAGCAATATGCTCGCCGACATTTCTGATCCCCAGAGCAAAAATGAATTTATTCAACGGTGGATTTTTAGAGCGCTCCAGGGAATCAATCAGGTTTTGGGCTGATTTTTCTCCGTGCCGGTCGAGTTCCAATAATTTTTCTTTCGTTAAATAATACAGGTCGGCCGGATCGGAAATAAGCTCGGCGTCAAAAAGCTGGGAGGATATTTTTTCTCCCAATCCTTCAATATCCAGGCCACCGCGGGATGCAAAATGTCTGATATGTTCTTTGAGCTGCGCCGGACAGGAAAGATTAATGCAGCGGTATGCCGCTTCACCTTCCGGGCGTATTACATCGGAGTTGCATTCGGGACATTTTGTCGGCATTTCAAATTTTTTTTCATTGCTGGTTCTTTTGGACAAAACAACTTTAACAACTTCGGGAATCACATCGCCGGCGCGCTGAATGACGACTGTATCGCCGATGCGGATATCTTTTTTTAAAATTTCATCTTCATTGTGCAGCGTCGCCCGACTGACGGTAACACCGCCGACATTGACGGGTTCCATCAAGGCGACGGGTGTTATAGCACCGGTACGGCCTACATTTACAATGATATCATTAATCGTAGTTGTTACCTGGGTGGGCGGAAATTTGCAGGCCAGCGCCCACCGGGGACTGCGGGAGACGGCGCCCAGTCTTGCTTGCAGGCTGAGATCATTTACCTTCAACACGACACCGTCGATCTCGTAGGGCAGGCCTTCTCTTTTTATGCCCATGTTTTCGAAATATTGAATGCATTCGCTGATATTCCTTGCCTGCTCGATAAGAGGATTAACGGGAAACCCCCACGATATAAGAGCCTGCAGGACTTCCCATTGCTCGGAAAACTCAACGCCTTCCACGAGGCCTACGGCGTAAAAAAAGATGTTGAGGGGACGGCGCGCGGTTATCCTGGGATCAAGCTGGCGCAGGGAACCGGCGGCGGCATTGCGCGGATTGGCAAAGGGTTCGCCGCCTTCGTCCAGACGGCGACGGTTAAATTTCTGCAGGGCTTCGATTTCCATATACACTTCACCGCGGATTTCAGCAAAATCAGGTGTTGGTTTAAAACCGGATTTCTTAATTTGCAGGGGCACATCAGAAATGGTTTTTAAGTTCTGTGTTACATCTTCACCGGTGATGCCGTCGCCGCGGGTAGCACCGCGGATGAACCGGCCATTCTCATAAAGAAGACTGACGGCCAGGCCGTCCAGCTTAGGTTCGGCTACATAGGAAATATTATCAACAGCTGCCAGTTTTTTGAGGCGGTTATCGAAGTCGATAATCTCTTCCGTGGAAAAAGCGTTAGCGAGACTCAGCATGGGTGAAGAATGTTCAACGGAGGAAAATTTGGAAAGCGGTGCGGCGCCTACCCGTTGGGTTGGTGAGGAGGCGATGTAGTCATCGGGATACAGTTTTTCCAGCTCCTGGAGTTCGCGCATCAGACGGTCATATTCAAAATCTGAAATTTCCGGGTTGTCTTGCTGATAGTAGCGCTTGTTATGATATTCTATGATACTTCTGAGCCGGGTAATTCTTTCCAGAGCTGCATCTTTGTCCATTACTTAACCAGTTTCAAGTTGGGTTTGCCATTAGGTCTTTTGGGCGCAACAGATTTTTCCACGTTTGCCTGCCTGCTTAAAATTTGCTCATTAAAGATGGCATTTTTAACTCTTACTGAGTTGATTATGGAGAAAATGATGACGGACTTCTCCCATTCCTGCGTAAGTGAAAATTGTTCCATTTTTGTTTTATATTTATCCCAGAGAAAGTCCAAAGAAGCTTCATCCAGGTGCAGGATGTTTTCAGCAATTTTGTCCAATGAATTTTCAATAGTATTCATGGTGTAAATATTAACTTCACTTTTATTTAAAGTCAAATTAAAAGCTTTTGCCGTGGTTAAAAAGAAATAAAACTTGTTTTTTTTATATCTTGCCGTTAATAATCCGGGATGATTATGGCAATGGAAAAAATAAAAATAGGCGTCATTTCCGATACACATCTTCCCGGTTATGACCAAAGATTAGAAACCATCATCAATAAGCATTTTGGCGATGTGGATATAATTATTCATGCCGGAGATTTAGTCGATTTGCGTGTATTGGATATGTTTGCCGACAAAGAGATTAAGGCAGTCTGCGGCAACATGGATTATACTTCCGTCAGAGAGGAATTACCCGAACAGTTGTTTTTTGAAATAAAGGGATTTCAGTTTGGAGTTATCCACGGATGGGGATCTCCTGCGGGAATAGAGGAAAGAATACTAGCCAGATTAGGCAAACTGGATTGCATTATTTATGGGCACACCCACATTCCGGCTTGCCATAAAAAAGGCGGCGTATTTTTTTTTAATCCCGGATCACCAACAGACAAACGTTTCGCACCGCATAGATCCGTAGGTATATTAGAAATTGACAAGGCGATAACAGGTAAGATAATAAATATTTAGGTTGGAATATGGAAACAATTTTTGCACCGTGTCGGATGGAATATATTAAAGGGGAAAAACCAAAGGGCTGTATATTTTGTAAAAGTTCGATCAGATGCGATGATTATATAATGCATGAAGGCAAATGTTGTTTTGTTATGATGAACAGATATCCTTACAACACTGGTCATTTGATGATTATCCCAACGCGTCATGTTGCTGAAATTGAAGATTTAACTCAAGAAGAAAGAATTGAAATATTTACATTATTGGACACATCAATAAGAGTGCTTAAGGAAGCGATGAATCCTGGTGGTTTTAATATAGGTTTCAATATCGGCAAAGCATCCGGGGCTGGTATTGAAGAGCATATCCACATGCATGTAATTCCTCGTTGGGAAGGCGATTCAAACTTTATGAGCGTTGTAAGTGATGTGCGGATTGTACCGGAGGATTTGGAAACAACGGCGAAAAAGCTTGCCCCTCTTTTTCAGAAATATCATCGGGAGGATTAATGAGATGAAAGTGGTTTATTTAATTTTATTTATAATATTTGCTTTTTTTATTGTTACTTTTTCTCTGGAGAATTCAGCGCCGGTTCATCTTAAATATTATAATTTTTTTGACATGTTTGTTCCCATATACGTGCTGCTTTTTATAGCTCTTCTGATAGGGGTAGTTGTTACCGGTTTTCTGGGCATAATCGAAAGATTTCGTTTAAACCGGAACATCAGTCGTTTGAATAAGACCATTCGTGATTTGCGCAAAGAACTTCGCGCCAATGAACCACCCCCGATCATCGAAGAGTCTAAAATACCCCCGCAAAATGTCTGAAGATCCAAAGTATCTCGCAGACGGCACCTTGTCTAAATTAGCCAAATGGCTGCGGCTCGTTGGTTATGATACGATTGTATACTCGTATGAAGCCGGCAGGAATTTGCTGAATCTGGCTGCTTCCGAAAAAAGAATTGTTCTAACCAGAAGGCGGGATATGCTGAAGCGCCAGTTTTCCGGACAATTATATTTTGTTAAGGGTACTGATGTCGGCAGTCAGCTTCAGGAAGTGATTGCTGAATATTCCTTAATCCTTCAGAAAGAAAAAATGTTCAGCATCTGCCTTAAATGCAATGAAAGGCTGGAGCCGGTTGAGAAAGAAGAAGTGTACAACCTGGTGCCGCCCTATGTTTTCGCTAATTGCCATGCATTTCATAAATGTCCACGCTGTCGGCGCATCTTCTGGGAGGGGACTCATCGGCGTAATTCTCTGCAGTTCCTGAAAGAGTTGTCCATATACCAGAATGAAAAAAGCCTGCACACATAACTCGTTGTAATATTATCATTGTGCCCGAAATAAAAAGACCGCCGTTTACAAGCAACGGCGGTCCAGGTTTCAATTTTTCGTTTTTCTGCTTTATTCTTCTTTCTCTTTCTTCGATTCGGCAATAATCTTTTCTGCGATGAAAGCCGGCACTTCTTCGTAGTGGGACTCAGTGTAGGTAAAATTACCCCGGCCGCTGGTCATGGAACGCAGATCGGGGGCGTACTTTAAAATTTCAGCCAGCGGTACCTGCCCCTTGATTACCTGATTGGAGCCATGGGATTCCATGCCGAGAACTCGTCCTCGACGACTGTTTAAATCACCGATGACGTCGCCCATGTATTCGTCGGGAACTTCGATACTAATGTTAACGATGGGTTCCAGTAAAATCGGCTGGCATTGCTCGACGCCTTTCTGGAAAGCCATAGAACCGGCAATTTTAAAAGCCATTTCCGACGAATCTACCGTATGGTAGGAACCGAAGGTCAATGCCACTTTGAAATCGACAACAGGATAACCGGCGATGACGCCTTTGGCCGCTGCTTCCACGATACCCTTCTCGACAGCCGGACGATATTGTCCCGGAATTACACCACCGACAATTTTATCTTCAAATATGAAACCGCCACCGCGGGGCAATGGCTCAATGTCAATCCAGCAATCGCCAAATTGACCGCGGCCGCCCGACTGTTTCTTGTATTTACCCTGAACGTTGGTCTTCCCCTTGATGGTTTCTTTGTAAGGAACCTTGGGCGTGTTCAAATTGACTTCAACACCGAATTTTCTTTTCATCTTTTCGATGTTGACTTCGATATGCACCTGACCCATTCCCGAAAGTATCATTTCCTTGGTTTCGACATTACGGGAGAATACGATTGTCGGGTCTTCTTCCGTCAGTCGATGAATGGATGAAGCAATCTTATCTTCATCACCCCTTGTTTTGGGTTCGATGGCAAAGGACATGATGGGATTGGGCACTTCCACGCTGTCAAAAATGATCGGCGCTTTTTCCATGCAGAGGGTGTCGCCGGTAACGGTATCTTTAAGTTTCGCGACACCGGCTATGTCGCCGGGAATCAATTCTTCAGCCTGTTTTTGATTTTTACCTTCCAGGAAGAAGACATGACCGAATTTTTCCGTAATCTTCTTTGTGGAATTGTAAACGGCGGTGTCAGAGGCAAGCTTTCCGGAGTATACACGGAACAATGTTAATCGTCCGGCGTAGGGATCGGCAATGGTCTTGAAAACGATAGCGGAGAAGGGCGCGTCTTCGGCAGGCATTCTTTCTTCCACGGTATCGGTGCCCGGTTTTTTACCCTTGTGGGGTGCGCATTCGGCAGGAGAACGGAAAGAATTGACGACCATATCGAGCAGCAGGGAAACACCGATTCCTTTTAGCGCCGAGCCGCAGATGAGAGGAATCAGATTGCCGGAGGAGACCCCTTTTTTCAATCCGGCTTTAAGTTCTTCAGCGGAAAGCTCGCCCTCTTCCAGATATTTGTTCATCAGTTCATCATCACATTCCGCAATATCCTCGACCATTGTGTCGCGGAAGGATTTAGCTTCCTCCATCAATTCTGCCGGAATATCAGCAGCCTTACCTATTCCTTTGTTGTCAGTGAATGAATAGGCTTTGAAATTGATCAGATCAATAATGCCGTTGAATTTATCCTCTGCACCGACAGGCAGGCAGATGGGGGTTACTTTTCTCTTGAAACTGTTTTTTATGCTTTCCAGAGCTTTGTTAAAGTTGGCGCGTTCACGATCCATTCTGTTAATGAAAATAGCCCGCGGGAGATCATACTCATCGGCAAATTCCCAAACTTTTTGAGTCTGAAATTCCACACCGCTGACCGCATCAATGACGATGACGGCGTTATCCACGACGCTCAATGAACATTTTATATCAAAGGAGAAATTGGAATCGCCCGGCGTATCAATAAAATTGATTTTATGTTTATCCCATTCGACAAAATTTGCCGCTGAACTGATGGAACTTCGTCGTTTTTGTTCTTCGGGTTCAAAATCCATAACCGAACTGGCATCATCGACGCGACCGAGCCGTTCGCTTTTTCCGGAGGTAAATAAAATTGATTCACAAAGAGAGGTTTTACCTGTACTGCCGTGGCCGACAACGGCCAGATTTCTGAGGGATTTGGAGTCGTACTTTGCCATGAAATATCCTTTCAATTTCACAATAATATCATAATAAAACAGCTTTATTATGAGAGGGGCTTGTTTAACTCATCACACGAGTAAAATCAAGACAATTTTCGCCGATTAGTCGGAATCAAACATCAAAATCCGGCTATAATCTTATTAAGTCTTCATGTTCTTCGTTGGAGGGGTTGATGTGAATCATAACGTCTCCTACATTGGAGAAACGCTTGAAGATAAGGATTTTGACATTGGTTGCTATGTCGTGCGATTGTTTCACGGTCAAGTCCGGGTCCATTTCCAGTTTTAAATCTATGATCAGATATTGTCCGGAGCGCCTTCCTCTTATCTCATGAACACGAGCAACTCCGGTAATTTCTTCGGCTGTACTGCTAATTTGTGTCAATATTTCCTGGGGAGGTTGACCATCCATCAGGTCGTGACAACTTTTTTTGAAAGTTGTTATGCCGATATAAAAAATAAAAAATGAGGTGAGAGCAGCGGCGAGCGGGTCTAAAAAAACAATGCCGAAGTACGCGCCGGTAACACCGATCAATGTGGCGATGGAAGTCAGTGCATCTTTGCGATGATCTTTGGCAATTGCATCTACGGCGGGGCTTTCGAGCAGTATGGCAACACGGTGGGTATAGTGAAAAAGGATCTCTTTTACTAATATAGTCGTGAAGGCAGCCGCAACGGCAATCAAGTGCGGTTCAGGGTAGTCTCCGTGAATGAAGGTGATGGCCGCCTTGTACAGGATGCCGCCACCGGCAGCAAGAATAATCAAAGAAACAAAGATGGCGGAGATGCATTCGGCCTTGCCGTGTCCATAAGGATGTTCCCGGTCAACCGATTTGCATCCCACCTTGAGAGCAATCAGCGTGGCGATGATGGCGACAAAATCGCAGGCGCTCTCAATACCATCGGCAAAAACGGCTTCGGATTTACCGAAATAACCGGCAAGCAGCTTCATCGCCATCAGTACGGCATTAATCCAGAAACCAATAGTGATGATGCGATTCGCCATGCCGAATCTTTTGTCTCTGTCTTGCGCTATATTCATTATAGGCCTCAATTATTTGATAAACTGTTCTTATATAATACCTGCTTTCCGTTTAATCAAATAGTTCGTTGGGAAGAATAGTAAAAGTCCTGTCAGTCCCAGCATATTATTGAATTTGAGTTCTGCATTCGTCACCAGTCATTCCGCTGGAATGTACCGGAAAATACCATATATTTAAAGTTTATATTATAAAAGCCGAGTTAGATATAATGTGAATTGTTTCACAATGTTCCGGTCTTATTGTTCGAAATTTCCATGATGGCACGGTATAAGAGTTTGGATGAGAAATAGGCACTGATCGCTTATGGTATTTGTGTTGTTGATATCAGTGTCGAATAAGATCTACTGTAAGGGCCGATTATTGATAATCCAAAGTAACTCCAAGGGATTTACACTGATTGAATTGATGATAGTTATCGCTGTTATAGCTATTTTGGCAGCCGTGGCCATACCTGTTTTCATCCACTACCGTGAAAAAGCGCAGATTGCCGTTGCTATTTCCGGAATCAAGGTCATCGATCAAGCTGTATCCGGCTATTTCGTAGACACAGGGGTGTATCCGGGCAGTCTTGCCGATATTGGCTTGAGTAATATGAAAGACCCATGGGGAAATTCTTATCAATACATTAAGTTAGCCGGTCTGGGGCCTAAAGTGGCAGGGAGCGCCCGCAAGGATCGTTTTTTGGTTCCCATCAACAGCGATTTTGACTTGTACAGCATGGGGCCGGATGGTGTCAGCACTTTAGCGTTAACCGCCAAGAATAGCCAGGATGATATTATCAGGGCCAATGACGGCGCATACATAGGCACTGCAGCAGGATATTAAATGGCAATAAGTTCAAACATTCTGAAAAGCAAGCTGGCAAGGCGATTTTTCGCTATGTTTATCATTTGTGCCCTGATCCCCATCCTGGCTATGGTTGGAATTTCCTATCACCGTGTCATCCGGCAACTCCAGGATCAGGCTTTCGAAAGGCTGCACCAATCAGCCAAATCACATGCCTTGTCTATTTACGAGCGTCTTTTATTGGCCGATCAGCAGTTGCAGGTGGTGCACGATATCCAATCTGTGAGCAAAAAAAGTATCAATTTTTCGGATTTGCCGCGAGCCTTGAGGGATCGTAATTCCGAGTTGTTTAGCGGTATGGCGCTGTTCCGCAACATGAAAATATCATCATCCTGGGGGAGCGCGCTGCCGCCCGCCCGCCTGGAAACTATCCACAAAATGGTCTCCGCCCAACAAAACATCCGTCTGGTAACCTGGACTAATTCCGTGGGGCAATCTTCAGTGGCTATTATCCACAGGTCGGGAAATCCTGGGGCCGATGGTGAATTCCTCATTGGTATGGTTAATCCAAAGTATTTATGGGGGTTGGAAAGAGGCAACAATTTGCCGGCCTCCACTGAGGTTTGCCTTTGGGATGACCGGGGCGGTAAATTATACAGTTCCATGACGGCTGAGAATGTCTGGTATGAGCGTATGTGGCACCTCATTAACGGACGACCCAGCGGACAAACCGAAGTGTCCCTCCTAGGCAGTTCCTTTTTTGCCGCCCACTGGTCCATGTTTTTAAAACCACACTTTGGCGTATCCCAGTGGATGGTGATGTTACTGGAGCCCAAAGAGCATGTCTTTGAACCTCTGCATATCTTTCAGACTATTTTTCATTTTGTCCTGGTACTCGCGTTTATCATTGTACTCGGATTGAGTGCATGGGCCATCAACAGGAGCCTGAACCCTATTAAGTCGCTCATGGAAGGGGCTCGTCTTATCGCAGATCGTAAGTTTTCCCATCGTGTCGTTGTCGATACCTGTGATGAGTTCAATGATCTGGCCGCTGCATTTAATCATATGACGCATGAGTTGGATATTCAATTTCAGATCATGACGGAAAGTGCAAATATGGATCAAACCATTTTAGCCATTTCGGATATTGAGCAGATTGTGATGACCGGTTTGAAACTTTTCAAGACACTTTACGGGAACCAGCCGATAGCCATTTCCCTGCTGGAAGCGAATCAACCCTTTCAAGGCCGTTCATTTGTCCATAGCAATGGAAAACCGGACCAGGAACCCGTTATAGTGCCGCTCCAATTAAATCCTGAAGAATACCGCATCATTGAGGATGATCGACGTTGGTTGAGGTTTGATGCAGGCTCTGATGCTCCCTCCTGCCTCTCCACATTGCAGCAACCGGGTGTATATGGCTATTACATATTTCCCATCCGGCTGCAGCAGCGCATTTTTGCCATGGTAAGCATGGGTGTAGGAAAACAGAAGGAATTCGACCTTGCAGAACTTGAACGAATTCGTGGATTTTGTGATCATTTGGCCGTGGCATTTGCCAATTCCAACTTGGTTCGGGAACTCAAGGAACTGAACTTGGGGACCCTTTATGCACTGGCGCGCACCGTAGATGCCAAATCATCCTGGACGGCCGGTCATTCAGTGCGCGTCACTGAGTTGGCTGTAAACATTGCAGCGGCCATGGGGTTGGATGCGTCATCCCAGGAAAACCTGCGCCGCGCTGGATTGCTGCATGATATCGGGAAAATCAGCATTCCCTCACAAATATTGGATAAAAATGGAACGTTGACGAAAGAGGAATATGAGATCATCAAGGATCATCCTTCCATTGGTGCGATGATTCTCAGCCCCATCAAGGCATACGCGGAGATCATCCCGATTATCGAGCAGCATCATGAACGATATGACGGCAAGGGGTATCCTTTCGGGTTGGAGAAAGAGCGGATACATTTATTATCCAGAATTATGAGTTTGGCGGATGCCTATGATGCCATGGTTTCCGACCGGCCTTACCGTAATGGCTTAGATAAAGATAAGGTCATGCAGATTATCAGACAAGAGGCCGGCCGGCAATTTGCTCCCGAGGTGGTTGAAGTGTTTCTTAACATGATGACACTAAAAGGAAAAAACGTATGAAAACGCATGACAATTATAAGCTGTTGCGGGGCTGGTGGTTGCTCCTGCTGTGTTTGGCTGTTTTTCCAGCCTGCACAGGTTCACAAATGCCTGAACAAGTGATTGGAAAATGGGAAAGCGATCATGAAAACTATCAGCATTGTTTCATGAAGATAGAAGCGAAACAAGTCATCTTTGGGAATAAAGAACAGAACACCGAAATTGGTGTTATTCAAGAAATAACTCAAATAGAGAAGGATTCGCAACAAATTGTTAGAATTAAATATAGGGATACCAATCAAACAACATTAACCTTGAGCCTGGTCTATTCAAATAATGATAGGAATTCTCTATGGTTTGAAAACCAGCCAGCGATAAACTGGAAACGCGCATCGTTGCCCTGAGTCTGGTAAAAAATGGATCGCGGATTTTGATAAAGAGGGAGGGCTTGTTATGGGAACAAATGTCAATCGCAGAAAGTGGAGTCATCTTTTGACCCATTCCAGCTTTCAGCTTCGCCTGGTTCTGGCGAATCTATTTTTCCTGATAATGATGATACTTACTTTCTGTTTCGTTTTGCTATCAACCTTTTATCATGATCTGAAGATGGCTGATTCTTTATGGATTCGATATGCATCAGCGGAAGCGTTATTGCGCCTGCTTGATCGGGGCGGCATTATGATAATAATGATCATTGTAATTTCAATTGTTTATTATATTGTATTTTCTCACAGACTATGCGGACCGCTGGTAAATATGATGCATACCTTCGAAACGCTGGCGCAAGGTGACGCTACACGCAATGTTTATCTGCGGCGTAATGATTTCTTGAAAACTGAAGCAAAAATGATTAATCAAATGCTCGGTGCCATTGGAAACCGGATTATGGAATTACAAACCTCGCAAGCAGAAATCGCCTCCCTTGCCCGTCAGTTACCTAATGGCCCTATCGAAAGCCGTCTAAAGGAACGCCTTGAAAATCATCAAAAACTGTTGAATCAATGGGTGGTGAACCAGTCCCCTATGGAAGCCTCCTTTCACGTAACTTCCACCGATCTAAGGGATTCCGAAAACGACATACAGAAGAAATAAATCCTTTAGAGAAAACAAAAATGTCCATGCCGACGGCTGCAAAGAACCAAAGGGAAAATATTGGCAAATCCGCTCAATTAACATGCCATTTAAAAGGTGGAAAATTAAATCATCTTTGCATATTCTGCAGGTTTTTTTCACCCAGGCGCATGGGATAAGCGACTACAAATATGCAGAGGAACAGGGCGATGGTAAAAGAACCGGCAAACCACGCCATCTGCCAGGTTGTAAGGCTTTGATGGCGCATTCCGGACACAAAAATGTAATAAACTGGTCCGGCTTCGAGAATTATGACCACGGCTATTAAAGCCAGAGAAAGAATCATGAAAAGCAGGCCGCCAAAGCTTGTTACCGTCTGGGCGGGATTTTCGGACTGGAAATCAGGATATATTGCACCCAATCCGATTCCCATGGCCACCACGGCAGGGACGAGGCAGAATATTGTTAATATCGATAAGGCCATCATGAAAAAAGAAACCTGCAGCATCAGATTGGAACAGACAACGAGCAGTTCCGCGAGTAATATTAATGGAATGTAATAAACGAAAAATTTAATCCAAAGAAATGTTTTCAAAGATACCGGAGCTGCCCGGATGATCCAGAAAGCAGCTCCTTCCATGCTTACCGCCGGAAAGACGAAACGGGCGGCAATCGCCGAAAGAACAAACGCAGCCAGCCCCATGTTAAGAAAGGAAAATAAATTTTGCAGATAGATCGTTTTTATCGGTGCTTTATCTAGAGGTAAAACTGAAAAATTATAAAGATAAATTACAATTAAAGCACCCATAAGAAATAGTTGCGGCCATTGTGTTGAGTCCCGGAAAAAAGTCCGGATTTCTTTGACGGCAAAAGCTTTTGCCGTACGGGAGAGAAAGTTAAATAGATTTTCCCAGTGCAGCCCCTGATTTTTTGCCGGGGTGAAAAGTCGTCCGGGGGTTGTTTGCGATTTGGAAAAACCTGGAAAATATGTCTTCCGGGCAATGATACCGGCAAAGAAAATAAGAGTGAAGGCGCAGCTTCCGGTAAGGGCTATATCAAAAAGAGAACTTTTGAACTTATTGTTAAGGGCGTTCCTAACGGCATCGGTAATCCAGGTAGTGGGCAAAAGAGGAAAATCGGGAGTTTGCATTGAATTCAGATAAAGTACGGCGGAGGCGAAACTGTCCGGGTTGACCAGCTGCTCCGGTCTTGTCAAACGTAAAGCAAGAACAAGCATCAGGACTAATGTAATACCAAGAATAATGAAGACTGTCCGGATACGGCCCGCGGGCAGGATTTTTGCGCCAAATAAGACAAGAATGCCGCTAAGCGCGGAAGTGATAAGACACATGAGTATTATGGACAGTACCGCAATGAGGTAAAAGAAGATGCCCGCTTTATAAATGATTCCGTAAGAAAGGAAGACCGGGAGACTGAAGAGAACGACCATCCAGGAACTGTCAAAGGTGCTGATAAGCCAGCGCGAGAAGAAAAGATCTCCGGCGCCGACAGGCAGAGAGTGTAAAAGCTGCAAGTCCCGGCTCAGGTACAGATGAGAAAGTATGTTGATAATATTGCTGAAAATAAGCAGCGCAAAGAAAGTCATAATCGCCATGGAAAGAAGTTTCATGGCCAGAATGTTTCCGAAGTCCTGTACGCTTTGAAAATAAAGCAGAATGCGGTAGCAGGTCAGAAATGTGCCGCTCCAGAAAATAAGGCCGATGGCGCTGAAAATGAGAAACCTGATCCGGAAACTGTTTTTATTGCTTTTCCGCATGTTATTGAAAGCAGACAGGAAACGGGGCTTTAATAACGGGTAAATTGTTCTCATATAAAAGTATCTTCTTTAATTAATGTCAGAAATACTTCTTCCAGCCTCGCTTCACCAAGCTTGGCAATACTACGTAATTCATGGACATCACCCTGGGCCAGCAGCATCCCTTTATTAATTACGCCGATTCTATGGCATAAATCTTCCGCTATGCTCAGAGTGTGCGTGGAGACAAAGATGGTTGTTTGCCGGTGCGACAGCTCTTTAAAGATATCCTTAACCATGTGCACGGCCGCCGGATCAAGGCCGACCATCGGTTCATCAATAATCAGTATTTGCGGATCATGAAGCAGCGCCGCCGCAATAATCAGCCTTTGCTTCATGCCGTGGGAGTACGCCTCGATTATTTCATCCGCCCAATCCCAAAGAGAGAAACGGCGCAGCAGTTCTTCCGCTTTTTTCTGAAATGTTTCCGCATTGACATCATATAAGTCTGCTGAAAAGTGCAGGAACTCTATGCCGGTGAGCTTTTCGTAAAGAAACGGCCTGTCCGGAACAAAACCAATAAGTTTTTTGGCCGCGATGGGGTTACGGACCATGTCAATGCCGCCGATGATAATGCGGCCTGCTGTTGGTGCCAGAATTCCTCCCATCATCCGGATAGTTGTGGTTTTACCGGCGCCGTTGGGACCGATGAAACCGTAAATTTCTCCGGGGGAAACATTAAGGTTGAGCTTGTTGACGGCGATGGTGAGGCCGTATTCTTTTGTCAGATCAATCAGTTGAATCATTATTGACGCTCCAGTATCTCCAGTTTTATTTTTCCCATTACTCCTATTAAGTCCAATTGTTTGTTTGCTTCGCCACGGATGAGCCGGATATGAGTTACATCGGTAGGGAACTGATTGAAAATCGCATCGGCAGTAATCCATTTTCCCAGGTAAACGCTGTTCCAGGCATGATAATAAAATCGTCCGGAGAGGTATACAAGTCCTGATTCTATTTGGGCAGGAATGCCCGCAGTTCTCAGAAAGGCGGCAACCAGGACGGCATGCTCATTACAATCACCGGCTTTGTTTAACAAAACTTCCAGCGCGTTCGGCACGGACAAAACAGGTTTCTTTTCAATGTGGCGATATACCCAGTCGACTATTTTTTTTGCTTTTTGTTCGGGCGAGTCAGAGGGGTCAACAATCTTATCCACCTGCGCTTTAATATCCGGATGGTTGGCCTGCACCAGAGGTGTGGCCTGGAGAAAAACGGCTACATCCCTTGGTATGTCATTGCCCGCCGGTTGCAACGCCGATGGTTGTTCCCTGATAATTGTTAAAACGTCGTTGCGGAAATTTTGCCTGTCGCCATGAAGATGAAGCGGAATGTTGCGGACAGCGCCGATTTGAATTTTGATCCGGCTTAATTTTTGCGGATTATCAATGATGACATTGGCCGGTATGGAGGCAACCTGCGTAAAATCAATCTTGTCTTCTTTCGATATTCCTTCTTTTGCTTTTTCCGGACTCACTTTTTCCAGTGAAAGACCCAGGATGCCGGTTTCTTTTAAAGTATCTCCATTGTTACCCAGCCACGCGCAATTTTGTGCACCCATAAAATCGGCGCAGTATTTTTTAGCCAGAATTCGTTTACCCATGATGGAAATGATTTCATCAGCATGGCGGGTGACCTGGATAGAGCGCAGAGACAAAGTGGAGGGATCAAAAATGCTGAAAATATGTGTCATATCCTTTTCGAGACTTAAACGGAATGCGGCGTCGTAAATGTTGCCGCTGATACGAGGTATCTCCTTGAGGGGAATTTCGATTTTCTGTTGGGCGCCGGGCAGGCCGGTAAAAAGCATTAGTCTGTTTTTGACCACAAAACCATGGGCATTAAAACGAAAAAGGCTGGAAGTTATATCAAAATTAAAAGAGGAAACTGTCATGTCGGTGTTAAGATCGCTATTAGTGGAGATGTTAAGCACCTGCGTTACTCCCATGGTATTTATTTGCATGGATACATTCTCACCGATACTGAAACCTTTATCACGAACTGAAAAAGTCCGGTGGGAGACGCCGATCTTTTTATTGTTTTGATATATGTTCATCCAGCTTTCAGAGGAACGTTCACCTGCAGTAACCGGAACCATCGGCATTGGATCATGATTCTTCTGAAAAATTCCCAGACGAATGGTTAAAAGAGAAAAAAAGACGAGCGTAAAGAAAGCACCCCATACATAGTACCATCTGATTTTAGACATGTGCATGTTATCCAAGAGAAATAATAATATTTTTACTTATTATATAGACAGGGAGACTAAGAGTCAATCAGTGTAAATTCTTTATAAGTTAATAATTTCATAAGATAATTGTCGAGACCAAAGATATATTGACAAGCTTATCTAAT
Source organism: Smithella sp. (assembly GCA_039679455.1). Lineage (GTDB taxonomy): Bacteria > Desulfobacterota > Syntrophia > Syntrophales > Smithellaceae > MVRV01. The sequence goes on along the minus strand of JBDKUX010000154.1, from coordinate 24,695 downwards.
TATAATACACAAGCCCCTTATTTCGAGAAAGATTATAACTTTATGAAACATGACAGCATCATTGCCCAGGAAGGTTATCCCTTCATTATATTCTCTCTTATTATAACAATATTTATTGCTTTTTTGGGTTTATGCTGGCTTTTGGTTTCATCCGCCTTAATCCTTTTTTTTGTCATTTGGTTTTTTCGTAATCCCGAACGCCGTTTTTTGGAAAAAGAAAAGGTTGTCATTTCACCTGCCGACGGCAAAGTGATTAAGGTGGAAAGTGTCGAAATGAATGACGCCATAGCCGGAAAATTCAAAAAGATAAGCATTTTTATGAATGTCTTTAATGTCCATGTAAACCGTGTTCCCTATGGCGGGAAAATTGCAGCAATTAATTATTACGAGGGGAAATTTCTTTCCGCCAATCTGGATAAAGCCTCCAGTGACAATGAACGCAATGCAATACAAATTCTTACTGACAATGGATCTTTGATCTGGGTAGTGCAGATTGCCGGTCTTATTGCCCGCCGGATTGTTTGTTGGGTTAAAGTGGGAGATGAAATTAAAAAAGGAGAGAGGTTCGGTCTGATTCGCTTTGGATCCCGGGTTGATGTTTATTTGCCGGAAGATTCCCGTATAACCGCTGTGATTGGTGAAAAGGTCAAGGCGGGTGAAACTCCTTTGGGATATTTGCCGTAATACATGGCTTAAAAAAAAGAGACCAGCATGAATGATGAGACGCCGCTAAAAAAAATCCGCATTAAAAAAGGAATTTACGTTTTACCGAATCTCTTTACCACTGCATCTCTGTTTGCCGGTTTTTATTCGATAATTTCTTCTCTGCAAGAGAAATTTACAGTAGCTGCAGCCGCCATTTTAGTCTCGCTTGTCCTGGACAGTCTGGATGGACGAATTGCCCGAATGACCAATACCACCAGTAAATTCGGCGCCGAATACGATTCCCTGGCCGACCTGGTGGCCTTCGGTGTTGCTCCGTCGCTCCTGGCGTATATATGGTCAATGTCATTCTTCGGGCGATGGGGATGGATTGCGGCGTTTATGTTTGTCCTTTGCGGGGCGTTGCGACTGGCCCGTTTTAATATCCAGATAGGCATTATCGAAAGCAAGGTCTTTAATGGTTTGCCGATTCCCGCTGCGGCGGCATTTGTCTCCACAACAGTGATTTTTTTCCATTATCTCGGCGTTGAAGGGAAATTTGAAAATCTCTGCGTTTTATTCTTTGTCATTATCCTATCGCTGCTGATGGTCAGTAATGTTAAATATTACAGCGGCAAAGATATGAAGCTTTTCGCCCGTAAACCATTCATGTCTTTTTTATTGCTGGTTATTCTCTTAATTGTTATATATGCGGAAAAAGAGATCATGCCTTTTGTTTTAATGGCGGCATACGTAATTTCCGGGCCGATCTGGTGGGTGATAAAGTTCAGAAGACAATTGGTGCAAAAAGCCCGGGAAAAGAAGACAAATGAACAGGAGCAGGAGCAGCAGGAAGCTGAGAAGTAAAATCCTGAAAATATTTTATTAAAATTATGAGGGTTGTTGGAGGTAAGGCCAAGGGTAGGACAATACAGTTTCCATCTGCATCAAGAGAAAGACCAACTTCCGATTTTTTGCGGGAAAATCTTTTTAATATCCTGGGCTCAGTTACGGATAAATCATTTCTTGATCTTTTTGCCGGTTCGGGAAGTGTAGGGATAGAAGCTGCCAGCCGTGGGGCAAAAGAAATCGTCCTTATAGAAAAAGATAAGACAATTGCAGCGGTTGCCCAAAAAAATGTTATCGCCTGCAATCTTGATAATATTTGCCGGATTATCGCCAGAGATGTCAGAGCAGGACTAAGTGATCTTTTTAAAAATAAAAATAAGTTTGATATTGTTTTCGCTGACCCCCCTTATAACCGGGGCTTGGTGGAAGTTGCGATAAAGTTATTGAAAGAAAAACCGGTTTTTACGGAAGAGGCCATAGTAGTGATTCAGCATTCGACAAGGGAGGATGTGGAATCATTGTTAGATGAAAAACTAATTCTCACAGATCAGAGAAAATATGGCGACAACGCCCTGACTTTTTTAAAATGGAGCGCTCATGACACAAGACAAATTTAACAACAGGATTGCAGTTTATCCCGGTTCCTTTGATCCGATTACCAATGGACATGTGGACATTATTAATAGAGGAATTCGGCTTTTTGATAAAATAATTGTTCTTGTTGCCTATAATCCCGCTAAGACTTCATTGTTTACAGTGGAAGAACGTGTGGCGATGATAAAAGAAACGTTTAAAGATGTTGAAAGTGTTCAGGTGGACAGTTATTCCGGACTGCTTGTTGATTATCTCCGTGAAGTAGGCGCCAACGTTATCTTGAGAGGTATGCGTGCTCTTTCCGATTTCGAATACGAATTTCAGATGGCCCTGATGAACCGCAGACAGTCCAGAGATGTCGAAACAGTATTTCTTTTGAGTGGTTTCAAGTGGTTTTTTTCAGGCTCGCAAATCGTCAAATCAGTCGCCAGCATCGGTGGTTCGGTAAAGGGTTTGGTTCCGGATAAGGTTCTTAGAAAACTGCTGGCAAAATATAATAACGGGAGGAAATAGTTTGTGAAATTAGCAGCAAGGGTAGCGAAAATTAAACCGTCGGAAACTTTAGCCATTACGGCAAAAGCCAACGCGTTGAGAGCAGAAGGAAGAGACGTCATCGGATTTGGCGCCGGTGAACCTGATTTTGATACACCGGAAAACATTAAATCCGCAGCAATTAGAGCTATTGAAGCCGGTTTTACCAAGTATACGCCGGTGGGCGGTACGGATGAATTAAAAGATGCGATTATCGCCAAATTAAAGCGAGATAATGCTCTGGAATATAAACGTTCGCAGATCGTGGTTTCCTGCGGAGCCAAACATACATTATATAATCTTGCCCAGGCGCTTTTTGAAGCCGGTGACGAAGTTATTATCCCCGCGCCGTACTGGGTTTCTTATCCCGACATAGTGGTCCTGTCAGGTGGTACGCCTGTTATTGTCGACACACAGGAAAAAGACGGCTTTAAAATGAAGCCCGAACAGCTCAAAGCCGCCATAACCGCTCGCACCAAGGCTGTTGTCATCAACAGCCCGTCCAATCCCACCGGGGCGGCTTATTCCCCGGATGAATTAAAAGCTCTGGCCGCGGTGCTCCTGGATGAGGAAATTTTTGTTATCTGCGACGATATTTATGAAAAAATTATTTATGCAAATTTCCCCTTTGAAAATATGGCGACGGCGGAGCCGAAAATAAAAGACCGGACAATAGTTGTCAACGGTGTTTCCAAAGCTTATGCCATGACCGGCTGGCGCATCGGTTATGCTGCCGGGCCCGAGCAGTTAATTGCTGCTATCATTAAAATTCAGAGCCAGAATACATCCAATCCGGCTTCCATCTCACAGAAAGCCGCCGTGGAAGCATTGAACGGCGGTCAGGTTGTGGTGGAAAAGATGGTTTCCGAGTTCCGGCAAAGAAGGGATGTCATTGTAACATTACTCAATGAAATAGATGGTGTAAAATGCCTGTCACCGGAAGGCGCCTTTTATGTTTTCCCCAATGTATCGGGTATCTATGGCCGTTCTTTTCAGGGTAAAAAGATAACGAATTCCACCGAACTGATTGATTATTTATTAGATGAGGCCAATGTCGCCACTGTTCCCGGCGCTGCTTTCGGAAATGACAGTCACATCCGTTTGTCTTACGCAACTTCTCTAAAAAATATTGAAGAAGGATTGAAGCGGATAAAGAGCGCGATCGCCAAATTGTCTTAATAAGGAAGGAAAACAAATGGGTGGGCTTTTCGGAGTAGTAGCAGAGGATAATTGTATCCAGACGCTTTTTTACGGGACTGATTATCATTCCCATCTGGGTACGGAAAATGCCGGTATGGCAATGCTGGGGACAAACGGATTTCATAATGCAATCCACAGTATTTCCCAGGCTCAGTTCAAATCGCGATTTATCGATGACTACCGGAAAATGGAAGGTTGCTTTGGAATAGGGGCAATCGATAATGATTCGGCGCAGCCATTGATTATCCGTTCCAAATTTGGCGCCTATGCGCTTGTAGCTTCCGGGCTGATCAGCAACAAGGATGAATTGATCAGCGAACTTCTTGACGAAGGTGTTTCCTTCAGTGAGATGGCCGACGGAAGCATTAATAATGTGGAAATAGTTGCCCGTCTGATTAACCGCGGGGACAACATTGTTGAAGGAATAGCTTCCATGCGGGGAGCTATTGAAGGATCAATATGCGTACTGGTGCTGACCAATGATGGCATCTATGCCGCGCGGGATAAATTGGGACGCTTTCCGCTGGCCATCGGCAAAAATAAAGACAACAATAAAAAGTCATATGTCGTCGCCACGGAAGCCAGCTCTTTTGAGAACCTTGGCTATGAATTGGTCAAGTTTATCGGCCCCGGAGAAATTTCGTTAATTTCTCCCGAGGGTATAAAGCAAAAGAAGCCCCCGGGTACTGAGAAAAAAATATGTTCGTTTCTTTGGATTTATACTGGTTACCCGGCTTCAACCTATGATGGTATTAGCGTGGAGAGTACAAGGGAACGCTGCGGAAGATATTTGGCCCGCCGCGATAATGTGAAGGCGGATCTTGTCTCCGGTGTGCCGGATTCCGGCGTAGGTCATGCAATCGGTTATGCCATGGAATCGGGAATTCCTTTCCGCCGGTGCCTTGTTAAATATACTCCGGGTTACGGACGCAGTTATACGCCGCCGTCTCAGGAAATACGAGATCTGGTGGCGACAATGAAACTCAGTGCGGTTCATGAAGTTATTAACGGCAGCCGCATCATTCTCTGCGATGATTCCATTGTCCGCGGCACTCAATTGAAGAATTACACTATTAAGAAATTATGGGACAACGGAGCCCGCGAAATCCATATTCGTCCCGCCTGTCCGCCATTAATGTTCCCCTGCATATATGCGTCTTCTACGCGAACGTCAGCGGAACTGGCCTGCCGCAAGGCTATTCGTGCACTCGAAGGGAAAGATCTGGAAAATCCTGAAGAGTATTTGGATCAGTCGGGGCCGAAACATGCGCAGATGATCGAATGGATTTGCCGTGATCTCAACGTCACTTCCCTGAAGTATCTCGAAATCGAAGATATGATCGCCGCAATCGGAATTCCGAGAGATCAGTTGTGCCTACACTGCTGGCAGGGTAAATAGAAATCATCATCAGAGAGTTTTTTATCTGCTTATACGGCACGGCGCAGATTAGCATTGTCACTTAATAAGCGGCCGTGTTATAAAATCTATTAATTACGTTGGTGAAAGTTTATGATCATGGAGGCTTCATCTATAAGAAAAAAGACAAGAAGGATAAATCTGGGTGGTGTGCCGATCGGCGGTGATGCGCCGATCGCAGTGCAATCGATGACCAATACAAACACCAGTGATGTAAATGCCACAGTTGCCCAGATCAGCGAACTGGAAGAAGCAGGCTGCGAAATAATCCGCGTTGCCGTGCCTGACCAGGATGCTGTAGACGCCATACCGGAAATTATTAAAAAAATAAACCTGCCCCTGATCGCCGACATTCACTTCAATCATCAGCTGGCCATCGATGCAATGAAGCATGGAGTCGCCGCAATCAGAATCAATCCGGGCAATATTTCCAAAGATAAAATTCGCGAAGTTATAAAAGTAGCCAAAGAACGGGATGTGGTCATCAGGATAGGCGTCAATGCCGGATCGCTGCAGAAAGATATGGTTTTGGAATACGGTGGTGTAACAGCGGAGGCTCTGGTTGCGAGCGCATTAAAAAATATTGAGCTTTTTGAAGAGGAAGACTTTCAAAACTTAAAGCTGTCCTTGAAGTCTTCGGACGTGCCCGTGATGATTGAGGCCTATAAATTGATTGCCGAAAAAACAGACTATCCTTTGCACTTGGGTGTCACGGAAGCGGGCACTCTGGTTGATGCGGCGATAAAATCGGCGCTGGGTATTGGAACTCTGCTTTATCAGGGGATCGGGGATACAATAAGGGTCTCCGTTACCGGTAATCCGGTTTGGGAAATTCCCATTGCTTATGGAATCTTGCGTTCGCTGAAAATCAGGAAAGTCGGCCCCGAAATCGTTTCCTGTCCCACCTGCGGCCGCTGCCAGATCGATCTGTTGGGATTGACCGGCAAAATAGAAAAGGCGCTGGCAGGCAGAAAAGAATACATAAAAGTAGCTTTAATGGGTTGCGTAGTCAACGGACCCGGGGAAGCTGCGGATGCCGATATCGGCATTGCGGGCGGCAGGGGTTTCGGGATGATGTTTAAAAAAGGCGTTGCCTATAAAAGAGTTGATGAAAAAGATTTTGTGCCGGTTTTACTTGAAGAGATAAAATCGCTGGACAATGAATGACGACCTTGTAAAAAGGCCGGATGCTGCGTTGCGCTTCATCCTTCGTCACTGCGGCGTACGCTAAATTCCTTGGTATTCGCGCGCCTTGCCTGCGGCCTTTTTACGAGGTCGTCTGAAAATTGTTCATTCTAAAACTTTTTACGAGTACGTCATGAAAGAAGGAGATGTTAAATGCGTTATTCAGAAATGTTTCTGCCGACGGGAAGGGAAATTCCTTCCGACGCCGAAGTTATAAGCCATCAATTGATGATTCGTGCCGGTATGATCAGGAAGTTGACCAGCGGCATTTATTCTTATTTGCCTCTGGGATACCGGGTTATCCGCAAAGTAGAACAGATCATTCGTGAAGAAATGAATAAAGCAGGGGCGCAGGAAGTCTGTCTGCCGATGGTTCAGCCTGCCGAACTCTGGCAGGAATCGGGCCGCTGGGAATTTTACGGTAAAGAATTGCTGCGCTTCCATGACCGGCATGAACGCGACTACTGCCTGGGGCCTACACATGAAGAGGTGATTACCGACATGGTGCGCAATGACATTAAAACATATCGCCAGCTGCCCCGTAATCTTTATCAAATCCAGACAAAGTTCCGTGACGAGGTTCGCCCCCGTTTCGGCGTGATGCGTGCGCGCGAATTCGGAATGAAAGACGCCTATAGCTTCGATGCCGATGAAGCCGGGGCGGAGATCAGCTACGAAAAGATGTTTACCGCCTATAATAATATTTTCCGACGTTGCGGTTTAAAATTCCGTCCGGTGGAAGCCGATTCCGGCAGCATCGGCGGCAAGTATTCGCATGAATTCATGGTTACAGCCGAATCCGGTGAAGATGCCATCGTGGTCTGCGATAAATGCCATTATGCCGCCAATCTGGAAAAGGCGGAAGTGGCCAAACCGGATAAAATTGACGGTATGGAAAAAGACTACCTGCCGCAGGAAAGCGTGCATACCCCGAATGTGCGCACTATTGAAGAAGTCAGCGCATTTCTGCAAGTGACTCCGCAGGATATTATCAAAACATTGATTTTTAACGCCGACGGAAAGCCCTGCGCGGTACTGATTCGCGGCGACCAGGAAGTCAACGAGATTAAAGTAAAAAATTATTTGGGGGCAAATGAACTGGAACTGGCCGATGATGAAATGATTATGCAGGCAACAGGCGCCCCGCGGGGATTTGCCGGAGCAGTGAACATTAAAACCCGCGTCGTTGCCGATTTTTCCGTAATGAACATGATTAACTTTGTCACCGGCGCTAACAAAGAAGATTATCATTTGAAAAACGTCAATTTCGGACGCGACTGCAAGGTGGAATCCTTTGCCGATTTAAGGGTTATTGAGAAAGAAGATAAATGTCCGCGCTGCAGCGGGGATATTCAATTTGTCCGGGGCATTGAAGTAGGTCATGTTTTTAAGCTGGGAACAAAATACAGTAAAGCCATGAAGGCTGTTTATCTCGACCGCGATGGCCAGGAAAAAATAATGATTATGGGTTGCTACGGTATTGGTATCGGCAGGACAGTCGCCGCCTGTATCGAACAGAATAATGACGCCAACGGTATAATCTGGCCTATGCCTCTCGCGCCTTATCAAGTTATCGTTACTCCGGTAAATGTGAATGAAGGAGAAGTCTTCAAAGCCGCTGAAAAAATTTATAATGATTTGCTGGCGGAGGGAATTGAGGTAATTTTAGATGACCGCGATGAAAGGGCGGGGGTGAAATTTAAAGATGCCGATCTGATTGGCATTCCGTTGAGAGTCACCGTTGGTCAAAAAAACCTTGTTTCCGGAAATGTTGAGTTGAAAAACAGGCAAACAGGGGAAACTCAAATTTATCCACTTACAGAAATAGTAGCCGAAATTCGAAAAAAAGTTGCCGACGGTTTAAATCCATCCGCGGGCCAGTCACCGCAAGTTTAGATTAACAGGGAACTTTAATGCTGCGAATTACAGATATTCTCGACAAAGCTCAGGCTTATCTTACAGCTGAAGAGTTGGAGATGATCGAGAAAGCGTATATCTATTCGGCGAAAGCACATCAGGGGCAGGTCCGGTTATCCGGAGAACCATATCTTACCCATCCCATGGAGGTTGCAGGCGTCCTGGTTGATATGAAGCTGGATGCGGCAACAATCATCAGCGGTCTGCTGCACGATACGGTGGAGGACACGCTGGCCACCATAGAAGAAATAGAAAAAGAATTCGGCAAGGATGTTGCATTTCTCGTCGGCGGTTTAACTAAAATAAGCCGCATTTCTTTAGGTTCACAGGAAGAGAAACAGGCTGAAAATTTCCGTAAAATGATATTGGCCATGTCCGCCGATATCCGTATCCTCATGGTGCGTCTGGCCGACCGCATCCACAATATGAAAACATTGCAGTATCAAACCCCCGATAGAAAGACCGCTATCGCCAAAGAAACCATGGAGATATACGCGCCGCTGGCTAATCGTCTGGGGATTAACTGGATGAAGATACTGCTGGAAGACCTTTCCTTTCAACATTTACATCCGGAAGAATATAACGAATTGTCCCGCCGTGTGGTGAAGACCAAAGAATCGCGCGACCTTTATACGGAAGAAATAAAAAGCATTATCCGGGCGGAACTGGAAAAGTTTTCCATTAAAGGATACGTCGAAGGGCGGGCCAAGCATTTATACGGCATTTATAAAAAAATGCAGGAGCAGAATTTAAATTTCGATGAAGTTTACGACCTGATGGCCTTTCGGGTGATTCTCGATACGGATAACGTCAAAGCGTGCTACGAGGCGCTCAGTACTGTTCATGCTTTGTGGAAGCCGGTTCCGGGCAGATTTAAAGATTATATTGCCATGCCTAAAGCCAACAATTATCAGTCATTGCATACGACAGTGATCGGTCCTTATGGGGAGAGGCTGGAAATTCAAATCCGAACAAAGGCAATGCATGAGTGGGCGGAAAAAGGCATTGCTGCGCATTGGAAATACAAGGAAGGGCGAACATTTAAAGACGATGAAGACGCCCAGATAAAGAAGCTACGCGAGATGCTGGAGATGCAGCAGGAGATCAAAGATCCGCGGGAGTTCATGTCCAATCTTAAGCTGTCGCTGTTTCCGGAGGAAGTTTACGTATTTACCCCGAAAGGAGATGTTATTGCCTTCCCCAAAGGGGCAACGCCCATCGATTTTGCCTACAGCATTCACACCGATATTGGAAATAAATGCATAGGGGCTAAAGTTAACAGGAAAATCGTTCCACTAAGATACGAACTGCAAAACGGCGATCTGGTCGAGATTATGACCCAGGCCGGACAGCACCCAAGCAAGGACTGGCTGAAATATGTCGTAACAACAAGAGCAATCTCCAAGATTAAAAACTGGATTAATCAGGAAGAGAAGAAAAGCTCTCTGATGTTGGGGCGTGATTTGTTGGATAAAGAGTTCAAACGACATAATCTGAGAATGAGCGACTATGCAAAATCGGAAGATGTTAAAAAAATATTGGCTGAATACAGCGTAAATTCTCTTGATGAACTTGTGTCCCAGGTTGGTTTTGGACGCATATCCCCCAGGCAAATCGTTAATTTTTTTCTAGGTGAGGAAGCGGAGGAAACAACAGAGCCGGCACCGGAAAAAGTCAAAGCTAAAACGAAATCTGATGTGCCGTCGATGGGCATATCGTTAACAGGCGTGGAAAATGTCCTGGTCAAGTTTGCCCGCTGCTGTAATCCTATTCCCGGCGATGAAATAGTAGGATACATATCACGCGGCCGGGGTATGACTGTTCATACGCGAAATTGCCCGCAGGTTAAAAATCTTGATGTTGACCGGACCGTCGAAGTTAACTGGGATGTCCGGGAAAAACACACCTATCCCGTACGTATCAAAGTTGTTTGCGACGACCGCAAAGGTATTTTAACTGAAGTCAGTTCGATAATTTCTTCACTGGATATAAATATAAGCTACGCACAGGTGGAAACGAATGATTTGATTGCCACCTGCACTTTTGTGATTGATGTCAATAATTTAAAACAGCTCAATCAAATCGTGGTGGCAATTAAACAGATGAAAGCCGTCAAGTCCATCGAAAGAATACGCAAATCCTGAGCAATGACGAAGGATGAAGCGCAGACCGCATACGCCGGATTCACATAGCATCCGGCCTTTTGACGAGGCCGTTACTATTTGGATGTTGACAAACAAAGACCAGTTTGCATATAAGCAGGCGCAAACTTAAGTAAGGTGAGATAATGCTTTGTAAAGAAAGAAAAATACTTTTTTGGGTATTACTCCTGATTTGCGCCATCGCCGTCTGCGGAGAGCAGGATTCATCCGCTGCGGCAAGAAAAAATATGGTGATGATCGATCCGGCGCATGGCGGTGAAGATCGCGGTGTAAGTATTACGGATAAAGTTGGAGAAAAGGATATTACGCTGGCCATTGCCCTGGCTTTGCAGAAAGAGCTTGCCAAAGAAGGCGCTTACGAAATTGTCTTAACCCGCGATGCTGATAAGACAATAAGCATCGAAGACCGCCGGAAAAAAATTTCCAAGCTCAAGCCGCATGTTTTCTTGAGCCTGCACATTAATGCCGGTTTCGGCAAGAATGCAACAGGATTTGAAATATACTATCCCGGATTTAAAGAGACAGCCGATAAAAAAAAGAAGGCGAAAAACGAATCAGACAATGAAAAAAATAAATATCTCAATGAGTCTGTAAGACTTGCCCAGATTATACAAAAAAATCTGGATGCATTGTTTCCCCGCAAGGGAAGAGGATTGAGGGAGGCGGAAACTCCCATTCTGGAAGAAGTGAATGTTCCGGCGGCAGTTGTGGAAATTGGTTTTGCTACAAATCCGGAAGAAAGAAAAAAGCTGCTTTCAGCAGCCGGCCAATTAGAAATAGCAAAAACTCTAGCCAGGAGCATTAAATTATTTTTCAAGTGATGGTTGATTATGAGAAGCAGTGGTAGAAAGTGGGATGAGCTGAGGCCCATTAAAATCACCAATAAATATCTGCAGCATGCCGCTTCAGTGTTGGTGGAATTCGGCAACACAAAGGTAATTTGCACGGCTGCACTTGATGAGAAGACAGCGCCTTTTTTGAGAAACACCGGCAAAGGCTGGTTGACTGCGGAATATTCGATGCTGCCCATGGCTACGCAGACCAGGACCGCCAGAGAAGTTGCACGCGGCCGGTTGGGCGGGCGGACTCAGGAAATCCAGCGGCTGATCGGCAGATCCTTGCGCGCGGTGACGGATTTAACGGCTTTCGGCGAAAAAACAATTTATATTGATTGCGATGTTATCCAGGCGGACGGAGGAACAAGAACAGCATCTATCACCGGTGGATTTGTGGCCCTGGTGGATTTATTCAAAAAAATGAGGCAGGATGGATTAATAGATAGAATTCCCGTCACCGATTTTGTGTCAGCGATCAGCGTCGGTATTGTTGATAATGAAGTTGTCATTGATCTGGAATATGAAGAAGATTACAGGGCGGAAGTAGATATGAATTTTGTTATGACCGGCTCCGGACTCTTTATCGAAGTTCAGGGAACAGCCGAGCAGCAGCCTTTCAATAAAGAACAACTGGATAAGATGACCGAACTGGCAGCAGTTGGAATTAGAAAAATAACCGCCAGGCAAAAAGAGATTACAGGCGACTGGTGGTCATGAAAATAGTCTTTGCATCCGGAAATGAGGGTAAGGTTAAAGAAATCAGTTCAATGCTGTCGGAAACAGGGATCGAACTGGTATCTTTAAATAATTACAAAGATGTTCCGGAAATAGTTGAAGACGGATCGAGCTTCCAGGAAAATGCATTAAAGAAAGCAAAGATCATCTGCGAATTTACCGGTGAAACAACACTGGCTGATGACTCCGGTTTAATAGTGGATGCATTAAACGGCGAACCCGGAATTTATTCTTCCCGATACGCGGGCGTCAAGGCAACCGACCGGGAAAATAACACCAAACTTCTGGCCAAGTTAAAAAATATTCCTGTAGAAAAAAGAACGGCGGCCTTTTATTGTTCTTTAATTTTATATCGAAAAGACGGCACTTACGAATCTTTTGAAGGAAAATGGGAAGGACGAATTATCGAAAAAGAACGCGGTACAAACGGATTTGGTTACGATCCTCTTTTCTGGGTGCCGGAGCTGAAAATGACCGCCGCTGAACTGCCCCCGGAAATTAAAAACAAGGTAAGCCATCGAGGACAGGCGGTAGCAAAATTAAAAGACTGGCTGTTGAAGATGGCCGAAAAATAAAGAACACGGAATTTGTTCGGCCTGTATGGAATGGCGACCCCGCTAAAAGGCCGGATGCTGCGTTGCGCTTCATCCCTCGTCACTGCAGCGTACCCTAAGTACTTTTCATTTCTCAGTATTCGCACGCCTTGACTGCGACCTTTTTACGAGGTCGCATGAAAATTGTTAATTTTACAACTTTTTACCGGTTCATCCTGGAATGGTAAACGAAAATATTTTTCAGGAGGGGGAAAAATATAATACATGTTATTCATCTTGTAATAGTTTTTGCCGTCGTTTCTTATCATTCCGTAGATGGCTATATCGAGGAATAAGTTATCCTTCACATTTTTGAGAAAATTCGCTATTTTATTATATGGAGCCGCAGCAACGAAATCAGCCACGCTTAAAATATATTAGGAGAAATGACCTCAATTTGTCATAATATATGGAGGATAAAATGAACAAATACCTCGATAAGGATAATTTCCCTTCCAGTTCTGATGAGGAACAAAAAGAGCTTTCGGAGAAGCTCGAATCAATCATCGCCAATGATCTCAAAGATAATGTTTTCAGCATGCTGGGAAGATTTCAGCGCATATTGTCCGATAATCGTCGGAAAGATGAATGGGATGGGATCTTCGAAAAACTAAAGATACTGTTCATGTGCGGCAGAAATGCAGTTCTAGACGGACCAATGATCGGCGTTACGGTCGCCATCCGCGATAGCGATTACTTTCGTAACACGGCACGGATGTTTGCTAAGGACCGTTCCGCCATGGCGGGGATCGAAATGATGGCATCCTTGTGGAATGCGACATTCACAACAACCGGTCTATGGATGGGAAAAACGTTTGAGTCTGTATCCAGGAATGTCGTGGCAAAGAAGACGGGAAATGATCCACAGGTGCTCAAGAAGTTTTCTTCGGAAACCACCAGAATTGGTCGTAACTTTTTTCGTGAACCGGCAAACCCCAATCTGCTCCAGGGCTTAGCAATCCCAGTTCTAACCAGAGCATGGCAACTAAAGGAGCGTCCTTGGGATGCTTCGGCATCAGGATTTCTCGGTATACTCGAGACAGAGAACCTTCAGAAGGAAAAGAACATCCCATACAGCAAGACCGGAGGACTGTTCATTGCGCAGCCGGGAACATCCGTGGTCCCGGAGATGAAAAGCAAATCCGTTTATCAGCTTAATTACCGGTGGCCTGCTCTTGGAGGGGTATACCCGGAAACGACGCTTATTGATGAGCTTGTCCAGATTGCCGACGGTGTATTTATCGGTCAGTTGGTGATGGCGACAAAGCATTACACATTAGGAGCATTGAGAATAGACATCCCCGGTCTGCGGAAAAAGAACTGGCCGATCGGTGAGCCCTATCAGCCAGACTCATCGGGCCTTGACTACGGTTATCAGAACAACGGCTTTTTCTTAATGATAGATCCTGCGTTTGCAAGAGAGACCTACGCAGACGATGCCTTCCCGTATTTGCGGCCGAGATCCGGTGAAAGCGGATATGTCGAATTGGGATATGATCGATTATCTACCTCTCCTAAAGCGGCATATATGCGCACCGGCAGTGACAGGGATACGGCCTCAGACGAAGTCACGAACTGGGTGTCGGGTTGGAAAGGCAATGAGGCGCTTCGTAAGAAGTTTACATCGTTCTGTCTGGAACCATCAACGAGAAATGATGATGGAGATGTAAGAAAACTGCTGCAGGATGGAGAATCGATTCTGCAAATGCTTCAGCGGATACAGAAAGAGATATCGGCTCAGAGTTCTCTGGACGACCATTTGCGGCACTTTGAAAAACTGAATCGTTTGTTTAGATGCGGCATCGCCCCGCAAGTGTCAGCCGGCTTATTTCAAGGGCAAGGCAAGGGTCTCAATGTCCGGTTCGATGCTCCGGAGAAGCTTTTCTGGTATGGCGAGGAAGAGCCTTGCCGCGGGTTCGATTATTACCATGGTGCAACATTGAATCTGCATCTGGGGTTCGGTGACACCTTGCGACAGAGTCTTGATGAGGACATCATTTTTCCCAGCAGTCTCGCCTGCCTGCTTAAGAACAAACCACGTGGGCCTAATGTTCTGGACGCCGTGTGGGCCTCTATCGGGAGGTTCATCTTTCCTTGGGCAGGCAAGTCCTTCGAGAGCATAAGCGGGCGTAAGCTGAGCATGTTTCTGGATGAGAGCCCCGATCTTTCACAACGTTATCCGGAGCGCGTGATGGAGCTCAAGATCCACCCCGCAAGCTGGCCCCATTACGATCTTGTAAAGAAGAACCGGGACGATTTCTGGAGCAAGGAAGGGCCTTATGCCCGACATCTGAAAAGCGGTTCCTGGGACAAAGGGATGTCCGACGCCGACAAGGAATTCTGGATCCATGAAGCAAAAACGCGCTGGGTCTTCGGTAACAACATACAGGATTCCCGTATTCTGGCAATGGATGCGGTTATGCGGATGCTTGATATGAATTACCATCCTCCCATCCCTTCTGTTCAGCA
This sequence comes from Smithella sp., assembly GCA_039679455.1. Taxonomy (GTDB): domain Bacteria; phylum Desulfobacterota; class Syntrophia; order Syntrophales; family Smithellaceae; genus MVRV01. The sequence goes on along the minus strand of JBDKUX010000154.1, from coordinate 9,565 downwards.
ATTAGCCGATTCAGGACCGTCTCCTTTTGTGCGGCAGGGCTACATCTTCCTGGGGGTTTCCGATCAGGAATCGATTCTGCCGATGAATAGCAGCGGAGAAAAAAAGAAGAAGGTATTTCAGTTTCATTACCGATACCCGATGATCGGCGGACCCGCGCCAATCGGGGCTTGTCTCGATGAGCTTGTTGAGATAGCAGAAGGACTTTTCCTCGGACAGCTTATTTATTCGACCCTGCTTTCCAAGCCCTTTCATACTTCTGTAGATTCTGCAGAATATAAATATCAGCTGTTCGGTTATTTTATGCTTCTTGACAATACGTGGGAACGGCACAGGCAGGCCATCGGGTTCGATGTTATTACGTAAGAGGAATTATCATGAAGGAGAAGTAAGGAGAAAAAATCCGTCGATAAGCTGTCCAAATTATCTTAAAGAAAGGTGTTTTTGTTCCTGAGCACTTTCTTAAGTCAACGACATTAACTTAATCTGCTTATGGTCGAGTCCTACTTTGGATTTGATTTTTTGGCAAAAATTTCTATACCAAATCAGGGCTCAACTTTCTTATCTTAAAAAAACTAATTTGAACAAGAGTGAGACTACCCGCCATAACTTTTGTATAATCACGAATAGATAATAATCCTATCCGTTTATTTTCAGTTAAATCTGCATTGCATTTCTATGTCAAAATGGATAGATGTGCACATATACAGGTTGCATTTCCTGTAAAAATAGAGCCGATGGGGGTTTTATGTGCCAGGTTGAAATGGCGGCAAAAAAAGATTAGACGTGTGAAAAGAGGTTTACTAAAAAAGTAACGTTTAGGGAGGTTTAAATGAAAATCAAAAAATCTTTGTTTATTCTTATTATTTCAATTTTATTATTTTCTACTTCTTATGCCTTTGCCGGATCAGTATCCGGCACCTTCAAGGCCGTTTCTGCATGCGACGCATACAAATCATTCAATAAAGGTACCAATCCGGGCCTGATAAGAACTACTCCCGGAACGGAATACGATGCCGTTGAAGTCAACAACAAAGACATGGAGTGGGTGCGCATCAATGTCCCCGGAATTAAAGATCCGCTGCGCTGGGTTTCCGGTGAGTGCGGAACAAAATACTTTGATGATGGCAAACCGGATCAAGGTGACGGCGACAAAACAGCCAAGTGCAGTACAAAAAATCAACACGACAGTTATGTTCTAGCTCTGACCTGGCAGCCTGGCTTTTGTAAACACTATAACTACAAGGGAAAAAAGCCGGAATGTGATGCAATCAAGCAGGGCGATTTGGTTGTCGATCATATAACCCTTCATGGACTTTGGCCTAACAGAAAAGCCTGTGGGACTAAATACGGAAACTGTGTCGGCCCAAAACTGGAACTGGAAGAATCAACAGTTTCCAAACTTGCCCCCTGGATGCCCAATTTCTATTATGAACAGACATTTGGAGCGTATGAATGGAACAAACACGGAACCTGTCAAAATCTTCCTGACGACGATTATTTTTTAGCAGCGCTAAAGTTGGTTGAATCAGTGGATGCTTCGGCGATTGGTTCGTATATTAAATCCCACTCGGGAAGAGACATGTCCATTAAAGATTTTTTTGCAAACGTTAAGGATGCCTATGGACAGGAAGTTGCGGATAGAATCACGCTTTTGTGCGCCGATAGCAAGTATCTGCAAGAGGTGAGGGTGAATCTTCCCCTTAATTTCATATACGATTCGGATCTTTCCATTATGACCAAAGGTGCCGCTAAGACCAAGTCCAAACAGGAAAATTGTAAAAGCGATACGGTTTATATAGAAAGCAGCGGATTAAAATAGTGGTTGACCGGCTACTATTTTTCTTCAAACACATCCGCAGTAAAGACCTCGAGCTTGACGGACGGATCTTTCCAGCTATCCGGAGCCAAACCCGCTTTCTGAGAGCAAAGCTCCGCCAGGAAGCGGTCTTTGCTCCACCCGGTCTCGGTTGCCACCTGCGGCAGGAATACGCCGCGGTTTAAATATCCCTTGCTTACGATAACGCCGTGTTTTCCCAGCTCGATCTCGTCCGCACCGTGGACAACGCGGGGTTTGGAAAGAACCGATATTTCGATATCAATATCTTTTAATTCATCGGCTCTGACCGGACGAAAACGGGGATCTTCAGATGCCGCAGCTACCGCCATTTGGCTTACCGTCTGATAAAGCGGCCCGCTGCCAATGATATTGCCGATGCACCCGCGCAGGGCGCCATGCTTATTCAAGGTAACAAACGCGCCTTCCTCCAGCGAAAGCCGCTGGTCCTTTTCATGATATTTCGGCGCCTTTCCCGTACGGACGAACGTATCGAGTGTCTCACGGGCAATAGCCAGAAGCCGTGCCTTCTGCTCCGGGGTCAAATTACTTTTTGTCGCCGCATCTTCTGTTGCGGCATGCGCTTCGCGATAAAACGCAATAGATGCATATCCGACAACTCTGGAACTGTCCCCGGTCGCATCTGCGGAAGTTGCGTAATGTAAGACTTTAACCTTCTTGAATCCGCGCGCATAGGCGTATAGCATACCCGCCGTAACTACATGAAAACCGTCCACCTCCATCTCGCGGGCGGCATGCCCGTTCCAGAATCCGTTGATATCCATATCCTCGATTGCCTTGAGCCCACGGGCATCGATTGCTTTGGCTTCTTTCAAAGAATGGAAGTGCGACTGATCCACGCTGATATCAATCAGGACATCAGTCCGGTCGCCTATAACAGTATCGAGGGCGGAGGCGATGGTCTTGACCATGTCCACATCCGGAGGATAACCGACGATAATGGGAAGAATCCTCGCCGATGGAAAAATCTTCTTGATCAGCGGCAGTTGGGTTTCCACCGAATTCTCCGGCCAGCCTGCGCTTCCCTCGAACACGTCCCGGCGGAAAATGAATCGCTTATCAAACGCCATAACTCTGGCCGCCAGTTCTTTATCCACCTCAAGCGCGCCAAGGGGCGTCTCAAATGCTCCTTCCGGCCAGACGGAAGCGCCTTCGAAGGAATACTGATGGGAAGGCGCCAGAATAATTACTGTGCTCACCTTTTGGGAGGATGCGGCCTTGAATCCGAAAGATGCCGTCGGTGCGGAATATATATAACCGGCGTGTGGAGATATGATAACTCCTATGTCCCCGCTCAGTTCCTGCAATGAAGCTTTCTTGAGATAACCGTCAAGCATGTCGCCAAGCTCACGCGCATCGCCGGGATACCATGTGCCGGCCAGTGCTGCGGGCTTTACTTTATCATCAGCAAAAGATGCAGATTTCATATTCATCCTCCTAATATAATCAACGCTGCCAGTACGTTATATCGTATCTGAAATATAAGGAATCTGCCATGAACAGTCAATTAAATAATCGTTTTTGTTTTCCAAACTCTCCAAACTTTCTTGACACATATATTTTATCTTCTTATACTCCCTCTTCAAAAAAGCAATTCCTTAACAAAGAGAATCCACCCATGCCGACAACGATAAAGCCGATTCTATATCGAGGAAAATTTGATTTAGCCCAAATAGCAGCCGTATTGGAAGGGTTGGAAGAAACCATCATTTTCATGCTGATAAACCGCGCGCAGTTTGCCGCCAATAAAGCGGCCTATGACCCCGATCACAGCGGTTTTGAAGGTGGAGGAAATACGAGCCTGTTTGAACTTCGTCTCCGGTATCATGAAGAAATGGACGCGGTATTCGGCAGATTTTGCGTTCCGGAAGAACGTCCCTTTACCAAAAACTTACCGCAGCCGAGGCGTCGCGTTACCCTGCCGGAAACAGGTCTTTTTTTACGCGACTTGAATTCTATCAACATGGCCGACGAGATACTCGACGCGTATATGAAACTGATTCCCCGTATCTGCCTTGAAGGAGATGACGGTCAGTACGGCTCTTCGGTGGAGCACGATGTCATGGCGCTCCAGGCGATCGCGCGTCGTATCCATTTCGGTACGCTCTATGTGGCGGAAAGCAAATATCAATCCGATAAAACTAAATATCGAACCATGATCGAAGCCGAAGATCGGGCCGGCTTGCTCGTTGCTCTGACCCGGACAGAGGTCGAGGAGAGAATTCTTAAACGAGTCGCGGATAAAGTGGAGCATATACAGGCCGAGATCAATCCGGAGGTCCGGCGCCGCATTCCTTCCGAGGAAATCATGGCCTTTTACCGCAATTCCATCATTCCACTCACTAAAGAAGGGGAAGTCCGCTACTTCCTGAACCGGCAATTCGAACATACTTTTAGCTGAGCGTCGTTTTATATCACCAACATGGCCGGCTCCAAAAGGAAAATGTGGTCTTTCGGGGCGTAGCGCAGCTTGGTAGCGCGCTTGCTTTGGGACGGCTCCCAGAATGAATCACTTCAATGCCTAAGCACTAGAAATAGTTAGGCATTATTTTTCGTAGACATGCCGCTCCGGCCCTCCGGTCTCCCTCCGGTCCTCGGAAAACTTTCCTTGTTCCATATAGTCAATTTCGTTTCCGCCCTGAATAGAAGATTATAATCGTTAATCGTTAAAGGTGCTGCTTCGATCATCAATTTCTATCCAAGCATTCCCCCGTTTCCGGATCAAGAAGATGGGGAGTACACAGCCCTGAAAAAACGAATACCCTCACCATGAACCATCAATATCTTGTATATCCGCAATATGTTGAGGGCATTTCTTATCCATCTCACCAAAATCTCACTTTCCCATTCAAAAATAATACTTATATATTCGCTATTTGTAATGTGTCTGCCGGGCTATTCCCATCTGGAACACTTCTTGAATTGAATGCAATCGAGTTTGCAAAAGGATCAATCCTACGGCGCCAAGGAAGTGCGCTTCTCGGGGCTGTCGATCTGCTGAGTAATTCAGTGAGGGTCAGGACGGGAGGTGACTTCTCCGTGGGCTATGATCGAAGTCCTAAAGCGACTGAGGACAGGAATCTAATCTGGACGAGGAAAACATGCATCAGAGTAGCTTCTTCGAAGTCCGCATCGGAACTAAATGCCAAGGGTATTAAGAGGTAGTCTAAGAAATAACAAAAGCGGAATATATAGGTGCGCCGCAGGTGATTCTGGCGTTGTCCGCCGATATTGGTGAGATTAAGCCGGCCGTAGAGAAGGCTGTCAACGAATTAGCAGTGCGCGGCTTTCGCTCATTGGGCGTGGCAAAGACGGATGTGGAAGGCAGGTGGCAATTTCTTGGTGTGTTGCCTTTGTTCGATCCGCCACGAGAAGATGCCAAGGCTACCATCGCGACCGCACTGGCAATGGGAGTGAAGATCAAAATGGTTACGGGCGATGCACTGGCCATCGCCCAAGAAACCGCCAAGAAGTTGGAAATGGGAGCAAATATACTCGATGCCAGCAGCCTGGGCGACTCAAATAAGCAAGAGACCACTGTGGTGTCCGAGTCCATCGAAAAGGCCGACGGTTTCGCCCAGGTATTCCCTGAACACAAGTTTCATATCGTGGATGTCCTGCAAAAACGAGGGCACATCGTCGGTATGACGGGCGACAGAGTGAACGACGCCCCCGCATTGAAAAAAGCTGACTTTGCGGCATCGATGTATCTGAAGCTATCCGTGGCCGGGCATCTGACGATTTTCCTCACACGCACGCGTGGTCCATTCTGGACCATTCGTCCCTCAACGATTCTGCTGGTTGCGGTGTTAGGAACACAATTGGCGGCAACTTTGATCGCGGTTTACGGATTGTTTATGACACCCCTGGGCTGGGGTTGGGCGTTTGTAGTGTGGGTTTATGTCCTCGCCTGGTTCCTCGTAAACGACCGCATTAAACTGCTCGCTTACCGGATTCTCGATCCGGTCAAAGCCAGGACACCTTCCGATTTGACGCTACAGATCGGCAAGCAAGCCCATGGCTATCAACCAGTGCAATGAACAAAAGTCCATATGGGGCACATAGAGTAAGGATAGATGGAATTAATGACAGGTTTTAATCATGAGCATCGCCTATACAATTGGTCACTCAACGCGACCCATCAATGAATTTATTGCGATCCTTAAAACATATTGGATTGAAACAATCGTTGATGTACGGACAATAGCGGCGTCAAGACACAACCCACAGTATAATGAAAAGGAGCTACGCAAAAGTTTAAACCAGGAAGATATAGGATATATCCACATGAAAGGACTGGGAGGACTGCGGCATACAACACAAGCCTCGATCAATACCGCCTGGGAAAATGTTTCCTTTCGTGGTTACGCCGATTATATGCAGACAACCCAATTCCAGGAAAGCATGGATCAGCTTATTGCAATGATCAAGGATAAGCCGACAGCTATTATGTGCGCTGAAGCTTTACCCTGGCGTTGTCACCGATCCCTGATCAGCGATGCCCTGTTGGTCCGGAATATTGAAGTGATCGACATAATGAATGAAAAAACAGGCAAACCTCATCTTCTCACGTCGTTTGCAAAAGTTGAGGGGAAAAAAATTGTTTACCCAAAAGACAGTTTAAGAGGAGGTCTTTAGTTGAAGATCATTGTTTGCATTAAACAAGTGCCGGACACAACTGATGGTAAAATTAATCCCGAGACCAATACATTAATCCGTGAAGGCATACCCAATATTATCAGTCCCTTTGAAGCAGTGAAATGAACAAGATCGTGATGTTTTGTGACAAGATCTTATCCTAAAAAAAGGAGGGTATATGGTTGACTCAAACATAGTTCTCACCGGTCAGGCGGTTGTGTACACACTGTATGCCCTAACCATCATATCGGTTATAGGATGGTTCGGATACAGGGTGACAAAAAATGGAAAGAGCAAGGAGATCAAGCCTGCACTCTTTTACACTTTTGCCGGATGTCTGGTTTTAGCCGGAGTATCGCTGCACATTATCACACATGAAACGATTCCATGGAAACCGATGGACCTCAACCGGTCGGAATACAAAGCCGATAAAACTTTCAACATCAATATCGTAAGGCACAAATTTATACTCCCAACGGAAAAAATGATCATCAAAAAAGGTGAAATTGTACGGTTCAACTTGACCTCCGAGGATTTGACGTACGGTTTCGGATTATTCCGCAAGGACCACTCCATGCTTTTCCAGATGCAGGTAATGCCCGGTTATGTGAATGATATCATCTGGCTTTTTGACAAACCAGGTATATACACCATTCGATCGACTGAATATTCGGGGCCGCAAGGAATAGCGATGGTTGAAAAAAACGCAGTCGAAATTATCGAGTGATTATGGCGTAATAATTATCATCAAGATATAATATGAGGAATATGCCATGACCTTTATACAGACATTTATGAGCGGTGAGCAAGGGCTGTTCAAATCAGATACCCTGACTCCTATGCAGAAAATGACTCTGCGGTTTGTAGTCGTGGGACTGTTGTATTATAGCTTTGCACTGATTGAAGGGATGATAATGCGTCTGTACCTGGTGAAACCGGTTGGCATTATTCCTCCCGGGCAGTTTTACGGGATAATGACGGCGCACCCGCTTGTAGGCATTTTCGGATCAACCTATTCCATGGTTTTCGGTGCTTTTCTTTTTCTCGTGCCGTTCCTGATGAAAAAGCCGCTCTGGAGCATCAAGCTTGCCAACTGGACATGCGGGCTTGTCGCAGGAGGTACTTTAACCTTCTGGCTATCGGGCTTCGTCACTCATTATGCCCCCTTATATACACTGTACTGGCCTCTCCCGGCTGATTTTACGCAGTTTAGCATATGGGGCGGAATATTTTTTATTCTCGGTATTGCCCTTATCATGCTGGGCGCTGTTTTCTTCGCCATCAACATTTTCGCTACCATAGCTTATACGCCTGAAGGAATAGCCCGACAGCCTGCCGGAGCGCTTATCGCTTCCGCGCTGGGGGTGAGTGGATTTACCAACTTTTTTGGTAGGAAAAAGAGGGAGCACCTGGTCTCGCTGCCGGTAGCGGCGATCGCCCGGGGAACCATTGATACGGCTCTTAATGCGGGGGTTATACTTTTTACCGGGATACTGATTATCGTATACATGGTTGCCGCAGTATTCGGCCATGACCTCAGGCGCTCGGCTATTGACGCCCTACTTTACAAGAACTGGTTCTGGTGGGGGCTCGACCTTGTAGCGGACGGGCTGGTGCTCATTTTTGTCGCCGGTGCCTGGTACCTTCTTGTCACCCTCATAACAGGGAAAAGACTCTTTATGGAAAACATCGCACGCATGGCATTATTCATAGAACTGGTGGTCTCCTGGACGGTCTGGTCACACCATTTAATGTCCGATCAGGCGCAGCCCGGAATTCTAAAAATAGTATCGGGTGAAATGGTCACCACTTTCGAGCTGATTACCCAGGGACTCGCATTCTTTATAACGCTGGTGACGCTCTGGAGCGCTCGGCCGCTTAAAATGACGCATCCTCTGAAGTTCCTGTTGGGTGGCCTGCTCGGATTCGGTCTTGCTATTCCTGCCGGGATCATGCAGGCGGACCTGGGACTGAACAGAATCCTCCATAACACACAATGGATCGTTGGACCACACGTGCATGTCGCTATACTTGTGGGGCTTACCATGACCCTTTATTCCGTCATATATTATCTGCTGCCGATTTTGACGAACGGCGCAAAACTATACAGCAATAAACTCGCCGGCTTTCATTTCTGGGCCCACCTCCTCGGCGGTATCGGAATGGGCGCCTTTATGGGCATGGCCGGATTGCAGGGGATGCTGAGACGGACGATCTATTTCGAAGGAGAATTTACTTCCTGCATGGTACTCGCGGCTTTAGCCGGTTTCCTGCTGGCGCTCGGATTTGCCGCCTTCTTTTTTAACATAGTCATGAGCGTCGGGTTGACTGGTGTAATAGGAATTTTCATGCCTTCTAAATTAAAGACTAAAGAACTTTTGCCCGTCAAGTAGCAGAATGAAAATGACGGTCAATAGATATATTCCACAAAATAATCAGAAAGGGGATAAATACTATGTTTATCGTTATCATTAGTTTCCCGCCGATTAAGCCCGGAAAGGATGAAGAATTCAGGGAATGGTTCGCCTGGTCCAATAAAGAGTTTGCAAGGCAGAAAGGTTTTATCAGCCGACGACTTTTAAAACCATTAAAAGGCGGTAATTATGCTGCTGTAGTTGAACATGATAGCCAGGAAACCTTTCTGGCTATGCACAACAGTCCTGAGCATGATGAAGCCGGCAAGCGGGTAGCGCCGTTGTTTGAAGGCAAGCCGAGTCCCCAGTTTTATGAAGTGATAGTTGAATAGAAAGGACTCTTTTACAGGTTATGATTAAAAAGTGGACGGTTTAAGAACGTCTTTACCCGGCCGTTATTCGAGATACTTCTATGCCAGCTTTTCCAGGCATATTTTTTAAAGAGGCATCAGAAAACAATCTTGTAATAGTCGGTTGCGAAGGAAAGGGAAAATATATGAAACTGCGTGATAAAGTCGCCGTTATCACCGGTGCCGCGAGCGGCATCGGTCTGGAAATCGCCCGGACCTTTGCCCGGGAGGGCGCTTACGTGGCAATTGCCGATATAAATCTGAGTGATGCGCAGGCAGCGGCTAAGTCTATTACCGAATCGGCAGG